>CBINJQ010000455.1:0-1822 GCA_966251015.1 uncultured Akkermansia sp. | reverse complement strand
AGCGGTCTTCCGCCCGAACGCGGGACGCGTTACCGTTACTTCTGGAGCAACTTCTCGATCACGGCCTCGACTTTGCCGTTGGCGCAGTCGGCGACGACCAAGGTGCCGTTTTGATCGATGATGTAGTAGTCCGGGTAGCTGTTGACGGCGTAAGCGGCGATGGTCTCGCCCTTCGCATCGATCGCGACGGGGTATTTGATGCCCTTGCTCGCGACCGTCTCGTTCATCTTTTCGGCGCCCTTCGGGTTGCAGATGCCGATGAAGACGACCTTGTCCTTATATTTTTCAGCGAGCTCGTTCGTGTGCGGGATGCTGGCGATGCACGGGCCGCACCAGGTCGCCCAGAAATCCAACACGACGATCTTTCCCTTGAGATCGGCCAAGGAAAGCGGCTCCGAATTTTTCCACCCGCTCAAACTGAGCGCCGGCGGCCGGGCGGAGCCTTGGAGCTTTTCCAGGCGGGCGCGCGCGGGCGCCTCGGCCTCGAAAGCGAACGAAAAGTCGGTGGCCGAGGCGATGGTGGGGCCAAATCCGGCGAGAAGAACCAACAACAACGGGGATAAACGCATGAAGGTTTGGGGCTGGCGCCCGGACCTTGCGCGCCATCTGAAAACCCAGCCAGCTTTTTGCTTCCGCCCGGACAAATAAAACCCGGGAACAAAGGCTGGCGGTAAGAAATCTCATCAGGCCGAGCCCGCGATCCTTGGTCGAGCGAGGCGGCCGATGACGTCGGGCGGCTATCGTCGAGGTGGCCTCGGCGGCCATTGAGAACGATCGTGCAAGCTCAACTCGACCACCGGGCCGGCGAGGTTAAAGTCCATACCCGTCAGCCGGGCGATGATCACGGGATCGGTCAGGTTCACACGGCGGCCCGCCGCGAGATCCTCACGATGCTCGGCGAGAAAATCCCGCCAAGCGGCGCGGAGCTCAAACCGTTGATCCCGCGAGAGCTGACCTGTGGATGCACCGCATCCATCGGCCCGAGGCAGTTCTATGGTTCCTTCGATCAAAGCCCGAAGCGCGTCGGCGGTTCGTCCGCTATTCGTGATGACGTTCGCCCACGCCTCCCAGAGCTCGATACCCGCCCCGCAAGAGACGGCGGCTCCATGCGCGGCGTTTTGTAGAAATATATCGTCGGCCCCCTCGAGGATCTGCACGGCGGGACGGGCGAACGCGGGGCGTTTCGACTTCGCCGCCACATCGCACGCCACACGCAACACGCCCCAGTCGGCGTCGTTCAACACCCGCAGCAAAATCGGCACGTAGGAATCGGGCAGCGGATCTGGAAGCGCCTGAAGCGAGGCGATTCGGGCGGTGGCGGGCCCGTTCTCCAGCCACGTGAGCATGCTTTCCCGGGTGGCCTCGTCCACGGGAGTGGAAATTTTTGTATCCGCCAACTGACGACACCACGCGATCAAATGCGCCATGTCGCCGCCGTATGAGATGCGCCAGCCTCGGCTGCGCAAGGCATCCAGCGCCCAGATCAAACTCTGCTGCGGTTTCGGCGCATCGAGCGTGTTGGCTCCGGCTCCGAACCGAGGCGCTTGATAAACATCCAACGCCCGCTGCAAGGCCGCGAGCAGAACCGGCGCGTGCTCCGGACCGCCGCGGGCGCGCAGGAGTCGCGCGGCGGCTTGGACTTCGTCCGCGTCGGCGCGCTCCAGCAATTTCACCGCAGACGCGACAAGCGGCGCGGAAAACTCCTCCCGCCACGAAACGGGCAGCAGCGGCTGAATCTGGTAGCGCGAATCCCACAAAACAGATGTCGCCGTCCCGCTCGGATCATCGCGGACGGGCGCGCGACGCAGCATCTGTGCGGCTG
>CBINJQ010000454.1:0-2136 GCA_966251015.1 uncultured Akkermansia sp. | reverse complement strand
CGCCAGCGGCGCGATGAGTTACAATGTGAAGCGCGCCACCATGAGCGGCGGCCCTTATACGACGGTCGCCAACGTGACGACCACGAGCTATGACGACACGGGTTTGGTCAACGGCACGACTTATTATTATGTCGTGAGCTCGGTGAACATCGCCGGCGAGAGCGCGAATTCCAGCCAGGCCGGCGCCGCTCCGGTCGAAACCCTGCCGACAAATCTGGTGGCGACGCCGGGCGATTCACTGGTCGCCTTGGCCTGGTCGGCCGCCAACGGCGCGACCAGTTATAATGTGAAGCGCGCCACCGTGAATGGCGGACCTTACGCGACGGTCGCGAATGTGACGACCACCAGCTACACCGACACG
Source organism: uncultured Akkermansia sp. (assembly GCA_966251015.1). Lineage (GTDB taxonomy): Bacteria > Verrucomicrobiota > Verrucomicrobiia > Opitutales > Opitutaceae > IMCC26134_A. The sequence continues at coordinate 1,775 of CBINJQ010000454.1, read as the reverse complement.
GACTTGGTCAACGACACCACCTACTACTATGTCGTCAGCGCGGTGAACGCCTCCGGCGAAAGCGCAAACTCAGGCCAGGTCGGCGCCACCCCGATCGAGAACGCGGCCCGCTACGCCTTCGAGGGCAACGCGCTCGATGGCAGCGGCAACGGCTATCATGGCACGGCCACCTCGCTGACCTATGTGACCGGCAAGGTCGGCGCCCGAGCGGCGCAATTCAACGGGACGAGCAGTTACGTCGAGATCCCCCGCTCCGTTCTCGGCGACTTCACCGTGGCGCTTTGGGTAAAGACGACGGACACGGCGGGAAGCGCGGGCGCCCACTGGTGGTCCGGCAAGGGCCTGGTCGATGGCGAAGTCGGAGGAGGCGGCGCCGACTGGGGCACCTCCATCGTGAACGGAAAACTCGCCTTCGGCGTGGGCTCCGGCAGCGGCGACACGACCATCGCGTCCTCGATTAATATTAACGACGGCGCCTGGCACCACCTCGCGGCCACGCGCGACAACACCACCGGCGCGATGCGCGTCTATGTTGACGGCATCCTGCGTGGCAGCGGCACCGGCGCGACCGGGGAGCGCACCCTTCCCCCCGCGCTCCGCATCGGCGGCCTCCAGCCCGGATACAATTTCCTCAACGGCACGCTCGACGACGTGCGCCTCTATAATCGTATCCTGGGCGACGCCGAGCTCGCCACGCTAGCCGCCGGTCCTCAACCCCCGGCGGCGCCGCAGAACCTGGCCGCCTCCCCGGGCGACGCCACGATCACGCTCTCCTGGAGCGCTTCCGCCGGTGCCACCGCTTATACCGTGCGCCGCTCCGCCTCTGTCGCCGGTCCCTTCGTGCAGATCGCGACGGGCGTCACCGGGACCAGCCACGCGGACACCGGCCTGGCCGACGGCGCGACCTGGTATTACACCGTTTCGGCGAACGGCCCGGCGGGGCAGGGGCCCGAGTCGGCTCCCGTCTCGGCCACCACCTTCACCGAGCAGGAGAACTGGCGCGCGGAACATTTCGGCACCACGGCGAACGCCGGCGAAGCGGCCGACGCCGCCGACCCCGACGGCGACGGCTGGACCAACCTCGACGAATACATCGCCGGCACCGTCCCGACCGATCCTGCCAGCCAGTTTAAGATCACCCAGCTCCAGATGAGCGGCGGCGAGTTCGTCGTGAGTTTCCCGAGCGCGCTCGGGCGAATCTATACCGTGGAGCGCTCCTACACCTTGGAGCCCGGATCTTGGGTCGCTCTTCCCGGCGAGACGCCCGGCAACGGGGAAACCCTCTCCATCACCGAGACGGATCCGACGGAGAGCCCGCGCCGCTTCTACCGCGTCGTCGTCACCCGCTGAGGCAAACCCTCAACTTAACCCTCCCCCTCAAGCTCCCCTCGATCCCATGTCCGCTTGCCGTAGTAGTTCCAAAAAACGCGCCGCCCTCTGCGGCATCGCCCTGCTCGCGGCGTCCGGCGGCGCCATGGCCGACAACCCCGCCGCGACGGTAAACGTGAACGCCAACGCCAACCGGCGCGCGATCAGCCCGTATATCTATGGCTCCAACTGGTTGGACACGGCGGCCATCGACGATCTGAACATCTCCGTCAATCGCCGCGGCGGCAACGCCACCACCACCTACAACTGGCAGCTCAACTGCACCAACCGCGGAGGCGACTGGTTTTTCGAGAGCCTCAGCGACGGTCCGGAGGTCCCGAGCCTCTCCGCCGACCAGTTCATCGACGCGACGAGGGCGGGCGGCGCCGAAACCATGATCACCATCC
>CBINJQ010000453.1:0-2215 GCA_966251015.1 uncultured Akkermansia sp. | reverse complement strand
GTCTCCGCCTTGGCCGAGGCGCCTCCGGACGCCGTCGTGATGGTGGATGCGTCCGATGTGCGGCTGCTGCCGGGCAGCCCGTTCCATGATCGACAAGAATTGCACCGCACGGGCTACCTCGGCCGGCTCGCGCCCGACCGGCTCCTCTTCGAGTATCGCAAGTTGGCCGGCCTTCCCCAGGCCGTAGGTGTTTCCGATGGTTATGGCGGCTGGGACGGCGGCTTCATCCGGGGGCATATGGCCGGCCACTACCTCTCCGCCGCCTCCCGCATGTATGCCGCCACCGGCGACAAGGCTTTTCGCGTCAGGGCGCTCTACCTCGTTACCGAGCTCGCCAGGTGCCAGCAGGCCCTGAATCAGGACGGCTATCTGGCCGCCTTTTCCTCCATCGCCCTCGATTGGCAGGAAGGCTCGTCCAACGATTCGGGCGGCATCGCCGTGCCCTACTACACGATCCACAAGATCATGGCCGGTCTCGTGGACGCCCACCACTACCTCGGGGACAAGCAGGCTCTCGGCGTGGCCCTGCGGATGTCGGCCTACCTTAGGAAGCGGCTGTTCGCGCTCCCGTCCGATCGGATCGAGCGCATGTTTCGCACGGATCGCAGCCGAAATCCGCAGACCGAGTTTGGAGGCATGGCCGACGTGCTCTGCGAACTGTATTCAGTCACCGGTGACAAAAAGCATCTTGAGCTCGCGGCTCTCTTCAACCGCCCATGGTTGATCCAGCCGCTCGCCGCGGGTGAAGATCACCTGAAGGCCCTCCATGCCAACACCCACGTCGCCCAGTTGGCCGGCGTCGCCCGCCACGCCAACCTCACCGGCGATCCCGCCGGGCTCCGCGCGTCGGAGAATTTTTGGGAGATCGTCACCCGCCGCCACTCCTTCGCCCTCGGGGGTAATTCGTTCAAGGAGTGTTTTGACGGCCCCGACGTCGAGGCCGGCCCCTCCATCCACGACGGCAAGCGACTCCCGCCCACCACCGCCGAGAGCTGCAACACGCAAAACATGCTGAAGCTCACGGCGCGCCTCATCGAGCGCTCGCCGGAGCGCGCCGACTACGCGGACTACTTCGAGCGCGCCCTCTACAACCACCTCCTCGCCACCGTCGCCCCCGACACCGGCGCGATGACCTATTTCACGCCGCTGCGCGGGGACTTCCGCACCTACCTCGACGGCACCCATTGCTGCGTCGGTTCCGGCATCGAAAACACCGCCCGCTACAACGAGGGTATCTACTTCAAGCGCCCCGGTCATCTCTGGGTGAATCTCTACATCCCGTCCGAGCTCGTCCCGCGAGACGGAGGCCTGGCGATCAGGCAGGAGGGCTTTCCTCCCTTTGCCGACACGGTCCGCCTGAGCGTCCTTCATGCACCTCGCCGGACCGAGGCCACGCTGCACTTGCGCATCCCCGCATGGCTCTCCGGCCCCGTGACGCTGTCGATCAACGGACGCCCGGAGCCCGTCGACGCCACGCCGCCCGGCTATCTTGCCCTGAAACGCGTCTGGCGAAAGGGCGACGTCGTCACCCTCGGTCTCCCTGCGGCGCTTCGCCTCGAGCGCGCCAGGGATATTCGCTCCATGGTCTCCGTCTTCTACGGCCCCGTCCTTCTCGCTGGTCGGCTCGGTCATGAAGGCATGCCCGAGGACTTCGCGGATAAAGACGCCCACCTCGGCGTTCCGTCCGCGACGGTGCCGCCCATCGTCAACCCATCGGAAAATCCCGCCGACTGGCTCGTCTTGACCGATGCCGCCACCCTCACCTTCAAAGCCCGCGACGCCGGTCCCGCCTCCGGCATCGAGTTTCGCCCGCTCCATGCCGTGCACCACGAGCGTTACTCCGTCTATTGGGAACTCGCGGATTCCGCGGCCCAGGTTTCGCCGGCCTCGTCTCCTGAAAACGTCGCGGACGCGAAGGGCGCCAAAGTGCTCGACCAAGTTGTCATTGGCGACGAGGCCTCGGAGCGTGCCCACGATCTTTCGGCGGACCGGAGCCAGACCGGCAGCGTGGCCGGCCACGCTTGGCGCGACGCCGCTCCGAACGGCGCTTTTTCTTACGTGCTCAAGCTTCCGGCCACCCCCGGGGCCGTCTTGGTCTGCGGCTACTGGGGTGGCGACCGCGCTCGCGTCTTCGATGTCGTGGTGAACGGCGTCCACGTCGCCAAGCAAACCCTTGAGGGGCGCGAACCGGGGAGAGTGATCGAGGTCACATACC
>CBINJQ010000452.1:0-2417 GCA_966251015.1 uncultured Akkermansia sp. | reverse complement strand
TTGGATTCCGGCAGCCGGCGGATCTCGTCGAGGTGGTTCTCCGGCGCGCCGAGGACGTGGAGCGGGGCGAAGGAGAGGACCGAGAAAACGAGGAGCGGGAGCAGCCGGCGCATGATGGCGGAAGCGGATGGCGGAGCGGGCGGGGAGGCAAGGCGGGGCGAGGGAGCGCGGGGGGACGACGCCAGCGGGCGGGCGAGGGGCGACGCGGTGAGCGAACACGCCCGGGGACGGGCGTGGCTACGCGAGCTTGGGGAACTTCACCCACTTGGCTCCGAGCTTGGAGCTTTTCACGACGGTCTCGATGAAGGCCATGCCCTCGATGCCGTCGTCGATGGTCGGGAAATCGAGACCGGGGGGTAGTTTTTTTCCGGATACTTCGGCGCGGATGGCGCGGAAGACGTCGCGGTAGAGGTTGCCGAAGGCCTCGAGATAGCCCTCGGGGTGGCCGGCGGGGATGCGCGCGGCGGACTTGGCGGCGTCGCTCGTGAGGTATCCGTTGCCCCGCCCCCAGATCTCGGCGGGCCGGTCGGGGTATTTGACGAGGAGCTGGTTGGGGTGCTCCTGGCGCCATTCGAGGCCGGCTTTTTCGCCGTAGACGCGAATGTTGAGCGCGTTTTCCTCGCCGACGCTGATCTGGGAGGCGTGGAGGACGCCTTTGGCGCCGCCTTTGAAGCGGAGGAGCACGTTGCCGTCGTCGTCGAGGGCGCGGCCTTTCACGAAGGCGGTGAGATCGGCGCAGAGCTCCTCGATGTGGAGACCCGTTATGTAGCGGGCGAGATTTTCGGCGTGGGTGCCGATGTCGCCCATGCAGCCGGCGGCGCCGGAACGCTTGGGGTCGGTGCGCCAGGACGCCTGTTTCTGGTCGGATTTTTCGAGGGCGGTGGAGAGCCAGCCTTGCGGATACTCGACGACGACCTTGCGCAGCGGGCCGAGCTTGCCGGAGCGGACGAGATCGCGCGCCTGTTTGACCATGGCGTTGCCGGCGTAGTTGTGGGTGAGGGCGAAAACCTTGCGGCTCTTCGCGACGACCTTTTTGAGGGCGAGGGCCTCCTTGAGATCGAAGGTGACGGGTTTGTCGCAGACGACGTTGAAGCCTTTTTCGAGGAAGAGTTTCGCGGGCGGGAAGTGCTGATGGTTGGGGGTGACGATGACGACGAAGTCGAGGCGCTGCCCGGCGGGTTTTCCCGCCTCGGCGTCGGCCATCTCCTGGAAGGAGCCGTAGACGCGGGAAGGATCGAGGCCGAGGTCTTCGCCGGAGGCGCGGGAGCGGGCCGGGTCGGAGGAGAAAGCGCCGGCGACGAGCTCGGCCTGGCCGTCCATCTGGGCGGCGATGCGGTGGACGGCGCCGATGAAGGCGCCGCGGCCGCCGCCGATCATGCCGAAGCGGAGTTTGCGGAAGGATGACATGGGCTTTGGAGCGTTTTGGGTTTTCGGGAGCGGGGAACGCGGGCGGGAGACGCGGGGCGGAGCCCGGACGGGGAAGTCACGGGACGAACCGGGCGGAGCGCCCGGGGAAGCGAGCGCGAAAAATGTCTTGGAGCAAGGGCTTGCGGGCGGTGGCGGACGCGGGCAACATCCGGGGCACCCAACCCCCACACCCCATGATGTTGCACACTTTTTCGACCTTGGGCTGCCCCGAGATGGATTTGGACGGAGCCATCGGCCTGGCCGCGCGCCACGGCTTGCATGCGTTGGAGCTGCGGACGCTCAACAACACCACCGATCTGCCGGCCTGGTTTGAGTCGCGTTACGAGACCCCGGCGAAGCTGGCCGCGCATCTGAAGCAGCGCCACGTGAAGGTGTGCGCGCTGGGGACCTCGTTCAAACTCGTCGGGCATGACGACATCGACCGCGCCCAGCTGGAGATGTTCGTCCGGTGGGCGGACGAGGCGGACGTGCCCTGGCTGCGGGTGTTCGACGGGGGCAAACGCGGCGACGCCGCGGAGGTGGCGGAGGCGGTCTCGACGCTCAAGTGGTGGCGCGAGCAGCGAATCAAGAACAACTGGGCGGTGGAGCTGATGGTCGAGACGCACGACGGTTTCGTGACCTCGCACGCGTTGCACGAGCTGATCGCGCACGGGTCGCAGATCAGCATCCTTTGGGACGCGCACCACACCTGGAAAAAGGGTGGCGAGGCTCCGGCCCACACTTGGAAAACGATTCGCAACCACGTGGTTCACATCCACGTGAAGGACAGCGTGAGCACGCCGAGCCCGAACGGCAGCCATCCCTACACCTATGTGCTGCCGGGCGACGGCGAGTTTCCCATGGAGGAGCTGCGTCACGCGCTGAGCCAGGACAAATACAACGGAGTCCTTTCGCTCGAGTGGGAGCGCATGTGGCACTCTTACCTCCCGGAACTGGACAAGGCGCTTCACCACGCGCAGCAGAAGCATTGGTGGTAGGGCGCGCCCGCC
>CBINJQ010000451.1:0-2419 GCA_966251015.1 uncultured Akkermansia sp. | reverse complement strand
CCGCCTCGCCCACACCCAGCGCGAGTTCAACGAGCCCAACCAGGGCGGCATCGTGGAGACGGAGAAGGGCGATTGGTATTTTCTGACGCACCACGGCTCCGGCTCTTGGGAAGGCCGCGCGGCCAGTCTTCTGCCCGTGACCTGGATCGATGGCTGGCCGATCCTCGGCCGGGTGGGGGAGGACGGCCTCGGCCGCATGATCTGGAGCGGCGCCAAGCCGCTTCAAGGTGCTCGCGTCGTCGTCCCGCAGGCGAGCGACGACTTCACCGGCCCGAAGCTCGGCCTCCAGTGGTCGTGGAACTACCAGCCGCGCATGGAGAAATGGTCGCTCACCGAGCGCCCCGGCCGGCTCCGCCTGCACGCGTGGAAGCCGCTCCGTCCGGACCAGCTCAAGACCGCCGGAAACACGCTCACGCAGCGCTCCATGCGCACGGCCGACAACGTCGCCACGCTCGCGCTGGACATCTCCGGCATGGCCGACGGCCAGGTCGCGGGCCTCTGCCATTACTCGGGGTCCAACTCCGCCATCGGCGTTCGCCGCGAGGGCGGGAACCTCACGCTGGAGGTTTCGCACGACGGAAAATTCACCCCCGGTCCGCGCATCGCCTCCACGCGCCTCTGGCTCCGCTCCGCTTGGGGACTCGACGGGCTCAGCCGCTACGCCTACAGCACCGACGGGGAAACTTTCACGCCTTTGGGCGACCCCTATTGGCTCGCCTGGGGCGACTACCGCGGCGACCGCCTCGGCGTCTTCACCTACAACAACAAGGGCGATGCCGGTTACGTCGATTGCGACTCTTTCATCTACGACTACGACTCGCCGGTCACGCGCCGACGTTGAAGGCGCCGCCGAGCGTCGTTCCCGAACCAGCTTCGTCGTCCCCTGGCCGCCATCGTCTCCCGCCTGCACCGGTTCGCCCCGGGCGAGTCGGGCGCGTCGCGTGCGACGCGGGCCCAAAAACGTTCAGACGACGGCCAAGCTCCCGACCGCCACGCTTGTATCCAAATCGGGAGCACGAAAAATGAAAACGCCCCGGGGCGAGCCCCGAGGCGTCGAATGACTCCGACGGCGGATTCCGTCGCGTTGGGAAATACCAGGAGTCGCGGCGAAAAAGTGTGTGAAGGAAAATGGCCTTAGCCGGGCGCCATGTCTCCGTGCTCCATCTGCCTTACCGGGCCGAACGACGGCGGCGCCCGGTCATCGCGACGCCCGCGGCCAACGCACCCGCCAGAGCGGCGGCGGAAGAGGGTTCGGGGACGGCAACCGCGGTGATTGCCACGGCATAGTCCAGGCCGCTGTTGATCGCGCCCGTTTCAAACGAGCTGCCGCCCGCGTAACCACCACCTCTCTGCCAAGTGAAGACGGGGTTGGTTCCCGAGGTGGTCGTGAACTGAAGCGCGTATCCCGCGGTGCCGCTGGTGGCGGCGATGGAAACTTGATCGGTGTCGGTGAAGTCGAATTTCAGCAGCGAGGTGGCGCTATTGGAGCTGGTAAAGCCGGCCGAAGCGCGAGTGGTCGAGTTGGAGGTGAAAGTCCCGCTCACCACGGACGAGCCCAGCGTGAGCGTGGCTGCGTTGACGTCGGCGACGGTGTAGATGGTGAGAGTGATGTCTCCGTCCGAATAGGGGCCGCTGCCCGGCTGTTGATACTCGATGTAGATCGCATCAAGGGTGAACGCCGTTCCAACTTGGAAGGTCTGCGTGTTCAGCCGGGCGCCATGCACATTGCGCTCGTTGAACCCGTCGCCGATGGTCGTATAAACCTCGGAGGTGGTGAGACTATTGTCCGCCAGCGTGCCGGTGGCGAAATTGCTAACGAGCATCCCAGCGTGGAGCGCTCCGGCCGAGGAGAGCAGCAGGGCTGCGGTGAGGATGGATGTGGATACTTTCATGGGACCTTTTTGATAGTAGCTGCTGGAGGGTGTGTTTGTTTTTGCTTTGAAGACTTCGCTTCAAAATCGTTTGGCGTGCCCGGGTTTGGGTTGAGAGCGAGTTGCCATCCTGAAACTACGGAGGACATGCTCGCGCCCCCGCACGGGGCGGGTGTGCGAGTCCGCCCGGGCGCGCTTTATGGGCTGCCGACGGAGTGGTGCGCGGAGATGGCCGCCGAATCAGGCAGGGACAAAGCCACTCCAGTCACGGGAGCGAGAGAGCCGAGGGCTGGTTGGGGAGGTTCATAAGGGGGCGAAATGAGCGGATCAAAACGGCGCCGATATCTCAATCAGATTTATCGAAAAATCACTACGATTTAACGCTTATTTCAGTGGGTTGTAGGTTTTGCCCACCGCGCGATCCACGTCGTCGTCGGCCCATGGCCGTCCCGGCGCCCAACTCCGCGATCCCGCACGAATCCGATCCCTGCACGCGGGGCCGGCCCACCTTCGCGGAGGGAAGGGCCGGTCGCCGGATTGACGAGGAG
>CBINJQ010000450.1:0-2666 GCA_966251015.1 uncultured Akkermansia sp. | reverse complement strand
ACGGAGACCCCAACCCGCCGCCCCCGCCCGCCGAACGCAAAGCCGGCCGCAACGCCGACTGGGACCACCTCTTCAACCGCGACGTCCTCTCCATGCCGGACAAATGGGAATACCCGTGGTTCGCCGCCTGGGATCTCGCCTTCCACATGATCCCCTTCGCGCGCCTCGATCCCGAGTTCGCGAAAGGCCAGCTCAGGCTCCTGCTGCGCGAGTGGTATATGCACCCGAACGGGCAGATCCCCGCCTACGAATACAACTTCTCCGACGTCAACCCGCCCGTCCACGCCTGGGCCTGCTGGCGCGTCTACAAGATGACCGGCCCGCGCGGCGCGCGCGACCGAGCCTTCCTCGCGAGCACCTTTCAGAAACTTCTGCTCAACTTCACCTGGTGGGTGAACCGCAAGGACCCGCAGGGAAAAAACCTCTTCGCCGGCGGCTTTCTCGGCCTCGACAACATCGGCGTCTTCGACCGCTCCAAACCGCTCCCCGGAGGCGGCCAGCTCACCCAGGCCGACGGCACCGCGTGGATGGCGTTCTACTGCTCGACGATGCTCGCGATGGCGCTCGAACTCGCCGAACACGACCCCGCCTACGAGGACATCGCGTCCAAGTTCTTCGAACACTTCGTCGCCATCGCCGACGCGATGAACCACCTCGGCGGCACCGGCCTCTGGCACGAGGAAGACGGCTTCTACTACGACCGCTTCCTCCACCCGGACGGCTCCCGCGAATCGGTGCGGCTCCGCTCCCTCGTCGGCGTGGTGCCGCTTTTCGCCGTGGAATTCATCGAGCAGGACCGCCTCGACCGGCTGCCCGGCTTTGCCAAACGCACGCGATGGTTCCTCAAGCATCGCCCCGAGGTCGCCGCCAACGTCGCCTTTCTCACGCGCGACGGTTGCGATTCGGGCCGCCACCTCCTCGCCATCCCCACCCGCGAACGCCTCGAACGCGTCCTCCGCCGCGTGCTCGACGAAGCCGAGTTCCTTTCGCCGCACGGAGTGCGCTCGCTGTCCCTCGCGTATCACGATAACCCCTACCGCATCCGGCTCCACGGCGAGGAGCATTGCGTGTCCTACGAGCCGGGCGACTCCGGCACCTGGCTCTTCGGCGGCAATTCCAACTGGCGCGGCCCGGTCTGGTTTCCGCTCAACTACCTGCTCATCGAGGCGCTGGAGCGCTACCACCACTTCTACGGCGACTCGTTCACCGTGGAGTTCCCCGCCGGCTCCGGGGCGCGCATGACGCTCGACCGCGTGGCCGGCGAGCTGTCGCGCCGGCTGACCTCGTTGTTTCAACCCGATGAGAAGGGCCGACGCCCCGCGCTCGCCGCCGACGCGCGCTTCGCGAACGACCCGCATTGGAAAGACCTCGTGCTTTTCCACGAGTTTTTCCACGGCGACACCGGCGCCGGGCTCGGCGCGAGCCATCAAACCGGCTGGACCGCGCTCGTCGCGCGTCTGATCGAACAGTATCCGCGCGGAGCGTGAAGCGGAAGGGCGACGTCCTCGTCGCCCGCGGACGCCGGGACGGCGTCCCTCCAAAAATCACTCGTCCATCTGGATGTCCTTGTTGCGATGCCGCGGGCAGCCGGCGCGCAACCAGGCGTTGATGAAACGATCCAAATCACCGTCGAGCACGCCCTGCGTGTCGGACGTGCTCACACCGGTCCGCAGGTCCTTCACCATCTGGTAAGGTTGCAAAACGTAGCTGCGAATCTGCGCGCCCCAGCCGATTTCACCCTTCTCGCCGTAAAAGCGGTCCATCTCGGCGCGCTGCTCGTCTTGCTTCTTCTCGTAAAGGCGGGCTTTCAAGATGCCCCAGGCGGAAGCCTTGTTCTTCAACTGCGAACGCTCGTTTTGGCAGACCACCACGATGCCCGAGGGGATGTGCGTGAGGCGCACCGCCGAGTCGGTCGTGTTGACGCCCTGGCCGCCCTTGCCGGAGGAGCGATAGACATCGATGCGCACCTCGGTCTCCGGGATGTCCATCTTGATCTCGTCCGTGACCTCGGCGACGACGTCCACCGCGCAGAACGAGGTGTGGCGCCGCGCGTTGGAGTCGAAAGGCGAGATGCGCACGAGACGATGCACGCCGCGCTCGGCCTTGCAGTAGCCGTAGGCGTTTTCGCCTTTGATGAGGATCGTGGCCTTGCTGATGCCGGCGGTGTCGCCCGGCTGCACGTCCATGAGCTCGGTGGTGAAGCCGCGACGCTCGGCCCAACGCGAATACATGCGAAACATCATGTCCGCCCAGTCGTTCGACTCGGTGCCGCCGGCGCCGGCCTGGATCGAGAAAATCGCGTTGTTGCGGTCGAATTGCCCCGTGAGGAAGGCGCCGATCTCAAGCTGGTCCAACTCGACCAGCATCGCCGCGCACTGGTTCGCCAGCTCGGCGCCAAACTCCGCCTGCTCGTCGGGCGAGCCGGCCTCGATCAACTCCTTCAACGCGTCGAGATCGTCGGTGCGCTTGCGAAAATCGCGCACGGGAAGCACGGCGCGTTTCAGGCCGTTGACCTTGCCGATATGTTTCTGCGCGCGCTCGTTGTTGTCCCAAAAGGTCGGCGCCCCCATCTGGGCCTCGAGCGCCTCGATCTCGCGCAGCTTCTGCTCGGCATCGAGAAACTTCCACAGGTGCGTGGCGCGTTTCTTGATGTTCTCGATCTGGTC
>CBINJQ010000449.1:0-2696 GCA_966251015.1 uncultured Akkermansia sp. | reverse complement strand
CTGGCCGTCGTCGTCGATGAAGACGCCGGGGTCGAAGAGACACATGTTCTTGGCCGGCTGCACGCCGGGGGTGTTGTGGTCGACGAGGGCCTTGCCGAGCGGATCCTTGAAGGGGCCGGTCGGGTTGTCGGCGACGACCACGCCGATGTTCGCGCCGCCGTTTCCGAAGTAGAGGTAGAACTTGCCGTCGCGCTCGATGGCGCCGGGCGCCCAGGTTTTTTTGGCCCAGGACGTCTCGGCGTCGGCGCGAAAAACGGAACCGTGGTCGGTCCAGTTTTTCATGTCGGACGAGGACACGCAGACGATGTCGGGGATGTTGTAGCTCCCCTCGACCGGGCTCTCGTCGTCGTCCGAGCAATACACGTAGACGCGGTCCTTGGTGACGAGCGTCGTAGGATCGGCGAGGTAGCGATGCGAGACTATCGGGTAGTCGGCGAACGCGGGCGCGGAGGCGCCGAGGAGCGAGGCGACGAGGGGAAGGAGACGGCGGGGGAGGGATGCTTGCATGGAGAAAATCACCGCGCGGCGGCGGCCGGCGCGCGGGGGATGCGGATGAACTGCACGCTCATCGCGGGAATTCGGTGGGTGAACTCGGCGCCGACGGAGATCTCGCCCGAGACGGGCGCGACGAGGTCGGGACGCTCGAAGGTGTTTTCGGCGTCGCGCGCGCCGCCGAGCGTCACGAGCCGGCCGCGCGGGGCGAGACCCCCGGCGTCGGCGAGCGTGACGCGGGCGTCGATCGGCGCCTCGTGCGGGTTGACGAGCTTGACCACGATCTCGTTCGCCGCGCGGTCGAGCGTCGAGGAGACGCCGAGCGGGTGCGGGGGGAAGACATGCTCCAGGACGGTTTTTCCGTCGACGTCGCAGCGGATGCGGTCGGGTTCGACGCGAACCAGCAGATCATGCCAGACGCCGGCCCGGAGGCCGCCCGGCGCGGAGGCCACGGGGAACCGCGCCCAGTGGTCGTAGGCGCGGACCTGCTCCAGGCGGTGGCGGGTGTTGCCGTCGGCGCCGAGCGTCCAGACATAGCCGCCCTTGCCCTCGGCGTCGGCGCCGAGCAGGACGAAGATCGAGCCCTTGTCGCCCGCGGTTTTCCGGGCGCGCAAGCGGAAGGAGTAGCTGTCGCCCGGGGCGGGGGCGGGGCTCAGGAGGAGGGCGTGTTTCAGGCTGGAGTCGGTCTGGACGCGACCGCTCTCGGTCGGCGCGAAACGGCCGGCGTGTTCGGTCCACGCGGCGAGATCGTTCTCCTGGTCGCCGACACGGAGCCCGGCGATCTCGACGGCGGACTCGGCGGAGCCCACGCCGAGGCGGCCCGTGACGAGGCGCGGCGGGAAGGCGCCGGCGGTCTCGACCGTGTTGGGCAGGAAGACATCGCCGCGATTGAGCGAGAAGAGCCGCTGGACATGATAGTTCGCGGTGAGCAGGACCCGGCGCTGGTCGAAGTAGATGAGGTTGGGATTCCACTGCGTGTGGCCGCGTCGCCCGAAGAGAGGCGCGTAGGCGGTCATCTCGACGAGGTCGGCGTTGCGCTCGACGCCGGTGAGGTAGGCGGCCTCGGCGACGGCGCTGAAGACATGATTTCCCCACGACGCGTATTCGCCGACGAAGATGAGCGGGCCGCCGCGTTTGAAGCGGTCGAAACGCCGCTGGTTTCCGAGGAACCACTCCGGAAGCTCGTAGTAGTGCTCGTCGGAGCTGTGCATCCGCTCGCGCTCCATCAACCCGTAGAGCGGGATGTGGTTGCTGAGGCCCGAGTTGCCGATGAGCTTGAGGCCGGGGTATTTCTCGCGGAAGGCGCGCGCGAAATGGGGGAAACGCTCGCGCATCTCCGGCGTGTCGTGCTCCTCGTTGCCGAGGCAGACGTAGCGAAGGTCGAAGGGCTCGGGGCGTCCCATGCGCGCGCGGACGGAGCCCCAGGTGCTGTCGGCGGGACCGGTGGCGAACTCGACGAGATCGAGGGCGTCCTGGATGGCGGCGGGAAGCTCCGCCATCGGCACGCATTCCACGCCGGGTTTTTGGAAGCCGCAGGACACGCCCACCGGGACGACGGGAAGGGGAGTGGCGCCGAGGTCCTCGCAGAGTTGGAAATATTCGAAGTAACCGAGGCCGTAGGTCTGGTGGTAGCCCCAGAGGTTCCAGTTGGCCTTGCGTTCGGCGATGTCGCCGACGCTGTCCTTCCAGCGGTAGTGGTTGTCGAGGCCGGAGCCGTGCGCGATGCAGCCGCCGGGGAAACGGAGGAAGGCCGGGCGGAGATCGTGAAGCGCCTGCACGAGGTCCTTGCGCAGGCCGTATTTTCGGCCGAGCCAGGTGTCCTGCGGGAAAAGCGACACCATATCGAGTGAGAGCCGGCCGCGCCCGGCGGGGATGACGACGAGACGGGCGTCGTCGGCGTCGCGGGTCGAGGTCAGCACGCCCTCGAAGCGGGACCACTCCGGGCCGAGCGGGCCGAGCGTGACCGAGCCGGCGGAGCCTCCGTCGGGAAGCTCGAGGGAAACCGTGAGCGAATCCGCGCCGCGCCAATCGGCGGCGCGGGCGAAGAGGGCCACGTCGTAGCGCGCGCCGGCGTCGACGCGGATGCCGTCGAAGCCCGTGTTGCGGACCCCGGCGACGCCCTCGCCCTCGGCGCCGAGCTCGAGGTAATGGCGGTTGCGGTCGTTGAGCGGACGCGCGTCCGAGACGGCCAGGCTCACGCGGGC
>CBINJQ010000448.1:0-2778 GCA_966251015.1 uncultured Akkermansia sp. | reverse complement strand
CCACTACGCCCACTCGAAGGACACCGGCGAAAACGAGCCCATGGACTGGACCGTCGCCCACGGAAAAGGACGCGTTTACACGACCATGCTCGGCCATCTCTGGGCGGGCGGCCCCGACACCGCCCTGCGCTGCGCGGGTTTCCAGACCCTCTTCCTGCGCGGCGTCGAGTGGGCCGCCACCGGCCAGGTCACCCAACACGTCCCCGCCGACTTCCCGAGTCCCTCCAAAGCCAGCCTCCGCTGACCCTGCGTTGACGAGCCGGCCATCAAACCGGCGCGCCCGCGACGCGACCTTTGCCCGCGCCGCCACGGCTTGCCTCGGCGAGGCGCGTCGCGCGGATTTCTCGCTCCGCCATGAGTTCCCCCTTCCGCATCAAATTCGTCCCGGGCCCCTCCCTCGGCCTCGCCCTCGCCTCGTTCGCGCTCGCCGCGCAGGACCCGCTCCCTCCGCCGGAGGCCACCGAGCTATGGTCGCCCGAACCGCCCGTCGTCACCGCGCCGGCCGGCGGCGTGCCGTCCGACGCCATCTCTCTCTTCGACGGGCAAAACCTCGACGCATGGGAATCCGCCAAGGGAGGCGGCGCGCCCGCCCCCTGGAAAATCTACGGCGGCGCCATGACCGTCGATCCGGGACGCGGCGGCATCCGCACCAAACGAGGCTTCGGCGACATGCAACTTCACCTCGAATTCCGAACCCCGGTCGAGATCAAGGGCCGGGGCCAGAACCGCGGGAACAGCGGCGTGTTCCTCATGGGCCGCTACGAGGTGCAGGTGCTCGATTCCCACGACAACAAGACCTACGTCAACGGACAGGCCGGCGCGGTCTACAAACAGCACCCGCCGCTCGTGAACGCCTCCCGCCCGCCCGGCGAATGGCAAAGCTACGACATCGTCTGGACCGCCCCGCGCTTCGACCGCGAGGGCAAGTTGCTCTCGCCCGCCCGCGTCACCGTTTTTCACAACGGCGTGCTCGTGCAACATGAGGTCGCGCTCAAGGGCCCGACCGTCTATCGCGGCGCCCCGGCCTACGCGCCCCACGCCGACAAGCTGCCCATCGAGCTGCAAGACCACGGCGAGCCCGTCTCGTATCGCAACATTTGGGTGCGCGAACTCGCGTCGCCGAAACCGTGACGATTTGGTCGCGGCCTTCCCCTCGCCCACGCCCCGCACCGCCTCTTTTCCCGATGCTCCTCCCCGATCTCTGCCGCCTCATCGATCTCCCCGCCGAGATGGCGGACCGCGTGTCGGCCTTCGATCGGGACTTCGATTACTCCGCCAACGACGCCATCACGCCCCGGCTCCTCGAGCGCGCCACCTGGGAAGCGGCCGTCAAAGAACTCCAACAGGTCATCGGCGACGATCCGGCCGGGGTAAAAATCCTCGCCTGCCTGCTCCGCTGCGCGCTCCAAGCCCATCGCGCCTACGCCGAGAAAGGCATTCCCGACGGGGTCTTCATCGAAACGATGAAGTTCTTCAGCCGCTTCGTGAATTTTCATCGCGAGGTGCATGGGACCTTCGCCTTCACCTGGGCCTGGTGGGTGCCCCGCCAGCTTTCGCTGAACGAGTTTCGCATCGGCTCCTTGGAGTATGAGACCGTGGATACGGCCGGCGCCCGCTGCATCCAGATCCACATCGCCTCGGATTCCGACCTCTCGACGCCCCGCCTGCGCGAATCCTACCTCAACGCCCGCCGTTTCTTCGCGGAGTTTTTCCCGGCCTACGCCGACGCGGACATGCTTTGCGAATCCTGGATGCTCTGCCCCGTGCTCGCCGAGCTCCTCCCCGCGCATTCCCGCGTCCTCGCCTTCCAGCGCGCCTTCGAGGTGCATCGCGTGGACGCGGAGAACAACGGCTTCCTCCAGTGGGTCTATGGCCGCAAAGACATCCCGCCGGCCGAGCTGCAGGAGCGCACCACCCTCCAGCGAAAGATGAAGGCCCACCTGCTGCGCGGCGGCAAAGTCGGCTGGGCCTTCGGCAAGCTCTCCCGCGATCCGTTTATTCGCTGACAAAAAACCCCGCCGACGCCCTCATCACGCCGCGTGGAGCTGAGGCACCTAAAATATTTTCAGGCCGTGGCGCTGGACCTCAACTTCAGCCAGGCCGCGCGGCGCATCCGGGTGGCGCAGCCCGCCCTGAGCCGGCAGATAAAGGCGCTCGAGGAGGAACTCGGCTGCCCGCTGTTCATCCGCACGACCACCTCGGTCGCGCTGACCGAGGCCGGGAAACATTTTCTGGCCCGCACCCAGGAGATCCTTTCCGCCGTGGACCGGGCGGTGTTGAGCACCCAGCAACTCGGCGTAAACACGCGCACCGAATTCAACGTCGGCAGCGATTGGAACCTCCCCTCGCCCCTCACCCAGGCGGCCCAGGCCCTGCGCAAACGCCATCGCGGCGTGACGGTGAACTTCATCGAGATGCCGAGTCACGACCATGTCCAAGGCGTGCTCGATGGCCGGCTCGACATCGGTTTCGTGCCATCCCTCCTCGTGGGACGATCCGAGCGCCTCCGCCGCGCCTTGGTCGTCTCCTCGCCGCTCCGGATCGTGCTGCCTCTCAACCACCCGCTCTCCGGCGAGGCTCACGCCCCCCTTCGCGCGTTCAAAAACGACACCTGGGTCGGGCTGGATGAACACCGCTTCCCGGGCTACAAAATGCAGCTCCGGCGCTTCATCAAACCCGCCGGCTTCGTGCCCAAGATGGGACCGCTCGCCACCTCTCTTCAAGCCGTGGTGCCCATGGTCGCCGTCGGCCACGGCATCGCGCTGATGCCGGAGATGC
>CBINJQ010000447.1:0-2868 GCA_966251015.1 uncultured Akkermansia sp. | reverse complement strand
CGACATCCGCCAGCAAAGAGCCGAGATCCGCGTCTGTATTCTGAATCGAAATCGTATCGGGTGAGCCGGAGGTGATGAGGCTAGGCGTGGACACGTGCGGGCGGCAACCTGCGGCGGGGAAAAGGGCGAGCGTCGCGCCGAGCAGGAAGACGACGCGGGGGGAATGGCGGATCATGACGAAAAAAAGCCCGACTCGGAAGGCGAGTCGGGCGAGGAAAAACGAGGCGTCAGCCGCCGAGTTCGACGTGGGGGTTGATGTCCGCGTCGTAGTCGATGCCGGGGAGCCCGAAGCCGAAGAGCTTGAGGAACTCCTCGCGGTAGCCGGCGATGTCGGTGAGCTGGGCGAGGTTTTCCGTGGTGACCTCGGGCCAGATCTTGGCGACGGCGGCCTGGATGTCGGGCTGCATTTCCCAGTCGTCGATGCGGACGCGGCCGGCGTCGTCGAAGCAGAGGCCGTTTCCGCCATACATCTGGGTGCGGAAAAGGCGGTCGATCTGCTCGATGCAGCCCTCGTGGTTGCCCTTGGCCTTCATGACCTTGTAGAGCATCGAGATGTAGAGGGGGACGACGGGGATGGCGGACGAGGCCTGGGTGACGAGGGCCTTGTTGACCGAGATGAAGGCGCGCCCGTAACCGTTGCACTTGAGCGTCGCGTTGATCGACTTGGCGGCGCGCTCGAGATCGTTTTTGGCGAGGCCGATGGTGCCGTTTTTGTAGATGGGCCAGGTGAGCTCGGGCCCGATGTAGGAGTAGGCGACGGAGGTGGCGCCGGGGGCGAGGAGCTTCGCCTCGTCGAGGGCGTTGATCCACATCTCCCAGTCCTCGCCGCCCATGACGGCGGCGGTGTCGGCGATCTCGGTCTCGCTGGCGGGCTCGATCGTGACGGTGGAGACGACGCCCTTGTCCGTATCCACGGTCTTGTTACTGTAGGTCTGGCCGACCGGCTTGAGGACGGACTTGTGGGTGACGCCGGTTTTCGGGTGGGTGCGGCGCGGGGAGGCGAGGGAGTAGACGACGAGGTCGACCTGGCCGAGGTCCTTCTTGATGGCCGCGAGGACCTCCTGCTTGAGGGCGTCGGAGAAGGCGTCGCCGTTGAAATTCTTGGCGTAGAGTCCGGCTTTCTTGGCCTCGGCGGTGAAGGCGGCGGAGTTATACCAGCCGGGGGTGGCGGGCTTGTCGGGCTCGGAGGGGCGTTCGAAGAAGACGCCGATGGTGGCGGCGCCGGAGCCGAAGGCGGCGGCGATGCGCGAGGCGAGGCCGTAGCCGGTGGAGGCGCCGATCACGAGGACCTTCTTGGGACCCTTGGCGACGGGGCCTTTCGACTTCACGTGGTTGATCCACTCCTGGACATGCGCGGCGCAGCCGGCGGGGTGGGCGGTGACGCAGACGAAGCCACGGACTTTGGGTTTGATGACCATAGATGGTGTCGAGGGTGGGACGGGAGAAAGGGGCGTCCAGAATGTTTTGAAAGAGGACGCGAGGAGCGGGGCCGGAGAATCGGGAGATGTAGATATGTGGCGGAAGACCGGCCGGCTTTCCGCCACCGCCTTTTCCCATGCGCCGAAATCGAGGAGCGGCGGGCAGACGTGACCGTGCGCGCGCTACCCGCCGCCGAGCACCACCGGGCCCTCGGTGGTGGAGGAGCCGCCTTTTCGCTCGCGAGAAACGAAGAAGGCGGTGTCGGCGGAGATCGGTGTGCCCGTGCTGAAAACGAGGCGGGCGGCGCCATTCGCGGGGTCGACGGAGAACACGCCGCCGTCGACGGGGCGTGGCTTCCAGCTCCGGGGGTCGGCGACGATCCAGAGCTGGTAATTCTGATCGTCGCCGGGGACGGGAAGCTTTGAAACCGTTAACAGGCCTTGCCGGAGAGTCGGGTCCCAGGCGACGACACCTTGCGCGTCGCTGGGTTTGCCCGGCGGGGTGGTGAGGACCGTGATTCGAAGTCCGGCGAGCGTGGAGTTTCCCGTGGAACCGAGTTTTTCCCGAAGGATCGCCGCCTCGGCGTCGGCGCGTCTCCATTGGTCGGCCTGCGCGGAGGCGAGAATGCGTTCGGCTTCGAGTTGGTTGCGCGTGGCCCGAAGCTCGGCCTGGGCGAGCCGGGTTTCCTGTTCGGCGAGTCTCGCGCGGGAGGCGAGGCGCGACTGGCCGGCGCGGCAAATGGTGGCGATCAGCGCGAACGCCGCGGCCGCGACCAGCGCGCTCCAGCCCAGCCAAGAGGGGAACGGGATGGTTTTGGAAGACGGGGAAACCGAGGGCTTCATCGTGCGGAGAGTCCTCAATCGAGCAACCAAAGGCCGATGGTTCCGAGGACGATCAAGGTCGCGATCACGAGAAGGGCGCGGCGTTCTTGGGCGGTTACTTTATGCAGCATGACGGCGGGGATCAGCGGGAGCCCGGTTGGGATGGCGCGGGGGCGTATCGGGCGTAAAGCGCGTAGATGGTCTCGATGGGCAGGGGCTGGATCAGCGGGAGGACGTTTTCGAGACGGAAGGCGGACGGCTGCCCGAGGAACGCCTGGCGCGCGCGGTCGAGCGCCGGGGACTCGCGAGCGGTCGCGTCGACGAGCAAACGGGTCGCCTCCGCCAACAGCTCGCCGTCGCCGTCGACACCGCAGGCGGCGAACCAGGAGAGGAGGGATTGGTAGGAAGCCTCGTTCGCGGGCAACGGATCGCGCCGGTGTTCTTCCGCGACAAGCCGGAGCAGCTCGCGGTCGGGGTGGACGATCAAGTGGGCGCTGAGGAGCTGCCAGGTGGCGGGGTGGGCCGCCTGGGCGAGGAGGCGGCGGATCAACGAGGCCCGTTCTTCGCCCCGGCCGAGCGCGGCGCACGCGTCCAGGCGGAGCAGCGTTTTCTCCCGCGCGCCGAGCGG
>CBINJQ010000446.1:0-2896 GCA_966251015.1 uncultured Akkermansia sp. | reverse complement strand
TTTTCCGCGAGCGCCTTGATCGCGCGCTCGATGGGGCGGCGCGCGGCCTTGTCCATGCGGTCGATGAAAAGCGTGCCGTTGAGGTGGTCGACCTCGTGCTGGATGCAGCGCCCGAAAAGGCCGTTGCAAACGAGCGTATGCGGGGTGCCCTGCGCGTCCTGAAAGGTGACCCGGACAAGATCCGGCCGGGAAACATCGCCGCGGATGTCGGGGAAAGACAGGCAACCCTCCTCGTAACTGGTCTTGGCGGAGGGAAGAAGTTCGACCTTCGGGTTGGCGATCACCATGGGCATGATGAGCTCCAAGGGCGACTGGGCGCCGTCGAGTTCCCATGAAAAATCTCGATCGGTCTCGCGCAGGTCCACGACGCAGAGCTGAATCGCGCGGCCGATCTGCTGGGCGGCCAGGCCGATGCCGCGCGCCTCATGCATGGTTTTCACCATGTCGGCGGCGAGCTTGGCCAGCTCGGTGTCGAAAGTGGTTACTGGCGCGCCTTTTTGGCGGAGCACCGGGGCGTTGTAGTGAACAATCGCAAGCGACATGGGTCGGTAGATGAACGTGAAAGCCGTCAATCCGGGCGAGCGTGGATTTGCCCTCCCGCCCCGCAAACCAATAGTGCCCCAGCGATGAACACCGCCGCCGCCTCCGCTTCAGCGACCCGCCGCTCCGCGCCGGCGCGGGTGTGGCTGTGCGGCGTCGTCGGCGCGGCGCTCGTGATCGCGGCCTGGGCTATGCCCGTGCATTTGCGCTCCGTCGCGCCGGCGATCCTGGCCCGGGCCGGCTCGGGCACGCCCTCGCTCGCCGACCTCGCGGAGTCGCGGCTCGACGCCGCGCAACCGGGCGCGGCCGCGTTGCTGCTCGCCGGAGCGCGGGCGGCGGAGGCGCCCGCCTCCGAGACGCTGGGGCTGGAGACGGCGTTGAAAACGTTCGCGCAACGCGAACCCAACCTCGCGGTGTGGGGCGGCGAGGATCCCTTCCTGCTTCCGCTCACCCGCCAGCCGGCGGCCCGCTCCGCAGCGGCCAGGGGCGAGAGCACGCCGGTGCTGCGCTTTTTCGTCACCGCGGATGCGCGGACCGCGTTGCGCGGATTTCTGGCCAACTCCCGCATCGCGGCGGTGCGCGACACGCTCGCGCTCGCCGACCTGAAGGACACCGGCCGCTTCGTCCCCGCCGGTCGCGCGGGCGGGCAGACCTACGAGGCGCTCGTGCTGCTCGCCGCGCTGCTTCAGCAGGGCGAGCACCTTTCGCCTGCTTTTGCACGGGTATGGCGTGACGAGGCGCGCGCCGCGCTTTCCCGGGGCGCGCTCGGCGACACGCTGGAGCCGATGCTGATCGACCTGCTCGCGCTCGGGCGGCGGCTTGACTGGCGGCAACTCACCACCATCGCCGGCGGCGTGGAGACGCGCGAGGCCTGGGCCGAACTCGGCCGCCTCACCCGCGCGGGCGGCGACGGGTTCACGCTCACGCTCGCCGCCGCGCTGGCCGACGGCGGCGCGGAAAACTCCGTCGAGCGCGTGATCGTCTATCGCCGTCTGCACGCCGCCGACGCCGACGCGGATCTGCGGCTCGCGCTGCGCGAGGGCCGCGGCGCGGTCCGCCTGTTGCTTGATCGCGGCGTGCCGGTGAACCGCCAGCCGGCGCCCGCGCCCGAGCCGCTGGTGGAGCTGGCGCTGCTTCATCCGATCTGGGCGCTCGCGCTTCGCTACGCGCTCTGCGCGGCGGGGGCGTATCTGCTTTTGCGCGCGATCGACCGCGGCATGCGCGGAGGCGCGCTCCGGCATGTCGGCCAGGAGAAAACCTTTCATGCCGGCAGCGGAGTCCTCGCGCTCGTCGCCACCGGCGCCTTCCTTCTCGTCACGGAACCTTATCTCGGTCGGGCCGCGTCCCCGCGCATCGAGGGCCTTACGTTGGCCATGCCCGTGCTGGGGAACCTCGCCGATCCCGAATCGCTCAAAACCGTCACGCCCACCTTCGCCATGGACCTCCACTCAATCCTCGCCATCGCGCTCTTCGGCGCCCTGCAGATCGCCATGTATCTGGTGTGTCTCGCCAAGATCCGTTCCATCGACGCCCAGGCGCTGTCGCCCCTCGTGAAGCTCCGGCTCATGGAGAACGAGGAGAACCTCTTCGACGGCGGCCTCTACCTCGGCATCGGCGGCACCGCCACCGCGCTCGTGCTTCAGGTGCTCGGCCTCGTGGAGCCCAACCTCCTCGCGGCCTATTCGTCGAACCTGCTCGGCATCACCTGCGTGGCGCTGGTGAAGATCCGGCACGTCCGCCCCTACAAGACCAACCTCATCCTCGCCGCGCAGGACGTGATCGCCGCCGGGCCGGCGACAGCGCGCTGAGATTTCGGCGCAGAATTTTATGGCCGCAAAAAGACGCAAAATTTCGGTTCTGCCGACGCAGCTATCGCGTGCGCCCATAGGCGTCTGTAACGCGGCATGCGCTCGTGGATTCCTTGCGCCTCTTTGCGGCCAAACTTCCGAGTCCACCTTCCCGGCCCGGCCATGAACAAGACGCTGCTTCTCATCCTCTGCGACTTCCTGCTGCTGACGCTGCTCGCGCTCACGCGCTGGGAGGACGCGAAGCCCGCCGCCACGAGCGGGCGGAGCGCCGCGAAAAATCCCCCCGCGGCGACGACGCCCGCGGCCGGCTCGGGCGCGGCCACCGCCGAGCAGGACATGGTCGAGGTGATGCGCCTCTCGCTCGAGGACGAGCAGGCGCGCCGCGACGAGATCGCGCGCAACCTCGAGCGCACGGAGTCGGAGCGCCTCGCCGCCGAACGCGCGAAGGCCGAGCTTTCGGAGAACCTCGCCCGCACCGAGAAGACCGCCGCCGAACTGGACCAGAATCTCGCCGCCACGCGCGCGGCGGCCGAGGCCGAGCGCGCCCG
>CBINJQ010000445.1:0-2909 GCA_966251015.1 uncultured Akkermansia sp. | reverse complement strand
CGATGCCGGCGCGGGCGTAGGCGAGCTGGGTGGGGCGTTGGCCGGGCTTGGCGCGAAGGACGGGGCGGGAGGCGCGGTCGAAGGCCCGGAGAGGGTTGCGGCGCCCTTCGGCCTCGGCCTGGGCGCGGTGTTTTTCAGAGAGATAACCGTCGTCGATCGGTTGCACGGCGCGGCCGGGGACTTGCTCGACGTCGCCGCGCTCGCGTATCCACTCGGCCCTTACGGAGGGGAGGCCGCGGGTGGGATCGGCGTGGAAGGAGGCGTCGCCCCAGGCGCCGGAGGTGTCGTAGACGGTGACGGGCTCGTTGGGCGTTTCGGAGCCGTCGGGGCGGCGCGTGGGCGATAGTGCGATCTCGCGGACGGGGACGCGGAGGTCGGGGCGCGAGCCTTGGAGGTAGGCGCGGCGGGAGCCGGGGAAGAGCGTGTGGGCGGAGGCGGACGACGCGGAGGCGGACGAAGAGGTGGCGGTGGTGGACATGGGATCGAGGCGTGGGCGGGCCACGCCTTGGAGATCCCAGTGCCGCCGAAATGCGCGGATGGCCGCGCGGTCCGTCGGACCCGTTTTCCCTTCGGCGGTGCTAACCGCATCAGGTTCGAAGGCTATGGGGACGGATCGTGTCCCGGTCTCAGCCCGACGCCTCGGGTTCGCCTAAACTTGCTGGGGCGGAGATGGCGCGCATGCGGCGCGCTTTTCAACCAGAAATTTTGGCGGGAAGGGACGTCCTCTTGCGGAATCGCGGGTTTGGAATTGTCCGCAGAACGACGAGAGCCGTGATAAAGCCGTGAGGCTGAAGATACATTTCCTCGTTTTGCTAGCCGGTCTTCGGCCGGTCTTGGGTGTCGTCATGGAATCGGCTCCGACCGACGTGGACGAGTTGGCCGCTAACGAGATCGCCGGGGCGTTTGTCGAAACCATGAGGGCTGTTCGTCCCGCGCAGACACCGGAGAAGACCGAAGAGCTGGTGATCCGTGGCGAGGTGATGATCGAAGCGGCATACAGGCAGATCGAGAAGCGGAACTCGGCGGAAGGATTGCGAATGTTGCGGATTGGTCTGGCTTGGAACCCGAGGGATCAGCAGGCGCGCATGCGCTTGGCCGAGTTGCTTTGGCTCGGCGGCGCCGCGGGGGAGGCCCGGCGCACGGCCTACGATGAGTTCTCCAATGGGTATCCGGGCAGGAAATACATGGAGTATGCGCTTCAATTTGCGCGAAGGAGCGAAGAGCCGGAACGGGTGCTCGAACTGCTCGCATTGGCGCTAAACGACGGCGGTTCGACGTCAAAGGAGGATCGGGCGTGGCTGCTGCGAGAGCGGGCGTTGACCCTGATAAGCGCGGAGCGCTGGGTGGACGCCGTCGATTTCGTGAAGGCTTACTCGGACGAGATGGTGGAGGCCGAGCGGAGGGAGCTGGGTCTGACCGCGCTGTGCGGCGCGAGGCGTTTTGACTCGGCCGAGGTCTGGTTGAACGAGTGGCGGGCCAAGGAGGGATCCACGGATCAGGTGCTTCGGCATTACGCGAGGATTTATCGCGAGTCCGGGCGAGCGGACGAAATGGACGCGGTGCTGAATGAGCTGGTGCGACGGAATCCCTCCGATCCGCAGCCCCGCGCGTTTTCCGTGGTTCAGCGAGTGCTGGCGGGGATGACCGAGGAGGCGGCCAGGGAGTTGGACGGCTATCTGCTCCGATTTGGTGCGGATCAGCGTAATCTTCGGTTGTTGGCACAGCCGCTGGTGGAGATCGGGTGCGAGCGCGAGCTGCTCCGCGTCGAAGCGGCCGCGGCGGAGCAGGGGTTGATGGATCCGGCCATCGCCACGGGGCATCTGGGATTGCTGATAAAGCAGGCCCGATGGGCGGAGGCGGATGCCATGCTGGAAAAGATACGACGCGACTTTCCCAAGCAAGTGGCCGCTGACCAGTATCGGTTCAAACCGATAGGCTGTCTTCTCCGGGTGATCGGGGCGGAGGAGGCCGCAGGGCGGGCCGCGTTGCTTGAGGCGATGAGATTTCCTACGCAATCGCTGCCAAGCTACCGGGCTTTCATAGAAGCCCTGAGAGCGGCCGGCCGGCGTGAGACCGCGCGGTTTCTGGCCGAACAGGGCCTGGCGGTCTATGGGAACAGCCGGTTCTTGAAGGCCGCGCTGGCGGACCTGGCGTCGGAAGACGATGGCGCGGGAGAAAACTAGGAACTTAACGCGGGGCGGGGACGGTGCGGCGGGAGACGACCCAGTTGATGATCGCGGGGATGTCGTCTTCGTGGCGCCAGACGAGGGCGAGGAACTCGGCGGGGAGGATGTCGTGCGCCTTGAAAAAATTTCTGTCCCCGCCGCAGCAATACATCAGCGACGAGGGGAGTTCGCCGCGGAGCTTGGCGCGGGCCTTTGGAATAATGCGGGGGAGCCACTCGATGCCTTCGACGGAGGCGGTCTTGGAGGGCCAGGTGGAAGGATCGGCGATGACGCCGGAGCCGACGCTTTGCTGGGCGTTGATGAAGTAATCCCGGCGGACGAGCTCGATGGCGAGGGCGTGCTCGAAGCCGGGTTCGCCGCCGCCGACCTGGTCCTCGGCGTAGTCGTAGAGAGCCTGGGCGGAGAGTCCGTTGGCGTCCAGCCAGGCGGATTGATCGGTGTCGAAATAGGTGGCGGCGCCGCGGCGGCCCTGCGCGTAGAGGGCGACGGCATGGTCGTAGAGCGCGCGGAATTTTTGCGGGAAATCGTAGTGGGTGGTCATGGCGAAAAGGAGAGGGGTAAGAAGGGCGGATGGGACGCGGCGGCAAACGGAGGGGGAAAATTGTGGAGCGAACGGGCGAATCGACGACGACTCGCGAGCGCGGACGCCGGCGACGGCGTCCTCCAAGTCAGAACAGATCGAGCTGGGTGCCGCCGGGGCGGCGGAAGTGGGCGGTGCTGAGC
>CBINJQ010000444.1:0-3003 GCA_966251015.1 uncultured Akkermansia sp. | reverse complement strand
AACGCGTCGGCGGGCGGGAGCGCGAAGGGCGCGGAGGGCGCGGCGAGATCGGGCGCGCCGCCGGCCGGCCGCACGGAGTAGCGAAGGGTGTCGCGCGTGGAGATGGGCGGGCGGTCGACGAAATGGGTGGGCCCGTTCAGCGGCGCCGAATTGATCCGAACCACCGGGCGCTCGCCGATCTGGCGATAGACGTCGAAGCCGAGATCGGGCGACTCGTCGCCCAGCAGCCGCCAGGAGACGAAGATCGATCCGTCGTCGGAGGGGAGCGCGACCACGCCGCGGTCGAGCTTTTCCAAAACAGGTTGCGCGCACAGCGAAAGAGCCGGCGCCGCCAGCAGGAGCAGGCGCGTAAAAACGGGGTAAAGCATGGGGTTGGCCGCAGACAAGGGCCGGGCGGCGGGGACGGCAACCCCGACGGCCCGTCGGCGCGCGGGAAAAATCGCGTAGGTGTCGGCGGGGGACGGGGCGGGCGGAGTTCCGGGCGGGATCGGCCTTGGCGCATGCGCTCGTGTCGCGGGCGATATCTTCCGGTCTCAGAGCAGCGGCGTGAGGAGGCGGCTGAGGTCTTCGAGGAAGTTGAACGGCATGCGACGTCGTTTCAGGTCCGCGAGGGTGAGCGGCTGGCAATGCCGGGTCAGTTCCCCGGCCCAGGCGCGGAGAGGGTGGACGTCGGTCGGGGTGTGCAGGACGACGCCGATCTCGAAATTCACGAAGAGGCTGCGCATGTCGACGTTGGCGGAGCCGACCAGCGCGAGGGAATCGTCGACGATGATGGTCTTCGCGTGGAGCATGCGCGGCTGGTAGGCGAGGACGCGGGCGCCGGCGCGCACGAGCTGGCGGAGGAAGGAGCGGCGGGCGAGGTCGGTGATCGGGTGGTTGGAGCGGGCGGGCAGGATGAGGGTGACGTCGCGGCCGGCGCGGGCCTTGACGATGAGCGAGCGGAGGAGGACCTCGTCCGGGATGAAGTAGGGGGTGACGATCCAGATGCTGCGTTTGGCCTCCTGGATCATGGAGAGAATGCCTTCGTAAAGCGGGTCGCCGCTCACGTCGGGGCCGCTGGCGACGATCTGGAGCTCGCTCGTGAAGGCGGACATTTTCGTCACGGAGGGCACGGAGCTCGGACACAGAGGACACGGAGGCGGCGGAGGAGGCGGAGAATCGGAGGAACCGGAAGAGAAGGAATCGGATTCCGCGGATGGGACTCCGTGAACCCCGTGTTGGGGCTCCGTGTTCTCGGTGACGATGTTCTGTGAGGAAGGATGCGTTTCTGTTTCCGGGGCGCGGCCGGTGGCGAAGGTCCAGTCGGCGAGGAAGACCTCGTCGAGCTGGGCGGCGGCGGGGCCGGTGATGACGGCGCCGAGGTCGGTCCAGCGTTTGCGCCAAGGCTGGGGGCCGAGGTATTCGCGGGCGAGGTTGTGTCCGCCGACGAGGGTGGTCTCGCGGTCGAAGACGGCGATTTTTCGATGGTTGCGGAGATTGGCGGAGCCGCGTCCCGAGAGGGGGACGACGGGGAGAAAGGTCGCGACCTCGCCGCCGGCCTGGCGCAACGGGTCGACGAAGCGGCCGCTGGAGAAGAAGCAGCCGAGGGCGTCGAGCTGGAGCCGGACTTTCACGCCCTCGCGGGCGCGGCGGGCGAGAAGCTGCACGAGGCGCCGGCCGACGCCGTCGCGGGCGAGGATGAAGGTGGCGATGTGGATGGTGTGGCGCGCGGCGAGGATGCGGCGCTCGAGCTCGGCGAAGGCGTCCTCGCCGTCGAGGAGGAGGCGGACGGTGTTGCCGCCGACCGGGTCGCCGGCGCCGTTGGTGCGGATCGCCTGGGCGACGGGGTGGGCGAGCGTGGCCGCGCCGGCGCGCGCCTCGGGAGGGACGGGCAGGCGGATGCGGCGCTTGCGTCGGGCGAGGCGGCGGATCTTACGGCCACCGACGAGGAGGTAGAGCGGAACGCCGACGTAGGGGACGAGGATGATGCCCATGAGCCAGGCGAGCGTGTTGCCGGGCTGGCGGCGCTCGCCGAGGAGGCGGGCGAGGGCGAAGAGGGCAAGCAGCACGCCGCCGACGGTGAGGAGGTGAGACCAGAGGCTGGTGGTGACGACGTCGGGATCGATCTCGAGCTCGGCGAGGACGAGGAACGGTGCGGCGACGGAGTTGGCGGCGATGTGCGGAGGCACGGAGGAATGGCCGCAAAAAGGCGCGGGAGGCGCAAAGAAGAACGGAGGCGGGCGGGGCGGGGGCGGGAAAGAAAAGCCCCGCCGTTTGGAGGCGGGGCGTAGGGCCGCGGGCGAAAAAACGAGGAGCGGCGCGGGCGGAACGACGCGGAGGGAACCGAGCGGACGCCGGGACGGCGTCCCTCCGAAAACTATTTCGCGATGATCTTCTGGCCGTCGAAGACGAGGCGGCCGGAAACGTAGGTGGCCTTGACCCGGCCGCGGAGTTTTTGGCCGCTCCAGGGGGAGTTGGCGGATTTGGAGAAACCCTTCTTCGCGTCGTAAAGCCATTCGGCCTCGGGGTCGAAGAGGACGAGGTCGGCGGGGGCGCCCTCGGCGAGCGTGCCGGCGGGGAGGCCGAGGAGCTCGGCGGGCTTGCGGGTCCAGAGGTCGACGACGGTGGCCAGCTTGAACTTGTTTTTGCGGACGAGGATATCGAGCGTGACGGCGAGGGCGGTCTCGAAGCCGAGGATGCCGTTGGGCGCGAGGTCGAACTCGCGATCCTTCTCGTCGGGCGTGTGCGGGGCGTGGTCGGTGGCGAGAATGTCGAGGGTGCCGTCCTTCAGGCCGGCGATGACGGCGACGCGGTCCTCCTCCGTGCGGAGGGGCGGGTTCATCTTGAAATGGGTGTCGTAGGTGGCGAGGGCCTCGTCGGTGAGGGCGATGTGGTGCGGGGTGGCCTCGCCGGTGACCTTGACGCCGCGGGCCTTGGCGCGACGGAGGATGTCGACCGAGGCGCGGGACGAGACGTGCTGCATGTGGATGTGCGCGCCGGTGTATTCGGAGAGGATGCAGTTGC
>CBINJQ010000443.1:0-3039 GCA_966251015.1 uncultured Akkermansia sp. | reverse complement strand
CTTGGATGAGGAGCGTGGAGTCGTCGAAGCCCACGAACTTGGCGCCGACCTCGACGCCCTTTTTGCGAAGGGACTTGAGGGCGTTGTAGGCGCCCTCGGCGGTGACCTGGTTGGACGCGTAGACGCCGGCGAGCTCGAGTTTGCCGTTCTTCACGTAGTTGTTGAGGAGGGTTTCGGCGACGCGCTGGGCGCCGGCCATGGAGCCGTCGGTGAACTGCTGGGCGACGAGCTTGAGCGCGGGCGTCTTGGCGATCTCGGAGGTGAAGCCCTCCTCGCGGAGGCGGGTGCTGGCGGAGCCCTCGGTGAAGCGTATCATGAGCACCTGTCCGTCGTGGGCGGGCGTGGCGCCGACGAGGTCGACGAGCGTTTTGCCGGCGGTGGCTCCGGCGGCCTTGTTGTCGGTGGCGACGAAGTTGGTGTAGTCCGCGCCGGCTTTTCCGGCGAGGGGGGAGTCGAAGATGGCGACGGGGATGCCGCGCTTGGCGGCGTTGCGGACGTGGGGGGCGAGGGCCTTGTCGTCGCAGGGCGCGAGCATGATGCCCTGGAGGCCCGAGGCGGCGAGGTTGTTGAAGATGCCGATCTGGTCGGCGACCTTGGAGTCGTCGAGCGGGCCTTGCCACTCGAGCTCGACGCCGAACTCGGCCGCGGCGCGGCGAGCGCCGGCCTCGGCGGCCTTCCAGTAGGAGTGCGTTGTGGCCTTGGGGATGGCGGCGATGGTGATCTTCTTCGCGGCCTCGGCGGCCTGGCCGACGGCGGGAAGGAGCAGGCCGAACGCGGCGAAGGCGGCGATCAAGCGGGCGGGGCGGAGGAGGGTGCGGGTCGGGATGTTCATGGGGTTGTGTCGGGTATGCCGGGAGCGCGGAGCCGGACAAGTTCCGACACGCGGCACGGCGGGAAGATGCGTGTCGAAGCGAAATCAGGCCAGGCGGTAGACGCGGCGCGCGTTCCCTCCGAAG
Organism: uncultured Akkermansia sp.; assembly: GCA_966251015.1. Lineage (GTDB taxonomy): Bacteria > Verrucomicrobiota > Verrucomicrobiia > Opitutales > Opitutaceae > IMCC26134_A. Next base: position 2,083 of record CBINJQ010000443.1, on the reverse strand, counting down.
ACGGCGGCGAGCTGCGAAGGATTCAGGCCGGCGAGCGCGGAGGCGACGGTCGTTTTCCAATCCGCGTAGCCGACGCCGGCGAGGCAGACGGGCCAGTCGGAGCCGAAGAGCAGGCGAGCGGGGCCGAAGGCCTCGAGCGCGACCTCGAAATAGGGGCGGAGCCGCGCGGGCGTCCAGTTGCGCACATCGGCCTCGGTGACCATGCCGGAGAGTTTGCAGGCGACGTTGGGACGTCGGGCCAGTTCGCGGATGTTTTTCGCCCAGGGCTCGATCTCGGCCGCGGCGATGCGGGGTTTGGCGATGTGGTCGACGACGAAGACCTGGTCGGGATGCCGGTCGACGAAGGCGATGGCGTTGGGAAGATGCCGCTCGAAGATCAGGATGTCGTAGGCGAGGCCGCGACGGGTGAGGGCGCGGACGCCGCGGTTGAAGTCCTCGCGCAACATGTAGGCGTCGTCGGGTTCGCCTTGGAGCACGTGGCGGAAGGCGCGGAGTTTGCCGGCGCGCGCGGCTGGGTGCTCGCCGAGACGGTCGAGATGCGCATCCAGATCGGGAGCGACAAGGGGAGCCCAGCCGACGACGCCGCGGATGAAGTCGTTTTGCGCGGCGAGATCGAGGAGCCAACCGGTCTCGGCGAGGGACTGGCGGGCCTGGACCGAGATGACGCCGTCCACGCCGGCGGAGGCGAGTTCGCGGCCGAGATCGGCGGGCAGGAAATCGCGGCGGAGGGCGGACCAGTCGGGAGGAATCCAGCCGTATTCCTCGTCGGTGTAGCGCCAGAAGTGGTGGTGGGCGTCGATGACCATGGAGGTTTCGATGGCGGAGGCGGAGGGGGCGATCCGGGCGGGGCGGCTCAGAGCTCGACGTGGATCTTGGTGATCGCGCCGGGATTCGCGGACCAGTCGGCCAGGGCCTGGCCGGCGTCGGCGAAGGAGACCGTGCGAGTCACGGTATCCTCGACGGGATAGCGCCCGGACGAGAGGAGCGCGACGACGTCGCGAAAATCGTCCGGCGTGGAGTTGCGGGAGCCGAGGATGTCGAGCTCCTTCATCACGAAGTATTTCGTCTCGTAGGAAACGGGAGCCTTGGCGTAGCCGATGTAGACGACGCGTCCGGCGAAGCAGACCTCGTCCACGGCGGCGGTGAACGTGGCGGGGTTGCCGACCGCCTCGATCGCGACGTCGGGTCCGTGCCCGTCTGTCAGGGCTTGGAGGCGTTCGTGGAGGTTCTCGGTGCGCGAATTGATGACGTGGGCGGCGCCGGCTTTCTTCGCGACGGCGAGTTTCCCGTCCTCGATGTCGACCGCGATCACGGTGGCGCCGCGGTGCAATCCGGCGGCGGCGATGGCGCCTAGGCCGATCATGCCGCAGCCGAAGACCAGCACCTTGTCCGAGGCGGCGACGCGGCCGCGGGAAACGGCGTGGAAACCGACCGCGAGAGGCTCGACAAGGGCGAGCTCCCGCAGGCCGAGACCGGGCGCGGGCACGAGCTTCTCCCAACGGGCCACGATGAGGTCGGTGAACGCGCCGTCCTGCTGGACGCCGAGCGTCTGGTTGTGGCGGCAGGCGTTGAAACGTTTTTGCCGGCAGGAGCTGCATTTGCCGCAGGTGGTGTAGGGCAGCAGCGTGACGGTCTGGCCGACGGCGTATTCGGCGGGCACGCCCGGGGCGACGGCGGCGATCTCGGCGGCGATCTCGTGGCCGGGTATCCGAGGATAGGATACGAGAGGGTTTCCGCCGCGGAAGGTGGAGAGGTCGGAGCCGCAAAAACCGAGGCGTCGGACCCGGAGAAGGACCTCGCCCTCGGCGGGCGTCGGGGCGGGCTTTTCGCCGTGGGAGAATGATCCGGGGCGGTCGATGAGGAGGGTTTTCATGCCGATGGCGTCGGTGTCGGGCGGGCGCAGCCTAGTTGTTCTCGGGGCGACCGGAGGCCCAGGTGAGGTTGTGCACGGGGGCGAGGATGGCGCGGACCTCGGAGATGAGTTGCTCGTCGAGGGGCGCCTCGGCGTCGGCGATGTTTTCGAGGACTCGCTTGGAGCTGGCGGTGCCGACGATGTGGGTGTGGATGTCGGGATTGGCCATCG
>CBINJQ010000442.1:0-3085 GCA_966251015.1 uncultured Akkermansia sp. | reverse complement strand
GTCTGGGGGTTGTCTTTTCGCCGGGGCGGGATACCCCCTAACGGGCTCGGCGTTTGCGCCACGCTCGATCAGGCGACGCCACCCGCGCCGGCCAGCACGCGCAGCATCTCCGCGTGGACGCGGCCGTTGCTCGCGACATAGCGACCGCGGTCCAGACGCTGCGGAAACCCGCCGCCCGCGTAATCCGTCACCGTGCCGCCCGCCTCGCGCGCGACCAACATGCCCGCCATCGCGTCGTAGGGCTTCAGGTCCTTTTCCCAGTAACCGTCGAGCCGCCCCGCGCCGACGTAGCAGAAATCCAGCGCCGCGCTGCCGAGGCGTCGCTCGCCGCGAATCTTCACGAGAAACGCGCCCCATTCGCGCAGGTTGTTGTCCGGATTTGTGTGCTTGTCGTAGGGAAACCCGCTCACGATCACCGCGTCGATGAGCTCGGCGGTCTGCGTCACACGGAGCGGGCTCCCGTTGAGCGTGGCCCCTCCGCCGCGCACGGCCGCGAAGAGCTCGCGCCGCGTCGGGTCGTAGACCACGCCGAGCAGCGGCTCGCGGTCGGCGGTCGCGAGGGCGATGCTCGTGCAGAAGTGCGGCAGTTTGCTCGCGAAATTCACGGTTCCGTCGATCGGATCGACGAACCAGTGATACCGCGCCGTCGCCGCCGTCGCGCCCTGCCCGCCGCCCTCTTCGCCGACGATGTGGTGGTCGGGAAAAAGCTTGGTCAATTCGCCCACCAGGTAGGCTTCCACCTCGGTGTCCGCCGCCGTGACGATATCGATGCGGCTCGTCTTCGACGTGGTCGGAATCGGCGCGGCGAAGTGGCGCATCGCGATTTCGCCCGCCCCGTGGGCGAGCGCGGTGATCTTGGGCAACAGGTCGGCGGCGGAAAGCGTCATGGCCGACATCGTGCGCATATGCCGCGGTCGGGAAAGGCAAAGCGTGATTTCGCGCCGTCGCGCCGTCGCTCCGTCACACCGTCGGTCGCGTCCGGCTCGTTTCGTCTTCGACCTTAAACGATTGCCGCCCGGACTCGCGCCTTCTCCCGTGGTGCGCGTCCCGCGCAACCGGCTCCTCCACGTCACGCCATGCCACGTCTTCCCGCGCTGTTCTCCCGCCCCTGGCTCCGTCTTCCCGTCGCCGCGCTGCTCTTTATCGGCGCCGCCGCCGGCATTCCCCGTTGGTGGTGCGGGCGAGACGCGCGCGGCTGGCTCGACGGCGACGCCTCCCTGGCGATCTCCCACGCGCGAGAGGTGGCGTCCATCGTCCACGAAGGCGTCTCCACCGACAACTTCACCAGCTCCAGCGAGCTCTTCCGCAACGAATGGCTTTTCGGCAGCTATCAAATGGCCGCGCTGGGTCTGCTTCAAACCTGCGCCGAGCATCCGGAGCATCGCGCCGAATTTCTGCCCGTGGCGGAACGCGCCATCGACGAGCTGCTTTCGGAACGAGTTCGCGCCTTTGACGCACGGATCTGGAAGGAAGATCCCTTGGAATCGCTGGAGACGAGCGAGCGCGGCCACGCCGCCTACCTCGGCTACATGAATCTCGCGCTCGGCCTCCACCGAACGTTGGTGCCCGACTCCCGCTTCGCCGGGCTGAACGACCGCATCTCCTCCGCGCTCGCCCGACGCGTCGCCCTCGGCCGGCATGGCATTTTGGAAACCTATCCCAAGGAGACCTATCCCGTGGACAACGCCGCCGTGCTGGGCTCGCTCCTCCAGCACGCCCGCGCAACCGGCCACGACCATGCGGCGGTCACCGCGCCGATGCTCGCACGTTTCCGGAAGGACTGGCGCAGCCCCGCGAACGGGCTCCTTTACCAAGCGCTCGACCCCTATGACGGCCGGCCGCTCGACCCCGGCCGCGCCAGCGGCACCGCATTCGCCGCGGTCCTGCTCGCCTTCGGAGAGGAGGAGGTGTCGCGAGATCTCTACCAACACGCGAGAACCGCGTGTTTCGACGCCCTCCTCGGCTTCGGCTACGCCAAGGAATACGCGCGAGGAACGGCGGGCGGCGGGGACATCGACTCCGGCCCGCTCATCTTCGGCATAAGCCCTTCCGCCACCGGATTCCTCCTCGCCTCGGCCCGGCGCTTCGGTGATCGCGACACCTTCGTCGCCCTCTACCGCACCGCCCATCTGATGGGCGCGCCGGTCGCCCTCGGAAACGGCCGCCGCAGCTACGTGACCGGCGGCCCGCTCGGAAACGCCATGCTCTTCACCCTCCTCACCGCGCGCCCCGGAGCCGCGACCCCATGAAGAAAAACCGTCGTCCGCCTCCGACCCCGCGCCGCATCCTGGTGGAGTTCGCCGTCCTCGCCGCGCTGCACTTCGTCCTGCTGCATCTGCTCGCCCGCGCACATGTCCTCGAGCACTTGCTCGCGCCCGGCCCCGGCTCCCGCCTCGCCCTCGCCGTGACGGCGGTCTTTTTGCTGCTGCGCCTCTTCCTCCTGGTCGCCGCACCCGGCTGGTTGCTCGCCCGGCTCTGGCTTTGGCTGACGCTTCCGAGCCCTCCCGCCGCCGCGCCCGACGAGCCGGGCCGAGATCCCGGAGACGCGGCGAATCGATCAACGGCCTGACAAACCGTCCACCACATCGGCAAACCGTCGCATCGATTTGCCCGGCGGCGGTTTCGGTTTTCTCTCCCGCGCATGCGCACCGTCGATGACGCCCGGCCGACGAAACGTTTTTCCGACCGCGTCGCGGACTACGTCCGGTTTCGCCCCTCCTACCCCGCCGAGGTCGTCGCGACCCTCCGACATGAGGCCGGCCTGAGCCCGTCCGCCGAAGTCGCCGACATCGGCTCCGGCACCGGCATCTTCTCCGCGCTGCTGTTGCCGCATTGCGCCCGCGTCCGCGGGGTGGAGCCCAACGACGCGATGCGCGCCACGGCCGAGCGCCTGCTCGCCGACGAACCGCGCTTCATCAGCGTCGCCGCGACCGCGGAGGCCACCACGCTGCCCGACGCCTCGGTCGACCTCGTGACCGCCGCGCAGGCCTTCCACTGGTTCGACTCCGCGGCCTGCCGGCGCGAATTCGCGCGCATCCTTCGACCCGGCGGTGGGGGGGGGGGGGCCGGGGGCGCACACCCCCCC
>CBINJQ010000441.1:0-3104 GCA_966251015.1 uncultured Akkermansia sp. | reverse complement strand
TCACCCTCGAAATCGTCACTCCCGAAGCCCGGGTCTATTCCGACACCATCGACACGGTCGTCATCCCGACCGCGCAAGGCGAGATCGGCATCCTCCCCGGACACATTCCCCTGCTCACCCAGGTCGAGCACGGCGAGCTGCGCGTGACCAAGGGCGGCAAGGAGTCGCGCCTCGCGGTCGGCAACGGCTTCGCGCAGGTGGAGGGCGACACCGTGTCGATCCTCGCCGAGAGCGCCATTTCCGAGGACAAGATCGACGAGTCCGTGGTCGAGGCCGCGCTCAAGCGCGCCGAGGAGGAGCTGAAAAACGCCCCCAAGGACATCGACGAGTCCGAGCTCTCGCGTCTCCAAGGCGCGATTCGCTACGCCGGCGTGCAGCTCGCCCTCAAGCGTCGCACCCGCTGAACGCGGGCGATCAGACTTGGTGATCATCGCCTTTCGGGCGCGTCCTTGTCGGACGCGCCTTTTTTGCGGCAAATCGACCCCGACCGGAACGGGAGCGCGCATGTCGGCCTGGGGGGAAGCGATCCTTGGGGGCGGGCCGGCCTCGAAAAGCAGGCTGGAGACCGGCGCGCCCTTCGCGTCTTCTCGGGCTTCGGAGACTCCCCATGAACATGCTGAAACTCGCGCGTCTATGGCTTGGCATGTTGGCCCTGCCTGCGGTCGCCCAGGCCGCGGACACGGTGGTCCTTCTGCACGGGCTCGGCCGCGGCCCGGCGTCGATGTGGCCGCTCGAGCGGTTCTTGCGCCGGGAAGGCTATCGGGTGGTCAACGTCTCCTACCCGTCGCGACGCGTCACGATAGCCGAAGCGGCCGAGACGGCGCTCGGACCGGTCTTCCGCGGGGACGCCGGAGCGCCGGCGGGACGGGTGCATGTCGTGACCCATTCGCTGGGCGGGATCCTGCTTCGCCGGTATCTGCGCGACCGCGGGACGCCCTCGACGCTCGGACGCGTGGTCATGCTCGCCCCGCCCAACGCGGGTAGCGAAATAGTGGATACGCTGGAGGGCTGGCGTTTCTACGCCCGCGTAAACGGACCGGCGGGGCTCGATCTCGGCACCGGCGCGGGGGGCGCGCCGGCTCGGCTGGGGCCGATCCCGCCGGGCGTCGACGTCGGGGTGATCGCGGGCGATTTTTCCTGGAATCCCCTCTTCTCCGCGCTGATCCCGGGGCCGGACGACGGCAAGGTCTCGGTCGAGCGGACGCATGTCGCGGGCGAGCGCGATCACGTCACCGTGCCCTATTCGCACACCTGGTTGATGAACCGGGCGGAGACACGCCGGCAGGTGCTGGCGTTTTTGAACGAGGGCCGTTTTTCGCGCGAGGGATCCACCGCCGATGTTCATTCCGGACTTCGGCGGAAAGGGGGCCGCGCGGACGTCCGAAACCCGCGGTTTTGACGGCGATCATGCGGATCGCCCGTCGCGTTCGGGCGTTTTGCATCCAAGGCGGGCTGGCTCGGGGCCGCGTCCGCCCACCCGGGCAAAATCCACCAGCCGTCGGCAGGAGTCCTCCTAAATCCCGCAGTTCAATTTAACCCGACTTCCGCTACTGGCGGCGGAAATCCACTTTTTTGAGGGTCGCCGTCGCACAAGCCGCTAACCGCCAGCGCTCGTTTTTTCAGAAGCGCGTGTATCTGCTGCGCACCAACCTGGCCGACACCGAGCCCGACACGTTCGGACGTTACTACATGCAGCTGACGGCGGTGGAGGAGAGCTTCCGCACGCTCAAGGGCGACCTCGGGCTGCGGCCGATTTATCATCAGAAGCCGGAGCGGATCGAGGCGCACCTCTTCGTGGTGTTCCGGGCGTATTGTTTGATCACTACACTGCGACAGCAGCTGCGCGGGCTGGCCGGCGGCCTGATGCCTCGCACGGTGTTGGAGAAGCTCTCGGGCTTGATGATGCTCGACGTGAGCCTGCCCACGCTGGACGGCCGGGCGCTGGTCCTGGCTCGTCGCACCGAGCCGGAGCCCGACGTCCAGCTCCTGCTCAAGCAGTTGGGGGTGGTCCTGCCCGATCTGCCCCCTCCGCGTATCCGGGCAGCAGCGTCCTAAGGCTTGTAGTCCCGACATTCGGGGGTGCTTTCGTTATCCATCAACGAGTTGCATCCAGACGCGGCTCCAGTAGCGGAAGTCGGGCTAGAATAGGCGCAGAAAGGAGCACGCCGTCCGGACGCGTGGGCGGGAGCAGGCCGAGCGGCGGAACGGCTCCGCCTTTCCGCCACTGGCCGGGGGGCAACCGGGGCGACGCTTATGAAGCGTGGCGCTCGGCGGCTTCGAGGGCCTCGACGGCGGCCTCCCACCTGGCGGTCGCCTCGCTGATCTGTTCGGTGATCGTGCTCAGCTCGATGTTGAGGCGGTGGAAGCGGCTCTTGTCTGCGTAGGTCGCGGGGTCCTCGAGCGCGGCGGTGATCTCGTTCTGCTTCGCCTCCAGTTCGGAGACTTTCTTTTCCAACTGGCCGACTTCCTCGCGCATCTTGCGAAGCTGGTTTGGCGTGAGCTTGGGGCCGCCGGGGGATGCGGAAGCGGCTGAAGTGTTGGACGCGGGCGCGGACGCCGGGGACGGCGTCCCTCCAGAAGAGGATCCCTTGCCCTTGTGCGCGTCGGGGCGGGCGTCGGTGAAGCCGGCGGTCAACGCGGCGCGGGCGTTGGAGGCCTTCGATTTCTCGAGGTAGTAGTCGTAGTTGCCGGCGTAGGCGGTGAGGCGGCCGCTGTGGACGTGGAGCACGGTCTCGGCGAGCGAGCGGATGAAATGCACGTCGTGGGAGATGAAGATGAGCGTGCCGGAGTAGCCCTTGAGCGCGTTGACCATCGCGTCGATCGACGCGATGTCCAGGTGCGTCGTGGGCTCGTCCATGAGGAGCAGATTCGGCGGGTCGACGAGGAGCCGGGCGAGGTTGAGGCGGGATTTTTCGCCGCCGGAGAGCACGCCGACTTTCTTGAACACGTCGTCCTTGCGGAAGAGGAAGCTGCCGAGGATGGCGCGGGCCTGCTGCTCGGTGAGCTGGTTCTCGTTCGTGCGCAGCTCCATCATCATCTCGAGGACGGAGGCGTCCTCGCGCAGGGTGTCGGTGCGCTGCTGGGCGAAGTAGCCGGCGGTGACG
>CBINJQ010000440.1:0-3106 GCA_966251015.1 uncultured Akkermansia sp. | reverse complement strand
CTAGTTCTTTTGTGAACATCTCCAAGTTTTTCCCGTCAGCGGGTTCCATGGTGTGAATCCGACTGGCAACGACCTTGTAGAGTGTGTCGTCGTTTTTACCTGAAATCTTCGGATTCGAGGTCAGGATCACGCGATAGGCGTTCGTATTTGTCTTTTGAATACCCCTGATGACGACGACCCTCAGCGATTCGTCGGCATCAATTTGCCCCCATCGCCGATGCCAGTCCGAGAATATCGCAGCGGCTGCGGCACGATTCTGAAAAACCAATGTCATGACCGGGGGCCTGGTGGACCTGTCTTGTTGCCACGCATACAAGACGCCCTTTCATTTTGCGCTATCCCAAAGAGTCAGGTCGATCAGCGATTGGTGCCGGATGTGGGCATGACTCGGCTCCCCGTCAGGAGCGGCCGCATCAGGTGGGCGCTCCTTGCCCGGCTCGTTGGGGTTATCGGGACGGGGCAGCGCAGCATCCCAAGATTCGCGGTGCCGAAGCTCGTATTTTTTATCCCCATCACGCAGCCAATCCTTCAGCCGCGACAGGGACTGACGCCCCAGCACGTTTCCTAGTGTTACAAAACTGCCGGTGAAATGAACCCCGCGATCCATGCCGCGTTCCTCCCCCATCAAAACCTCGAGCGCCTTCAGCGTATCTTTCGCGCGGAAGACACGGGAGATCACATGAACCAAAAGCTCGCTCAACGCCTGATGAAGTTTGTGCATCTCGGGAGCGGGGATTTTGTGCGGATCAAACGGCTTCACCGACAGGGTCACTCGCGAGGCTGCGTCGTCGGCGAAATCGCTCTGGAAAGGAAAGGCTCCGTCGGCGGCCATCCCGATTTCGATAATCACCGACGGCCTGAGTGGAAACAGGTGCTGTCGGAAGCCCGTCGCAAGCGTCGCCTCCAGCGCCGCCAGAATCGACTCGCCCAGAACTTCGCAACAAGGGTTCTCGTCCGCCACCACCCGGAATTCGCACCCCAGAATATGCGTGCCCATGTGTATCGTCCGCTCAGTGCCGGTGTGCAGCACGCCCGGCAAATCGGCGGCGGCGGGCTGATCGCGCCATTTCCTGAAAATCTCCCCGGTCTGATCGCACAGAGTTTCAGGCACATGCTCCTCCCAACCGAGGGCCTTGTGAAGCGCGACGCAGGCCATCGGCAGATCGAGCCGATCAAGCACATCCGGAAGTCGTTCGAGCTTTCTCAGCGTGTTCGTGTCCGCCCGGAGAAAGACCATGCCCAGCACGGTGTCATACAGCATAGGATCCGGAATTTTTCCGGATTCCTGAGCCCTCGGTGAACGATCATAGCCGCCACCCAATGCCAACGTCATGCCATGCCACGCCAAGGCCTGCGGCAATCGGCCAAGCAATAGCTCGATCCATTTCAACCGTTGAAAATACCCGGCGCGCAGCCCGTGGAAATCGTTCTCGTTGTCGAACCGTCCCATCATCAACGAAGCCGCGTGGATCAAGGTGCCCCGCGCCGCCCAGCGAAGACCGATGCGTTCGTAAGCCGCCGAGCAGACATAGAGGCAATCGAGCAGCTCATCGTGCGTGTCGGCCTTGTAAAAGACGAACAGGGTCTTCGCCGCCGTGACCAATCCGTCGTAAGGACGCCCGGCATCCATGAGCTGAATCGCCCGCTCCAACCTCATGCTCGCCGCGCGGACTTCGCCTTCACGACCGCCGACACGCTCGACGAGCCATTCGTGGAAATCGTCCCAGGCATCGTCCCCCGCGCGCATCCGGCAAAACTCCACCAGCAGGTCGAGCAAGTCGTGAACCCGAAAGCCGACCAGCCCCTCGCTGCTCTCGATCAGGGCCTTCATTTCCTGCATGAATCCGGATCGCACATGGGGAAATGCCGCCTGCGCCTCCATCAACATCAAGTTCGCCCGCGCCTCCAGCGCCGCGGAGGGGGAACTCGTGTCCACCGACCGGCGATGCAAAGCCGTCGAAAGCCGCGTGGTTCGTTCGCCTCTCTTCAGATCCTCTCGGCGAAACCCAACGTCACGTTCCAAGACGATCAAAAGAGACCAGAGCGTATGCAAGCGCCGCAGACCTCCGGGATGGTTGGCTTCGACGACCATCTCCTCAAGTCGCAAATACAGATCGAGAAACCGGCCGTAATCCTCGAACCACCAAAACGCCGACCACGCGTATTGGTAACACGCCTCGATTTTCGCCGAAAGAATCCCGGCTCTTTCGGCCAAATCGACCGCGCGGGTGTGCCGCCCTTCCACCTCTACGCGTGCCAACTCCAGTTCTCGCGCCAAGGTCGCGGCCTCGATGGCATCGCTCGCTTCGCGCGGCCCCGGGGCTCGGGACACCAGACGATCCGCGAAGCGGACCTCGATCATCTCCAGCTCCCGTTTCCGTTCCATGTCTCGCGGTCCTGGTTCCACCGATTCGGCAATCAACATGCCCATCTGGAGTTCGTCATTCGCTATGGCTTCGAGCTTTCCGTCGATGACTTGATCCACGATCCACGTAAGGTCGTGGATCGTGACCTTTAACCCACACTCCTTCGTCAGCGCGTCCTCCATCTCCAGTCGCTTCCGATCCGGGATGGCTTGGTTGCTGATGAAAAAGGCGCGGACGTAGCCCCGTTTCGTTTCGGCGATTTTCCGAACGTCCGACTGCACTTTTGCCCGCCAATCCTCCTTGGCGCTGAAGGCGAATGCCCACCGCTCGCTCGATGCGCCCGAACCATGACCCACCACCCACGCCAATGCCAGGGAATCGGCCACCGGCGTTGTTTCCGAATCCACTTTTCCATCACCACCGCCGGCGGGTCCTGTCTGGGGGCGAAGATTCGGGCAGATCGTCTTCCGCGCCAATAAGAGAGCAAACCGCTCGAAGGCCTTTTCTTGGTTTCGTTTCGTGAGGCTCGCCAAGTGATACTCAAGCATGGATCGGTCGAGGCGAAGCACCGACGAACTCCGCGAATCGCTAAACCGCTCCGGGCGCCTGTGCTTCAAGAAGGCTTTGGGAGAAAGAGGGGAATCAGGCTGTTTCACCGGATTCTCGGATAAAGGCAAAAACTCGTGGCTTTCGAGATTTTTTCTCGCTTATGGCCTATTCGTTGTGGAGATTTGCCCAGT
>CBINJQ010000439.1:0-3185 GCA_966251015.1 uncultured Akkermansia sp. | reverse complement strand
CGCCTCCGACGTCGACCAGGACGTCCTGGCCTTTTCGCTGCGCCAGCCCGCGACCGACAACGTCGTGACCGCCTGGAACGCCCTCGCGCTCGACGCCGTCCGCCTCGCCAGCCGCCCCGTCGCTCAAGGCGGTTTCGGCGCCGCCCCCCCCGAGATTTCCCGCGCCCTTGCCATCGTGCAACTGGCCGTCTTCGAGGCGGTCAACGCCGTCGAGCGCGACTACGCGCCCTACGATTCCGCCTACATCGCCGTCCCCGGTTTCGTCTCGCTCGAAGTGGCCGCCGCGCGCGCCGCCCACGACTCCCTGGCCGCGCTGTTCCCGGCTTCCGCCCCGCTCTTCGCCTCGCGCCTCGCCCAGGATCTCGCAGCCGAGCCCGACGCGCAAAAACGCGCCGATAGCGCCGCCCTCGGCGCCGCCGCGGCCGCCCGCATGCTCGCCCTCCGCGCCTCCGACGGCGCCTTCGGCCCCTCCGGTTACGCTCCCCGCGAGCCGGGCAGCGTCGGCTACTGGCAACCCGCCGACGTCTCGCTTTGGGGCACGCCAAACGGTGGCGCGCTCCGCCCCGAGTGGGGCTCCGTCACGCCTTTCGTCCTGACCTCGCCGGATCAGTTCGCGCCGCCCCCGCCCCCCGCCGTCGGCTCGCCGGAATACGCCGCCGCCTACTCCGAGGTGAAGACCCTCGGCGCCTCCACCAGTCCCGTGCGCGACGCCGACCAGACCCAGACGGCCTACTACTGGGCCGACGGCCCCGGCACCTACTCGCCTCCCGGCCACTGGAACGCCATCGCCTCCCGCGTCGCCGTTCGCTCCGATCTCTCGCTTGTCGCCACCGCGCGCCTCCTCGCCCTCGTCAACCTCGCCAACGCCGACGCCGCCATCGCCTGCTGGCGGTCGAAGTTCGCGCACGATTATTGGCGCCCTGTCACCGCCGTGCGTTTCGCGGACGACGGCAATCCGCTGACCGAGTCCGACCCCGTCTGGACGCCGCTTCTCGGCACGCCCCAGTTCCCGTCCTACCCCAGCGGCCACAGCACCTTCAGCTCCGCGTCGGCCACCGTCCTCGCCGGCGTCCTCGGCGACGCCATCCGCATCACCGTGCCCTCCGAGGATCCCCGCGCCGCCACGCGGATCGTCGACAGCCTCTCCGCCGCCGCGCTCGAGGCCGGTCGCAGCCGCGTGCTCGCCGGGATCCACTACGAATTCGACAACACCGCCGGCCGCGATCTCGGCCAGGCCATCGGCCAACATGTTCTTTCCCGCGCCCTCCTCCCCGTCGAGCCGCTGCCCGCGCCGTCCATCCAGCGCGGCGAAGCCTCTCTTGTCGGCGCCGCGCTCTCCTACGTTCCTCCGGCCGACTACCACGGCCCCGACGTCGTTCCCTTCTCCGTCACCGACGGACTGCTCTCCGCCTCCGCCCGCGTTCTGGTCGATATCTCCGCGGTCAACGACATCCCGGTCGCCCGTTCGCAAGCCGTCGCCCTCCTCGAGGACACCTCCGCCCAGGTCTTGCTCTCCGCGACCGACGCCGACGGCGATTCCCTGGTCTTCACCATCACCGCCGCTCCCGAACACGGCACCTTGACCTATTTCGACGGCTCGCCCTTGCCGGCGCCCGGCGCCCCTCTCGTGGCTTCCGGCTCCCCGCTCCGCTACACGCCGACGGAAAACCACGCCGGACCGGACGAGTTTTCCTTCACCGTCGCCGACGCCGACTCGGTTTCGGCGCCCGCGCGCATCCGGCTCACCGTGCTTTCGGTCAACGACGCCCCTTTCGCCTCGCCCTCCGCCGTATCCACTCCTCACTACGCATCGGTCCTCGTCTCCCTCGCGGGCGCCGACGCCGACGGGGACGCGCTGGTCTTCGCCCTCGCTTCGCAGCCGCTCCACGGCGCGCTCAGCCTGCCGGACGGTTCGCCCTTGCCCGCGCCGGGTTCGCCCCTGCCCGCCACGTTGCGCTACCAACCGCGTTACGCCTTCTGGGGCGAGGACGCGTTCACCTTCACCGCCTCCGACGGTCGTATCCCGTCTTCGCCCGCCGCCGTGACGATCACGGTCACGCCGCCCACCATCGCGGTGGAGCCCGTCGTTTCCCTGGCGCCCATCGTTCCCGCGCCCTTGCCCGACACCGCCTTCGCTCTGCGCGCTACCGCGCTCGACGCCGACGGCGCCGTCGCACGCGTCGAGTTCTACGAAGGCGCCGCCCTCCTCGGCACGCTCACCCGCGAGGAGCCCGGCGAGCCCGGCGTCTACGCGCTCCTCCTTTCCTCCGGCCGCCCGCCCGGCGCCTATGTTTTCACCGCCAAGGTTTTCGACGACCAGGGCCTCTCCGCCGTGTCGGCGCCGCTCTCGATAACCCTCGCCCGCGATCCGCGCGCCCGCACCTACACCACCAGCTCCGACTTTGAAGAGGGCCAGATCCGCACCCTCAAGAGCGACAACGACCAGCTCACGACCAGCTTCTTCCCCTCCGCCTACGACTTCGTCTGGGTCGTGAACTCCTCGAAGGGCACCGTCGTGCGCCTCGATTCCGAGACCGCCCGCGTTGTCGGCGAATATCGCGCCTCGTCCGGCACGGCATCCGCGTTCCCTTCTCGCATCGCCATCGACTCCCGCGGCAACGCCTTCGTCGCGAACCGCCAGACCGGCGACATCGTCAAGATCGGCCTCGGCCTCGACAACGGTTTCTGGGACGACCGCGACGGCGACCGCCAGCTCGACACCTCGGCCGGCTTGAACGAGGTCCTTCCCTGGCCCGCCGGCGGCCAGCCCGCCGACGAACAGATCCTGTTCGCCATTCAGACCGGGCTCCCGGGCCTGGACCACGTGGCCGTCGATCCCGACGACAACCTCTGGGTCGGCAGCTACGCGGGCGTCTGGCGGCTCTACGACGGCGAGACCGGCGCGCTCCTCCGCACCGAGGTCGGCGTGCCGAACGTCGGCGGCCGCGGCGGCTTCGTCGACGAGGCCGGTATTCAGGTTTCCGCCGGTTCGCGATTCCTTCATTGGGATACCTCCCTCCCGCTCGACTCCAACGCGCATCCGGCCTTCGCGGCCAATGTTCGGCGTCATTCCTGGGGCACCACCAAGGACCTGGAAGGCAACTACTGGGTCACCGAGGATTGGAGCGGCACGCTGGACAAATATTCCCCCGACGGCGTGAAGCTCGGCAGCTTCTATCATGGCG
>CBINJQ010000438.1:0-3266 GCA_966251015.1 uncultured Akkermansia sp. | reverse complement strand
CGACGACGTCGTCGCGGCGGCGGACCATGTCGTTCCACCAGCAGTCGCGGATGTTTTTCTTCAACTCGACGCCGAGCGGACCGTAGTCGAAGAAGCCGTTGAGGCCTCCGTAGATTTCGGAGGACTGGAAGACGAAGCCGCGGCGCTTGGCGAGCGACACGAGGGCTTCCATGAGGTTGGCGGGTTCGGCGGCGGACGTGGACATGACTGGCGGAGTAGTTTGGAAAATCCCGTGGCGCGAGACGGGCGGCTCGGTGCGCCCGCCACCACCGCTGGAGTGCGGGGCAGTAGGCGCGAATCGTCGAGGCAACCGGCCCGGGCGGGCGGGGTCAAGGACCGGGGGCGGGGCGCAGGTCGCCCGGGCCCGCGGAGGAGCGGCCGCGTGACGGGGCGGTAAAAGAAGGCGCGCCCCGTGCGTTGCCGGTCAATTGCGTTGAGGGGCGCGGAGGGCGCGTTAGTCCGGCGAATCCGCCATGTCCCGCCGCATCCTTCTTCGCGCATCGTTCTCGTTCGTGCTTGGTGTCGTGTCGCTCCGCGCCGGGACCTCGGCGCTGTTCGATCTGTCGGGGGAAACCCACACCGCCGTCACGGGCGTCTCGGCCAACGGGCGGGTGCTCATCGGCAGCACCGTCGTCCCGGAGGCCTTGCCGGCCTGGATTCCGAGGCCGCTCGTGTGGAGGCAGGCGGACGGTGCGTGGGAGAAAACCGTTCTCCCCGTGAGTTCGGCCGCTCAAGCGCTGCCGCACGCGGTTTCCGCGGACGGGACGGTGATAGCCGGATCGACGGGCGTGTTTTGGGACGAGGTTCCGACGGTTTGGACCTTCGACGGCGCGGCTTGGCAAACGACCGAGTTGCCGCTTCCCGAAGACCATGGCGCGCAGCCGGAATTCATTTCGGCGGACGGCGCGGTGGTGGTTGGCGTCGCGGTGCGGGACGAGGGCGCGACGAGCACCCAGAACATCGCCTGGGCCTGGCGGCGCACGGGCGACGTGTGGAGCGGCGGCGTGCTGCCGGACGGGGAAAATGGTTTTTATCGCGAAGCCTTGTCGGCGGACGGATCGACGCTGGGCGGCGCCCGCACGCATCAAAACGAGGACGGGAGCGTTTCGGTGTTTCCGACGGTCTGGCGACACGACGGCGACGCGTGGCGCGTTTTCACCCTGAATTCGCCCTCCGGCGAGGCGTTGAACGGCAAGGTGACGGCGCTGTCGGCGGACGGGCGCGTGGCGGTCGGCGAAGTCAAGGCCGGCGGCGCCGGGCCGGGCTGGCGGGCGGTCGCGTGGACCTTCGCGGAGGCGGGCAACGCGTGGACGGCGGCTTTCTTGAACGGGCTCGGCAGCGGGGACAGCCAGGCGTATTCGATTTCCGCCGACGGCGCGCGCGTGGTCGGCGAATCTCGGCGCAAGCCCGTCGGCGCGCCGTCCGCGACCCTGTGGACGCGGGTCGGCGAGTCCTGGAGCGTGTCGCCGCTCGGCGCCGCCGGCACGGGGTTCAGCCGCGGGATGCTGATCTCCGCCGACGGGCGCCTGGCGCTTCGCGACCAGGGCAGCGGGCGCTCGCTGTATCACCTGGCGTCCGCGCGGAACCTCCCGCTCCCGGTCATCGTCGCCACGCTGGAGCAACGGCCGTCCGACGTGGGCGCGTGGAGATTTGGCGGCTACTACTCCAACATCACCGGCCTCGCGCATGACATCGAGGGCAACAGCTACACGATGATCGGAAGCGCCTATGTCGGCGGCGTGTCCCGTCCGTGGGTGATCAGCGGATACGCGCCTTTCCTTTTCGGGGAAACGACGCGCGTGGGCGACACGGTTTCGGCGGCGGTGCCGGATCTCGGGGATGGCGTTTACGCGGTCACGGGGCTTCCCGCGGGACTTCGTTACGATGACGCCACGCGTGTGGTGTCGGGGCGGTTTTCACGCGTGGGCTTGTTCACCACCACGATCCTGAACACGGCGAACAAACGGAAGCGCACGGCGCTGACCCTGGTCGAACCGCTTCCATCGACGCGAGTCGGTTCGTTCCAGTCGTTGCTGACGGCGGGCGAAGACGGGATCGACGCCCATCCGGTGGCGCGTCTCACGATCACGGCGGACATCCGGGGCGGCTTCACCGGCACGCTCGATTCGGACGACGGAACGACCTACCCATTGCGGGGCGTGTTCGCGCCCGATCCGGCGAATCCGGCCGAGCTCGCGGCGTTCGCCTCCTACGGCTCGGCGGAGACGGGCGTGATCGTCGTCCGCAAGAAGGGGTTCGTGCCCGCGGCCTTCCGGCTGAGGGTAAACCTGCGCGCGGACGGGAGCGTGTTCGCCACGCTGGAGACCGGGGACGGGGGATCGTATGCGTCGTCGGGAGAGGACGGCTCGCTCCAGACGCGCTACGCGGGCACGCGCGCGGAGGACTCCGCCCCTTGGCGCGGTCGCTACACGGCGACGCTCGGTGTCGCGGCGGCTCTGTCCGAGGATGCGCGTCCGCTCCCGGCCGGCGCGGGTTTCGCGACGATCACGGTCGGGGCCGACGGCAGGCTCGCCGCGACGGGAAAGCTCGCCGACGGACAGCGGTTCGCCGGATCGGTGCTGCCGGGCGCGGACGAAAGCTACCGCCTGTATTTTTTGCCCTATTATGGCCGGAGCGACAGCTGGCTCGCCGGGTGGATGCGTTTCGAGCCGCGCGTGGACGGGCTGCATCATGTGCGGGCCGAAGCGGGTGAAGATCTTTACTGGAAGCGCGCCGCCGTGGCGGGGTCGAAACTCTATGCGGAGGGCTTCGGTCCGGCGGGCCTCGCGGTGCGCGCGGAGCCTTGGCGGAGGCCCGACGGCGCCTCGAGTTTTGGAACGAGCGAGGGCGTCGCGTTGCCCTTGACGTTGACAAGCGCGAGGTTTGGCAACGTCGAGGGCGGCAATCGCTACGCTCTCCCGCAAAGCGTGCGCTTCGTCGCGGGCGTTCGCCTGGCGCCGGAGGCGGGACGGAGCGGCGCGCTGACGTTCTCCGTGAATCGTGAAACGGGCGTGGTGACGGGCGGCTTCACCTTGGTCGAGCCGGAGGGAGGAGAGAAGCGCCGCGTGAAGTTCTCCGGCGTGCTGCTGCAATCCGCGGTCGAAGACCCGGAGGCCCCGATCTTGCGGGGATACTTTCTCGAACCGGCGTTGAAGAGCGCGACCCCGCCGCAGACTCTTTCCGGCCTGGTATCGGTCGGACGAAACGACGACTAGTGTAGGCCGCCGTAAATAATGGAACATAAGTAGCGGGTGGCGATTCGTAGA
>CBINJQ010000437.1:0-3297 GCA_966251015.1 uncultured Akkermansia sp. | reverse complement strand
CGAGTCCCAGATTTTCAGCGTTTTATCGCCGGCTGCGGAGATCACCCGGCTCCCGTCCGGCGACCACGCGCATCCGAGAACCAAGGATTGATGACGGAGGCCATCTCCGACGCTCCAGCCGGTTGCGGCAGGTGCCGACGCAGCGGGCGACGCAGGAAAACTCCGCCCAGAAAGGGTGTTCGGGCTGCGGATAAACACCGCCCCATCAAGATCCGCTCCTGCGGCGCGCAGACCGGAGACATCGCTATCACGAAATACGCTCGGGGTGAGCAGGGTCCCGTCGGCCACCGCCTCGCGCAGGCGGACGCCCTGAAACTCCGCCTCGGGAGCGCGTGCGCCCGTGAGGTCGGCTCCGCCAAGCTCGACGTGCTCCCAGCGGGTGCGGCCCAGCCAGGCCCCGCGCAAATCGGCCCCGCGAAGCCGGAGCGGCTCGGCGGCGGAGCGGCCGGCGATGCGCCAGCCCTCGAGATTCACGCCCGGCAAGACCACGCGGGCCGGGGCCGGCTGGGGCCAGCCGCGCTCGCGGGCCAGACGCCAGAGCTGAAAGGCATGGCGGCCGGCGGGAAGCACGCCCGCGCCAAGAAGGTTTTCCAAGCTGCGCAGGGCGAGCGCGGGAGTGCGCTCGAGGGCGAGCAGCTCGCCGAGAAATACAAAGGTCTCCGCGCTCGGCTCGGGCAGGTCCCAGGTGGCGGCGGCGGTGCCGTCGCTCAGCGATCGCCAGAGGCGGGCGGCGAGGAAAAACTCCAGCAGCGAGGTGTGGGCGAAGCGGAAGCGGCGATCCTCGGCATCGGGCCTCAGCACGAAGGTGGCGGTGCGCAGGTCTTCCTTCAGGATGGCGCGCTCCTTGCCGGCGTAGGCCGAAGCGATGCGCGGGCAGGCGAGCAGAAACTCGTCGAACCAGGCCTCCAGGCGGTCCACGTCCCACTCGCGCGCGCCTTCGCGCCAGAAGGCGGCGGCGAGGTGCTCCATGACTTCGCGTTTGTGGGCGGGTTCGAGGGTGTGCTTGCCGTCGTCGCGCTTTAGCCAGCGCTCGGTGAAAAGCTGATAGAGCCGGGCGGAGTTGACCGTCTCCCCCCGCGCGCGGAGTGCCTCCAGTTCGGCCAGACGCTCGGTGATGACGGACAACAAATAGGGCCGGCCGGCGAGATCGCGCAGGTTGTGGATCGAGTCGATAAGGGTGCAGGCGGCCTCGGCCCTGGCGGTGTCGCCGTCGTAGATGGCGGAGAGATAAGAGCGGATTTGCTGTTCGTTGAACGGCAGCAGGCAGAGCGAGGGAGTGCCGGCGCGCGCCATGCCCTCGCGGTCCTCGCCGGTGAGGAGCGCGTTTTGGCTGTCGAGATCGCGGAAATACTGGGAGCGGCAGGAGATGACGATGCGCCCGTGGCGCGGGGGAGGCGCATCCTTGGCCCGAGGGGCGTAGGCCTCCGGCGGCAGGGCCTGCCAGAGCATGCGAATAAAACCCTGCACCTCGCGCGGCGGCAGGTGGACGATCTTTTCGTCGAGGCCGTCGAAGATGAGGATGGCGCGTTCCTCGCGCACGAGGCGCAACAACTCGTCGGGGGTGCCGGTGGGCGGACCGGGCAGGCGCCAGTTGCGCCGAATGACTTCGGCGAGCAGCTCCGCCACCGTCGCGGGCGCGGCTTCGGGGCGCCACTGCGGCAGACGCAGGTCGATGTAAATGGGCAGCGGAGTGGCGGGGTCGGTCTTGGCCTGCCCGAGCAGACGGCGCGTGAAGTGCTTGAGCGTGGTGGTCTTGCCAATGCCGTATTCGCCCAGCACGGCGAGGTAGGGCCGGGCTTCGGGATCGGCCGACCACTTGAGCAGGTAGGCGAGCGAATCCTCCCCCTGCGGCGCGGAAGGCGCGGCGACCTGCGGCTGAAGCGACTGGTTTTCGGCGAGATTCTGAACGATGGCACGGGTGGGCTCGTAGTGCTTGATACGATCCCGGTCGGCCATGCCCTCGGGCAGCTCCTTGAGAAACTCGTGCGGCCGGGCGGGACAAAGGGAAGCGGCGGCAGGCGAACGAGGCGACGACGCGGGCGGCGGCGGGGCATCGCCGCCCAGCCGGTCGAGCTTGGCGTGGAGACGACGGAAGAGCTCGCGGGCGAATTTGTTCTTTTGCTTCTCGGTGGTGAGGTCGGAGTAGAACTGGCCCTGACCGTCGGTCTTTTCGGAGCGAAAAAATTGCCGTCCCTTTACCCAAGGGATGACGCAGAGATCGAGGTCGATGTCGCATAGGCCGACAGGGATGACGGGTTTTTCCCCGGGCCGATCCAGATCGAGGGCGAAATTGGGGATCTCGTGAGCGTTGACGTAGGCGTTTTTCAGCAAGGCGGGGCTGAGCATCACGAGCGCGACATCGCAGGACTGGATGGCGGCCTGGATCGCCTCATGCCATGGTTCGCCGGGCTCGATCTGCTTGTCCTCCCAACGCTTCAGTTTGTAGCGCGTGCCGCCGTCGCGCTTCTCGAAGCGGGCCATGAGGTCGTTGGTCAGCGCCTGCTCGGCGCGCACATAGCAAAGGAAATAACGAACGACGCGGCGCCCGTCCTCGATCTCGAAAGCGCGGCTGGGCGTAAGGGGGCGATCCTTCACGTCGAGCGTGCTGGCATCGGCCAGAGCGCGCGCGCCGGCGGCGGCAAGATCGGGGCCGGTAAACCAAGCCCGGCGCTTGGCGGGATCGCCGCGACCAGCATCGGTCGCCAACGCGAAGCCGAAACCGGAGTCGTCGGCGAGGCTGTTGACGCGCTCGCGAAAGGAACGGAAGCGGGCGAGCGCGGTCGTCTGGTCGGCTTGGAATTCCGGGAAGGCGATGGCCAAGGCCTCGGAAAGCGCGAACTCGTCGCGGCCGGCGACCAGTTGCAGGAGGCGGCGGAGCTTGGGACCGTCGGTAGAACCCACAGCCGTCACCCACGGCTCGGCCAGCTGCTGAAAAAGCGGCCCAAACTGACGGCGCGTGTTGCTCATGCCGGCATGACTGAGGGTCTTTTAACGGATACTCAATCCAACATTTGACGTTTGTTGACGTTTAATAGAGGCCATTCAGAAGGGCCCTGAGCGTTGTTTGTTGATTTCGAACGCCTACCAAACGAGACGAAACGTGCGCACCTAAAAAGCCCCGCAGGCCGGAAGGCGTGCGGGGCTGATAGGAACGTCAACGCGGCCGACACGGCCGCGGCTACATGGGGCAAACACTCAAGCTGCGGCGACGGGGACCTTCGACGCGTCGAACTTGAAGACGCGCTTCGGGAAGTCGGGGGTCGGAGGATGCGGGACGACCTTGTGGAACTTGCCGAG
>CBINJQ010000436.1:0-3353 GCA_966251015.1 uncultured Akkermansia sp. | reverse complement strand
ACCGGCGCCACGGCCGCCGTGCGCGACACCGTCACGGTCAACTCCGCCGGCCCCTACCGGCTCGAAACCCGCTACGCCGTCGTCGGCGCGAACGCCGGCGGGATCGATCTCCACGTGAACGGGATCAAGGTCGCCTCGCCCGTTTTCCCGCAGACCCCGTCCCTCAGCGATTGGGCCGTGCTCCGCTCCGACGTCACCCTCAACGCAGGCGCCAACACCATCGAGTTTCGCGCCACCGCGACCCGCGCCGCCTCGCTCTACTTCGACAACATCGTCGCCACGCCCAAAGCCTACGCCCAGGGCCTGGTTCTCCAGGAAAACGCGGCGGGGTTCGTCGGCGTGGATGGCGCCGTCGGCTCCGCCCTGAGCGGCTACACCGGCGAGGGCTACGCCGACACGACCGACGCGGCCGGCGCGTCCATCCGCTGGCGGGTTCAATTCCCCGCCGCGACGACCGGAGCCTTCACCTTCCGCTACGCGAGCACCGTGGACCGGACGGCCGATCTCTTTGTCGACGGCGTCAACGTCGCCTCGGGCGTTCGGTTCCCCGCCACCGGCTCCCCCGCCTCCTGGGAACTGGTCTCCGTGCACGCCGCCGTCGGCGCCGGAAGCTCCGAGTTTCGGCTGCAAGCCGTGTCCGCGGACGGTTTGCCCGACATCGACTTTCTCGGCGTCGGCGGCGCCGAGGAATCCTCGAGCCGCGATCCCGTCGCCGACACCTACGTTCGCGACGGCGGCTCCGCCGCGACGAACTTCGGAACCGCCACGCAGCTCGTCGCCAAATACGATTCCGCGCCAAACTCCGGTTTCACCCGCTACACCTACCTGAAGTTCGACGTGAGCGGGCTCGCCGACGCGCAGAACGTGAAGCTGAAGCTTGTCCCCTTCCAGGTCGACGGCGCCGCCACCCTCTCCTACGAGCGTCTCCCCGACGACACTTGGTCCGAAAACACGCTCACCTGGAACAACCGTCCGACCGCCGCGGGCACGGTCGTCGCCAGCCTCGCGGGCTACGCCGTCGGGCAACAGGTGGAGATCGACCTCACCGAGGCCGTCCGGGCCGAGGCCGCTGGCGACGGGATCCTTTCCCTGCGCGTCGCCAACGACGGCTGGAACTTCATCGGCTTCCACTCCCGCGAAAGCGCCACGCCCGCCTTCCGGCCCACGCTCGCCTACACCGTTCCCACGGTGAAACCCGGCGCGGTCATGGTCGCCCGGCTTCGCCTGGACGACGGCTCCGGGAGCACCGCATCCGACTCCAGCGGCCGGGGCCGGGATGGAACCCTGTCCGGCGCCACGCTCTGGACCTCCGGCGCCGAGGCCCGC
The DNA here is from genome assembly GCA_966251015.1 of uncultured Akkermansia sp. Classification (GTDB taxonomy): domain Bacteria; phylum Verrucomicrobiota; class Verrucomicrobiia; order Opitutales; family Opitutaceae; genus IMCC26134_A. The sequence goes on along the minus strand of CBINJQ010000436.1, from coordinate 2,027 downwards.
ATCAACGGCGCGATCCGTCTCTCCGGCGGCCACGTCGCCCTTCCCGCCGGGGTCGTCGACGGTCTCGACGCGTTCTCCGCGGCCTTCTGGATAAAACCCGACGCGCTCGCCGACGGCGCCCGCGTCTTCGACTTCGGCGACGGCACCGCGCAACGCAGCCTGTCCTTCACCCCGCGCACGGCGGGCGGCATGATGCGTTTCGCGCTCACCGCCGATGGAACCTCCCAATCGTTGGAGGCGCCGTCCGCCTCTCATTTCTCCGTCGGAACCTGGACCCACGTCGCCATCACCCTCGGCGAAGGCGTCGCCACGATCTACATCGACGGAGAGCCCGTCGTGACCAACGCCGCGTTTGTCCTCACGCCCGCCGACCTCGGCCACACCACGGCGAACCACATCGGAGAATCCTCCTCGCCGTCCGATCCCGCGCTCGCCGGAACGCTCGACGAATTCCGGATCTACCACGGGGCCTTGCCCGCCGCCGATGTCGCCTTGCTCGCCGCGCCTCCCGCCGCGCCGGCCAACCTCCTCGCGACCGCGACCAGCGGGCGCGTCGCGTTGACTTGGACCGCGGTCCCCGGAGCGAGCCTCTACACCATCGCCCGCGCCACCGCCCCCGGCGGCCCCTACACGGTTCTCGCAAGCGTCATCGGCGCCAACTTCACCGACGACACGGTCCTCGACGGCGGCACCTACTACTACACCGTCACCGCGAGCAACGGCGAGACCGAGGGCTCCGTCTCCGCGACGATCTCCTCGCGCCCCGGCCCGGTGGCCCTGCATCTCCGTTTGAACGAAGGCGCGGGAACGCTGACGTCCGACTCCTCCGGACGTGGTTGGAACGGCACCTTGACCGGCTCCGCCGCATGGGTGACCGGCGCCGGCGCCCGCCTCGGCACGGCGTTGCGCCTCACCGGCGGTCATGTCGCGTTGCCCGCGGGGGTCGTCAGCGCGCTCGACGACTGCACCGTCTCCTTCTGGGTGAAGCTCGACTCCATCGCGACCTGGGCGCGCGTCTTCGATTTCAACAACGGCAACACTTCGAGCAGCATGTATTTCGTGCCGCGCACCTCCGGCTCGCGCGTGCGCTTCGGGCTCAACGGCCAGCTCCTCGAGGCCCCCGCCGAGATCCAGTTCACGACCGGGACATGGACGCATGTGGCCGTCGTCCTCGCCGGCAACACCGCCACGATGTATCTCAACGGCAGCCCCGTCGCGACCAGCACGACCTTCACCAACAACCCCTCGGGACTCGGCGCCACCGCGTTCAACTACCTCGGCAAATCCGCCTCCACCGCCGACGCCAACCTCGCCGGCACGCTCGACGAGTTCGTGATCTACGAGACCGCGCTCCCCGCCGCCGACATCGCCGCGCTTGCCTCCGTGCCCGCCGCGCCGCTCGACCTGGTCGCCGTCGCGGCCGACGCCACGGTGTCGCTCGGCTGGAGCGGCCTTCCCGGCGCCTTCGGATACGCGATGCAACGCGCCGCGTCCGCATCCGGTCCGTGGACGACGCTCGCGACGCTCCCCGGCTCCGCCTCGGCCTATCTCGACGAGGCCGTCACGCCCGGCGTCGCCTACCACTACCGCGTCGCCATTTCCGACGGCGTCGGCGCCGGCTCGGTGTCCGCCGCCGTCTCGGCGCAAGCGGTCAACAGCTACGCCGCCTGGCGCGCCGACGCCTTCGCGGGCGCGACCGATCCCGCGCTCGTCGGCGCGACGGCCGACCCCGACGGCGACGGCCTGCCCAACCTGCTCGAATACGCGTTCGCCTCCGATCCGCTCTCGTCCGACGCCGCCGCATCGACGCCCGTCGTCGCCGCGAACGAAGCGGGCGACCTCGTCTTCGAGTTCCGCCGCGCCAAGGGCCTCGGCGATCTCGCTTTCGTTGTTCAAAGCTCCCCCGACCTCGCGACCTGGACCGACACCGCGCTCGTTCCCGCGCTCGTCGCCCAGGAAGCCGAACACGATCGGCTGAGGGTCACCGTCCCGCGAGCCGGCGCGACCAGCCTTTTCGTCCGCCTCCG
>CBINJQ010000435.1:0-3430 GCA_966251015.1 uncultured Akkermansia sp. | reverse complement strand
GAAAAAACACGTCATCGCCGACTTCGCCGGCTACCGCGAAAAAGCGATGACCAACGCGAAACGCTTCACCCTCTTCCGCTCCCACGCTCGCTTCCTCGATCCGCACACCGTCCAACTCGCCGACGGCCGCAAGCTCTCCGCCAAGTTCCTCCTCGTCGCCACCGGCTCGCGCGTCTCTCTGCCCGCCGCCGTGCCCGGCCTCGCCACCACGCCGCAATGGACGAGCGACGACGTGCTCGACCTCGATTTCCTGCCCAAATCCGTGATCGTCCTCGGCGGCGGCATCGTCGCCTGCGAGCTTGCCCAATTCCTCTCCCGCGCCGGCTCGAAGGTGACGCTCATCCAGCGCAGCAAAAACATCCTGCGCGACCACTCTCCCGCCGCCTCCGAGGTCGTGCAACAAGCTTTCCGCGACGAAGGCATCGATCTCCACACCGACACCAAGATCACCTCGATTCACCCCATCGGCAAAAATCACGTCGAGGTCGCCTTCCTCTCCGGCGGCAAACCCTTCGTTCGCCGCGCCGACCATCTTTTCAACGCCCTCGGCCGCGAGCCCAACGTGTCGTCGCTCGACCTCGCCGCCGCCGGCGTGCGCCTGACCGACGAAGGCCGCGTGAAGGTCAACCGCTGGCAGCAAACCACGACACCGCACATCTACGCCGGCGGGGACGTCTGCGGCCCGCACGACATCGTCCACCTCGCCGTGGCCCAGGGCGAACTCGCCGCCCGGCACGCTTTCGGCGTTCCTGAAAAAGAACTGCGCCCCGTCGCGAAGACTCCGCTGCTCAACGTCGTCTTCACCGACCCGCCCCTCGCCACCATCGGCGCGCAGGAATCCGAACTCGCGGAAAAAAAGACGCCCTACCTCGTCGCCAGCTATCCCTTCAACGACCACGGAAAATCCATCCTCATGGACCAGGTCCGCGGATACGTGAAGGTCATCGCCGAGCCCAAGCGCGGCAAAATTCTCGGCGCCGAGATCGTCGGCCCCCAGGCGGGAGAACTGATCCACTGCTTCACCGGCCCGATCACAATGGGGGCCACCGTCCGCGATCTGCTCCGCGCGCCGTGGTATCACCCCACGCTCGCCGAAATCCTCACCTACCCGCTCGAGGAGATCGCCGAAAAGCTCGTGTAGCCACGCCCGTCCTCGGGCGTGCCCCTTGGGTTCCGCTTGTCCAAACCCACGCCCGGGGACGGGCGTGGCTACCCTCACCGCCGCTTCTGCGCCCGCCCGCGTGGATATTCCGATCCACCTCCGCCGCTCTTCGACCTCCCGCGTCCACGCCCTCCGCCCCCACCACCGGCCTGCATCTTCGCCGCCTTGCGAAAATCCCCCGAGCGCAGCGCGTTGATCTGATCGCGCAGCACCGCCGCGCGCTCGAACTCAAGCCGACCCGACGCCTCCGCCATCTCCTCTTCCAACTCCGCCACAACCGCGGCCACGTCCTCCGCGCTGCCTTCCGCGAGCGCGCCCGCGCCCTCCTCCTCGCGTTCGCCCGAGCCGTCATAGACGTGCAGGCTCGCCTGCTGAGCGCGCTTCACGCTGCGCGGCGTGATGCCGTGCTCCGCGTTGTAGGCGAGCTGCTTGGCGCGGCGGCCGTTGGTCACCTCGATCGTGCGCTTGATCGATTCCGTCATCACGTCGGCGTAGAAAATCACCCGGCCCTTCTCATGCCGCGCCGCGCGCCCCGCCGTCTGGATGAGCGACGTCTCGCTGCGCAAAAACCCTTCCTTGTCCGCGTCGAGCACCGCCACGAGCGCCACCTCGGGCAGGTCCAGGCCCTCGCGCAACAGGTTGATGCCGATCAACACGTCGAAATTGCCGAGCCGCAGGTTGCGCAAAATCTCCACACGCTCGATCGCGTCGATGTCGCTGTGCAGATACTCGACCTTGATCTTCGCCTCGCGGAAGAAGGCGGTCAGATCCTCCGCCAGCCGCTTCGTCAGCGTCGTCACGAGCACGCGCTCGCCCCGTTCCACCGCCTGCTTGCACTCCGCGATCAGGTTTTCCACCTGGCCCTTCGTCGGCCGCAGCGTGATCTCGGGATCGACCAGCCCGGTCGGACGGATCACCTGCTCCGCGACGACCGACGAACGCTCGATTTCAAACTTCGCCGGCGTGGCCGAGACATAGACTATCTGGTCGGTGATCGACATGAACTCGTCGAAATTCTGCGGCCGGTTGTCCAAAGCCGAGGGCAGACGGAAGCCAAAGTTCACCAGCACCGTCTTGCGCGCCTTGTCGCCGTTATACATGCCGCCGATCTGCGGCACCGTGGCATGGCTCTCGTCGATCAGGAGCAGAAACTCCTTCGGAAAGAAATCGATCAGACACAGCGGCCTTTCTCCCGCCGCGCGGCCGGCGAGGTGGCGCGAGTAGTTCTCGATGCCGTTGCAGAAGCCCATCTCCTGGAGCATCTCGAGGTCGTAGTTGGTCCGCATGCGGATGCGCTGCGCCTCGAGCAGCAGGCCTTTCTCCTCGAACTCCGCCACCCGCTGGTCGAGCTCGGCCTTTATCCGGGCGACCGCGTTGTCGAGCTTGCCCTTGCTCGTCACGTATTGGTTGGCAGGATACAGGTCGAACTTCTCCAGCTTGCGGATCACCTCGCCGGTCGTCGGGTCGAACTCGCTGAGGTTCTCGATCTCGTCGCCCCAGAACTCCACGCGCAGGCCGTGCTCCAGGTAGGCCGGCATGATGTCCACCACGTCGCCGCGCACCCGAAAGGTGCCGCGCTTAAAGTCGTAGTCGTTGCGCGAATAGATGTTGTCCACCAGCCGCTGAAGCAGGGTCTGGCGGGCCATGATCGCCCCGCGTTCGAGCGGGATGCGCATCTCCTTGAAGTCCTCGGGCGAGCCGAGGCCGTAGATGCACGAAACCGAGGCGACGACGATCACGTCGCGGCGCGACACCAGCGCGCTCGACGCCGCGATGCGCAGGCGCTCGATCTCCTCGTTGATCGACGAGTCCTTCTCGATGAAGGTGTCCGACGACGGCACGTAGGCCTCGGGTTGGTAGTAATCGAAGTGCGAGACGAAGTATTCGACCGCGTTCTCGGGGAAGAAATTTTTGAACTCCGAGTAGAGCTGCGCCGCCAGGGTCTTGTTGTGCGAGATGATGAGCGTGGGCCGGTCGCGCGCCACGATCAGGTTGGCCATGGTGAAGGTCTTGCCCGAGCCGGTGACGCCGAGGAGCGTCTGGTGCTTGTTGCCCGCGAGCAGCGAAGCGCTGAGCGCGGCGATTGCCTGCGGTTGGTCACCGGTGGGGGCGTAGTCGGCCTTCAGTTTGAACATTCCCATGGGCGTGCGAAGAGAGGTCGGTTAAAGGAGCCAAGTCCACCCGCGGCACAAGCCCGCCCCGCAATTGCCTATATCCCCGCGCTTGACTCCCGGCCCGGCGGACCGCGAATGTCCTCGTTTTACCACA
>CBINJQ010000434.1:0-3450 GCA_966251015.1 uncultured Akkermansia sp. | reverse complement strand
TCCCGCGCCGTCGCCCGCTCCCGCGCCAGCTGAGAAGAGTTGATGTCGACGGTGCCGTAAAGCGGTCGCGGGGTTTGCGTCCTACCCCGCGGCTTGTCGCTTCTGAGCGGCCGGCTCCGACCGGTCCGCGTCGCGTTTTTGGACGACACGGAGGTCTTCCCTCCAGCGGAGGAGAAATCCAAATCCGCTGAGCACTTTGGTCTTATGACCGAAGCGGAGGGGCGCCGAAAAACAAAAAGCCCGGCCAAAGAAGGCCGGGCTTTTTCACGCCAGGGAAGGCGAGGGCGGGACGAGGATCAGTGATTGGCGGATTTGGACGGTTCGCCGGTTTTGGCGGCGACCTTCGTTTCGGAAGACGCCTTGTCCTCTTCTTCGCCTTCCTTGGCGGCCTTCTTGAACTCCTTCATCGATTGGCCGAGGCCCTTGGCGAGCTGTGGCAGTTTGGTCGCGCCAAAGAGGAGCACGATCACTCCGGCGACGATAGCGAGCTCACCGCCGCTAAGGCCGAAAATACCGAGAACGGGAACATAAATCGCTGTCATGATCGGGCAGGCTGTTTCCAGCCGGCGGGGGAGTAAAGGGGGAAAGGGATGAGGGGAATGACCAATGCCGACATTTCATGGGCGACGGGAACGGGAACCGGTTGTCGCGGACACAGGACGCGCGGCGAGCGTTTCAAATATAACTGTAGCCGTTTTATCGCCTTTGTGGGTAGGGCGGGCCCGCTGGGCCCGCCGCCTTTGCCTCTCAGCCTTCGCCACTCCGACGCGGCGCGCCCGGCGGTCGCGCCCTTTCGGCTACAACTTTGCTTGGAATGCTCGACGGCTGAACTTGTCGCGTTCGCGCCGCCTTTCGTAGCGCTTGATAGATAGCGATACGAGGAGGGCGCGGCGCGGATGATTGGCGCTGGTCGGCGGATGGGTTCGAGCGTCCTCGGGCCGATGCTTGCGCGTCTTCTGCGGCGGTCCGGGTAAAAACGCGCCGCCTGCTCCGGTCATCCAAGCAGCGGCCAGAGCACGCTTTTGACCAAAACGATCAAAAGGCCGAGGGCGACAAACCACCAAAGCGGATGGATGCCGGTGGGTGTGCGCGCTCGACGGCGCGGTTCGGGCCGTTGCGCGGGGGCGGTTTTATCCTCGTGGTCCTCGAAGGCGGAATCGGGGAGGTCAAGGCCGTCGTAGCGCGCGTCGTCCTCGTTCCATCCGCTGCGTTCGTCTGCGCCGCAGTTCGGGCAGGCCTTCGCTTTCGGCGGAACGGCGGCGCCGCAGACCGGGCACTCGGAGGGTGGGCGCATGAGGGACGGGGAGCCTAAAAAGAGGACAGGCGAACCGCCGGATCAGGGTAGGAGCTTGATACTGTAGCGATCCGCGGCGGTGCCTTCGAGACGGTCGAGGTTCGCTTGGGAGACACGGAGGTTCACCTTGGCCTGGAGTTCGGCGAGGCGGGCCTGGTCGAGGTCGTCCTGGCTTTCCTGCACGCTGCGGAAGGTGGAAAGTCCGCTGTCGTAGCGGGCCTTTTCGGTCTCGTATTCGCGGGAGCGTAGCTGGGCGGTGAGCGAGGAGAGGCGAAGGTTCTCCACGCTGGTCTCGAGGGCGCGGACGGCGTTGCGGACGTCCACGAGGATGTTCTGTTCGACTTGTGCGAGGCGGATTTCTTCACGTTCGCGGCCGGCCCGGGCTTGGCGGAGTCGGGCGCGCTCCTCGCGGAAGCCCCAAGGGAAATTGAGGGATGCCTCGACCGACCAGTTGTAGCCTTCGCCGTCCCAAAGGTTGGAGTTGCTGTTGCGGAGGGTCCTATCGGAGTTGGTGTAACCGGTTTTGGCCGTAAGGTCGAACTGGGGCAGGCGGTTGTTTTTGGCGGTCCGAACATCGATCTCCTGCTGTCGGATCGCGGCGAGCGCGGAGAAGTATTCAGGGGTGTTCACGCGTGCTCTTGCCAAGCTGGCGGCGAGGTCCACCTCGGGCGTGGCGACGGGGGGGAGCGTCACGGGACCAACGGGATTTTCGAAGGTTTCGTGGCCAAGAAGACGAAGCAGTTCATCCTCGCGGTCGCGTGCGGTCTGGCGGGCCAGGAGGAGGTCGCGGGCTGCGGTGGCGACGCCGACCTCGGCTTGGAGCACTTCAAGATCGGTGGCGACGCCGGTGTCGCGGCGGGCGCGATTTTCTTCGAGGAGCTTTTTCCGGACTTCGAGGGAGAAGGTGCGGATGCCGACCTGTTCGCGGGCGTAGGCGAGGTTGGCGTAGGCGACCTCGATATCCCTCACGACCGTGAAGACTTGAGCGGCAAAATCGGCGCGGGCGCGTTCGGTGCCGAGGCGGGCGCGCTCGAGGGCCGCGTTGTTGATGGAGGCTCCGGCGCCTTTGAGGAGAGGCTGCCGAACCGAAATGCTCACCCCGGAGCTGTAGTTAGGGTCGACCGAGCCGGGGTTGGGATCGTTGGTGTCGCTGCGATAGAGCGTGGTCGTGCCGGTCACCACCGTGCCCAGCGGGATCTTTTGGCTGAGGCTAAGCTCGGCGTTGTCGTTGTCGCGGCGGTTGCCGGGGGTGACCACCACTCCGCTGGAGTCCACGGTCGGGCGGGTATCGACGGACTGGTTTTGACTGGTGGTGGCTCTGGCCGTGACGGAGGGGTCGTAATCGGAACGGGCGATGTCCTCGGACTCGGCGGCGGACTTCGCGGTGATGCGCTGGATCTGAACGTCGAAATTGGCCTCGAGCGCCTGGGTGATGGCGGATTCCAAGGAGAGCGGGTCGGCGTAGGGGGTGGCGGGCTGCGGGGCCTGCATGATGTCCTCGACCGGGGAGCGCGGAGCGTGGACGACAGGAGCGGTCGCGGGGTCGGGCGGGGGCGGGGGCAGCGAAGTCAGGCCGGTCTCGGGGGTGGCATCCGCAGCCGGTTCGGAGAGGGTGGACGAAGGAACGGTTCCGTCGGCCGCTTGGGCCGCGCCGGAGGCGGGCAGGGCCGCGGCGAGGACGGCGGCGAAAAGGGCGCGGGCGGGGCGGGACGGGGCGGTCATTGACGTTCGAATTCGCCGGAGGCGGTTTTTTTGAAGACGGAAAAGCCGAGGGATTTCGCGTCGGAGACGGACAAGGGCTTGAGAAGTTTCGGAGTGTTTATCGTCTGCACGCCGACGCGTTTCACGGCCTGGCCGCAGGTCGGGCACGCGGAGAGGTCGGCGTCGTTCGGGGCCTGCCGATGGTCGAAGCCTTCGCCGCACAGGCGGCAGGGGGCGGCGACGGGAGCGTAGCGTTGGATGGGCACGGAAAAACGGGTCGTGGGAAATGGACCAAGGTCCAAAGACCAATGTCGAACGCGGATGTTCGGTGGCGGGAAAGAGTAGAAGCCGGAATGGGGCCGAGAAAAAGCCCCGGCGCGCAGGGCTGCCGGGGCGGGGCGTCCGGGTCGAGGACCGCTTACTCGGTGGCCGGGGCGGACTTGTCGAGTTCGTTT
>CBINJQ010000433.1:0-3484 GCA_966251015.1 uncultured Akkermansia sp. | reverse complement strand
GTCGATGGCGACGGTGAACTCGAGGCGTTCGCCGCAGGCCGGGCAGGCGGCGGTGGCTTCGAGGCGCGGGCCGAAGAGGCGGGCGCGGAGGCGGAGGAGCAGGGCGTCGCGACGACCGACGGGAAGGGCGCCGAGCGCGGTATCGTCGAGGTCGGGGTGCGCGGCGGCGAGGAGGAGCAGCGCGCGACGGGGCGCGGAGACGGCGGAGCCCTGTTCCCAAACATCGAGCAGACGCGCTGCGGACGATGCGGGCGGGGCTGCGTCCGGGCAGGAAAGACTGGCGGGCGAGGGTGGCATACCGTGAGAAATCACGCATGCGCCGACCGAAGCCGGGACTCCGCGGGGTATTACGGAGCCGGATCGGAAACGGCCGGCGCGTGCGCGATCAATCGGTTGTCAGAGCGGGGGCTCGGTGAAGGCGGGCTCGGCGGGCTCGGCGACGTCGTAGTCGCGTTCCCATCCCTCGTTCTCGAACTTCAGGCGGGCGATGGCGACGGCGTTGGCGTTGGCGTCGAGGTCGGGGAGCGACTGAAACTCGGAGACCCAGCAGCGGTAGATCTTGTAGGCGAGGGCGAGCTGGCCGGCCTCGTTGTAGAGCTCGAGGGTGATGTCCTTGCGGAAATCGGCGAGGGAGGTTTCGGCGCCGAGGCCGGAGCCGTAGTTCCAGACCTTGTTCGCCCACTGCTCGAACTCCTTGTCGTGGGTGACGCCGCGTTCGAGGGTGATGGCGTCGTATTCGGTGCGGCCGGGGCTCTTGCGGCTGCTGGAGGGGTCGCCGCCTTCGCGGTGTTTGACCACCTCGGTGGTGCGTTTGAGGGCGCTGACCTTGCAGACGCCGGCGACGTATTTGCCGTCCCACTTCACGCGAAACTTGAAGTTTTTGTAGGGATCGAAGCGCTGGGGGTTGATGGTGAATTGGGCCATGACGGGTGGTGCGATTTATGCGGTGGCGGTGGGTGGTGGCGGAGGGCACGGCCGGGGACGGCCGTGGCTACACGGGCTAGGTCTGGATCTGGCCGGCGAGCTGCTGGATCTTGATGAAGACGAACTCGGCGGGTTTGAGCGGGGCGAAGCCGACGACGATGTTCACGATGCCGCGGTTGATGTCGTCCTGCGTGGTGGTGTCCTTGTCGCACTTCACGAGGTAGGCCTCGCGCGGGGTGCGGCCCTGGAATGCGCCCTGGCGGAAAAGGCCGTGCATGAAGGCGCCGAAGTTGAGCCGGATCTGGGCCCAGAGCGGTTCGTCGTTCGGCTCGAAGACGATCCATTTGCTGCCGCGGAAGAGCGACTCCTCGATGTAGAGGGCGAGGCGGCGGACGGGGACGTATTTCCACTCGCTGGCCTTCTCGTCGGCGCCGTCGAGGGTGCGGGCGCCCCAGGCGATGTTGCCGTAGTTGGGGAAGGTGCGGAGGCAGTTCAGGCCGAGCGGATTCAGGAGGCCGTTTTCGGCGTCGTTGAGCTTGTAGACGGGGCCTTGGACGCCGACGAGGGAAGCCTCGGTGCCGGCGGGGGCTTTCCAGATGCCGCGGTTGCCGTCGATGCGGGCGTAGAGACCGGCGAGGACGCCGGACGGGGCGAAGGTGCGCGGCTGGAAATCGTTGAGCGGGTCGGGGAGGCGGAGACGCGGGAAATACGCGGCGGCGTCCTTGCCGGTGACGGTGAGGCCGGTGGACTTCCAGTCGGCGGCGGCGGCGGGGTTGTTCACCTCGGGCGGCGGATCGACGAGGAGGAAGGCGCGGCGGCGCTGGCAATAGACGAGCGCGGCGGAGAAGACGGCGTTGGGATCGACGGTCGAGTCGAGCTTGGCCGGGTTGCCGATCATGGCGCGGGTGGCGTCGGGGATGACGAGGAGATTGAAGAGGTCGACTTTTTCGAGGGCGTAGATGCCGGTGAAGGCGGCCTCGTTGCCGACGAGGGCGGCGGTGTCGGGGAGCTTCGTGCCGTCCTTGCCGAGGACGGGAGTGTCCTGGAAGGCGGTGTTGTCGCGGCCCTTTCCGAGGACGTAGCGGGAGACGTTGGTGGCGGAGGCCGCGAGGTTGTTGAGTTTGAGGGCGGCGAGGATGCTGTTGGCCTGGCCGGCGGAGAAGCTGAGCTTCGCGTCGAGGGCGCCGAGGGAGAGCGGAAACTCGGCCCAGAGGCGGAGGCCCTTGCCGTTGGCGGTCGGGACGACGCGGATGGAGGCGCCGGGGACGATGGCGCGGACGGCGGCGGTGAGCTTGCGCTCGACGAGGCGGGAGAGGCCGAGGACGGAAGTCGGGAGCGGCTCGCCGGTGGCGACGACGACGACGTTGAGCGCGTTGACGACGTTGCCGGAGGGCAGGTCGGCGGTGATCTTGAGCTGGTAGTCCTTGTCGTTTTTGACGTCGGCGAGGGCGATGTCTCCGCCGACCACGCCGGTTTGCGCGGGAGGTTTGGCGGTGGCGTCGGGCACGGCGACGGAGACGAGCTTGGAACCGCTGTCGGGGTCGTTGACGACGGCGACGACGTAGTTGGGCTTGGTGGAGTCCATCGTGACGCCGGGGAACTCCTCGACCGCTCCGGTGGCCTGGTCGGTGATGACGAGATTGAGGGCCTTCGCGTCGCCGGAGAGGTGGGCGACGTCGACGGTGACGGCGTTGCCCCAGTCGCCCTTGCTGAGGGCGGTGAAGCGGAGCGCCTCCTTGTTGTCGACGTCCAGGGCGATGACGGAGGCCGCGACGGCGTCGGTCTTGGGCACGCGGACGACGACGGCCTCGCCGCCGCCGTTGGAGAAGAAGTGCTGGACGGCGTAGCTCAGTTCGCTGTCGGCGGCGAGGCCGCCGAAGTTGCGCTCGAAGTCGGCGAAGCTGAACAGGCGGGTGGCTTGATTGTCGAAGCCGCGGGCGGTGTAGCCGACGAACGCGGTGATCGAGGTGGCGACGCCGGAGATCGTCCGCACGCCGCTGGGGATTTCCTGCACATAGACGCCGGGGAATGTTGGCTGGGCCATAACCGATTATCCTAGTTACGAGGTGATGAAAATCGCGGCCCTAGACGTCCCGGAATGAGACCCTAGTGCGATCCGGGATGGACGTGAGAATACGTAGGTAATATGCGTCAATGGCGTTTATGCCATTTCATGTCTTTAACATTTTTATCGCATAAGTATTTAATGTTTTAAAGGTTCAGAACCCGATGGTGGATGCCGAGAGGTTTACGTTCCGCGAGGCAACGATGCCATACAACGATGCGCCGCCGACTTTCCCCGCTGCGGGGCGGCTCGGTTTCGCGCGGTTCGCGCCGAAGCGATTGGTTTGTCGCCGCCCCCGCGGTTCGCCGCCCGGCTCCTGCCAAGTTTCGTAAAACGCGATTCGGGTGGAGGCGCAAAAGGACCAACACCGCGCCTTGACAAGGGGAGCCAAGGCCAGCTTTCTCCCCAGCCCGAGGTTTCGCCAGAGTAGCTCAGTGGTAGAGCAGAGGACTCATAAGCCTTTGGTCGCCGGTTCAATCCCGGCCTCTGGCACCA
>CBINJQ010000432.1:0-3487 GCA_966251015.1 uncultured Akkermansia sp. | reverse complement strand
GACGAGGCGTTGCGGGCCGTCGGCGGGTTTTCCGCGCAGGAAAAAGAGCCGCATGCCGTGGCGCGAGACGTTGAGCGAGTAGGTGTCGACGTCGGGGCCGTCGGTGAGCTGCACGATCTCGCCCGTGATCTCGTTGACCGCGTAGGCCTGCGGCGTCTTGGCGAGATTGCGCTCCGAGGAGCGAAAAATGACATGCACGCCGTCCGAGGCCCACTGCGGATGGGTCTGGTAGATTTTCATTTCATGGCTCGGCGCGTCCGTGAGCGTGACGAGCGAGCGACCGGTGACGCGGTCGACGATGACGCGGCGCTCCGGCGGCGAGCGGCGGCCGAGTTCCGAATCGGCGGCGAAACTGGAGCTGCAAACGGCGGCGAGACAGCAAACGAGCAGGGGTAGGCGCATGGGCGTGGCGGGGAGCGGGGTTGAACGACGCAACCGCGTCGCGGGGAAGATGCCAACGCTATCGCCCCGCCCCGCGGCAACCACTTCCATCGTCTCGAACCGTAAGATTATTTTGCCGCGCTTTCGCCCGCCGCGGCGGGCTCGGACTTTGACTGCTCCGCTTTGCGTGAAGGTGTTTCGACGGAAAAATCGCGAATCTCGATCCGCGACCAGACGGTGCGGAAGCCGAACCAGCCTTCGCGCAACGGCTCCGCGTCGAGGACATCAAACCACACCACGCCATCCCTCGCCCACGTCGTGCGCCCGTCGGCGTCCACCGTGATCTCGATCCGGTAGGGCCGGCCTTTTTCGAGCAAGGCCTCGGGCTCTTTCCGGTCGTGCTCGGGCAACAAGGGCCGCGCCCCCTGCCCGTCGTAGCGGCGGAAACGCGTGGTCGTGTTTCCGTTTCCCCCGCAACCAACGTAGTAGGTCCTCAAACCGTCGTAGGTCGCGAAACGCCCGTCGCGCCCGGTCTTCGCCGCATCGAAAAAATCGCCCGGCGAACGAGGATCGCTCGCCATCCAAAAGCAGTTGAGATCCGAAACGCGCCTGTCCTCGCCGCCCGGCAACGTGGCGGTGAAGCGGATCGTCACCGGCGCGCGCAGCGGTTCGCGACGCCACACCGTCACGCCGGCCTTGTCGTCGATCACCAAGACGCCGTCGCGCACGGTCACCGACGCGCCGGGCCGCGGCTGTTGCTCGACCACCCAGCCTCGCAAATCATCCGCGAAAACCTCCCGCGCACGAGCCGTCGGCGCCGACATGGCCGCGCCCGACACGAGAATCGCCAACCACAAAAATAATTTCATACTGTAAGGTGACTCCATCAATTGCCGCTCCGTCACCTGCCACCGAGCGTCAGCGTCTGACTTCTGTCACCCCAAATTTCATGCATCCCCTCTGTGTCCGCCGGTGGGCCGCCTCCGGTTTGTTCAGCCTCCTTTTCGCCGCCTCGCTCTCCGCCGTCCCCTTGCCCGCCCCGCTCGAGCCCCTGCAACGCGGGGTGGTGGCGCTCAAACAGCCCGACGGCCGCGTTTTCGTTTCATGGCGTCTCCTCGGTTCCGATCCCGCGGGCGCCTCTTTCAACCTCTACCGTATCAACGGCGCCGGAACGCCGGTGAAACTCAACCCCGCCCCGCTCGCCGGTCCGACCAGCTATTCGGACCTCGCGCCCGGCCAGGGCGAGCTCCGCTACTTCGTCCGTCCGGTTTTCCAGGGCAAGGAATACGATCCCTCGCCCGCCTTCACGCTGGACGGCGACGCCCCCGCGCGCGCCTGGCTGGAGATCCCGATCCAGCGGCCCGAGGGCGGCACCACCCGACCCTGGGGAAAGTTTAAGGACGGCGAGACCTACACCTATTCGGCCAACGACGGCTCGGTCGGCGATGTCGACGGCGACGGCGTGCTCGAGTTTTTCGTGAAGTGGGAACCGTCCAACGGCCACGACAACTCCCATGCCGGAGTGACGGGCAACACCTACATCGACGCCTACCGCATGGACGGCACCCGCCTGTGGCGGATCGACCTCGGCCGCAACATCCGCTCCGGCGCCCACTACACGCAGTTCATCGTCTACGATTTCGACGGAGACGGCAGAGCCGAGCTCGGCTGCAAGACCGCCGACGGCACCATCGACGGCGCCGGCAAGGTCGTTGGCGACGCCGACGCCGACCACCGCAACGACGGCGGCTATATCCTGCGCGGCCCCGAATACCTCACCGTCTTCAACGGGCTCACCGGCGCCGCCATCGACACCGTCGCCTACGAGCCCGGCCGCCACCCCGAAACCCAGAATCCCACCGGCGACCAGCTCAAGGCGCTCTGGGGCGACGGCTACGGCAACCGCTTCGACCGCTTCAACGCCGCCGCCGCCTGCCTCGACGGAAAAACCGCCTCCCTCGTGATGGCCCGCGGCTACTACACCCGCACCGTCATCGTCGCGTGGGATCTCCAGGCCGGGAAGCTCAAGCGACGCTGGCTGTTCGACAGCCACGCGGGCCCCGCCTCCAACCGCGCCTACGCCGGCCAGGGCAACCACCAGGTATCCATCGCCGACGTAGACAACGACGGCCGCGACGAGATCGTCTTCGGCGCCATGGTCCTCGACGACGACGGCACCGGTCTTCACACCACCAAGCTCGGCCACGGGGACGCCCTCCATGTCGGCGATCTCGACCCCAAGCGTCCCGGCCTCGAAATCTTCGACATCCAGGAGCGCTTCGACGACGCCGGCGCGCACTTCCGCGAGGCCGACACCGGAAAAATCCTCTGGAAAAAACCGTCGGTCAAAGCAGGCGACGACGGCGAAGGCCCCGGCCGGGGCAACGCGATGGACATCGATCCCCGCCACCCCGGCGCCGAGTGCTGGGTCAAAGGCGGCGGCATCTCGGGTTTGTTCAACTCTCGCGGCGTCGTGATTTCGCCCAAGGCGCCCGGTCCTTGCAACTTCGGCGTCTGGTGGGACGGCGACCCCCAGCGCGAACTCCTCGACCGCACCCACATTTCCAAATGGAACTGGAACGACGCCACCGAGTCCCGCCTCCTCTCCGCGGAAGGCTGCGCTTGGAACAACGGCACCAAGGCCAACCCGGTCCTCTCCGGCGACATCCTCGGCGACTGGCGCGAAGAGGTCGTCTGGCGCACCTCCGACAGCTCCGCGCTCCGCATCTACGTCAGCGCCGTTCCCACGCCCTACCGTTGCGTGACGCTTCTCCACGACCGGCAATATCGCTTCGCGCTCGCCTGGCAAAACGTCGGCTACAACCAACCCCCGCACCCGAGCTTCGACATGGCCACGCGCCTCAGCGCCTCCGCGCGTTGATCGTCGCCCCGTGATCGAACGGCGGAGCCGGTTTCGTCCCGCCCTCCACGTTTCGCCTGTTAGCCCGTTTCACCCGCCTCGGCCCCATTCTCCTTTCCCTCCACATGTCCAAGAACTCCTCCCTCACCTCCGGCTCCTTCACCCTCCCGGGCGAAGCCGGCTATGAGAAGCTCACGCTCGACCTCGCCAAAAAGTGGGGCGCCGACACCATTCGCGACAGCGACG
>CBINJQ010000431.1:0-3492 GCA_966251015.1 uncultured Akkermansia sp. | reverse complement strand
CGCCGCGCTGACTCTCGCCCAAAGCGGCACGCCCGTGCTCATCGCGGGCCGCGCGCCCGATGCCGCGCACGGAAACGAGCGGTGCTTGTTCGCGCTCTTCCCCGCCGAACTCGACCGCGCCTTCGTCGCCGAGATGCCGCCGCGAGCCATGGAGGATTACCTGGCCTTTCTCCGCCGCCACGATTTGCCCGCCGAGGAGCGCGACCTGCAACTGGCGCTGCTCTCCTCGGCCAGGGTTTTTCTGGAGGCGCTCAAAAACACCGGCCGCGAACTCGACCGCGAAAAGTTCCTGACCGCGTTGGAAGCGCTTTCCGGCGTCGAAACCGGCTTCACCCCGCCCGCGAGTTTCACGCCCCGGCGTCACGTCGCCACTTCCGGCGCCTACGCGATCCCGACACATCCAAGTCTCCCGCCATGACGACCCCCAAAACCAAACCCATACCCTCGTTCCTGATCGGCATACCTGTCTACGACGGCGTCGACCTGCTCGATGTCGCCGCGCCCTGCGAGTTGTTCAATTGGATGAAGGAAAGCGTAGCCAAGACGCTCGCCGTCGAGATCCGGCTCGTGGCGCCCACGCTCGCGTCCGTGACCGCGCGCGGCGGCCTCGTGCTCACGCCGCAAGGCACCTTCGACGAGACCCCGAAGCTCGACCTGCTCTGGGTGCCGGGCGGCAACGTTCCCGAACTCAAGCTCCGCATGGCGGACCCGGTCTATCTAGGCTTCTTGAGGTCGCGGGCGAAACACGCCACCTACGTGACCTCGGTGTGCGAGGGCGCGCTCTTGCTGGCGAGCGCCGGTCTGCTCGACGGCTACAAGGCGACCACGCACTGGGCCTTCCTGCCCTGTTTGCGCGCCTACAAGAAGGTGAAGGTCGTGCCGGGATACCCACGCTATCAGGTCAACCGCTTCAAGGGCCCCAAAGGCGGCTGGCGCTACGTCGTCACGGGCGGCGGCGTGTCCTCCGGGCTCGACGAGGCGCTCAAGCTGATCGAGTTGATCGCGGGCCGCGCGGTGGCGAAGAGCGTGCAGCTCAACACCCAGTATTTCCCGGAGCCGCCGGTCACGGGCAACATCCCCACGCCGACGAGCTGCCCGCTGGATTAGAGCGTTTTAAGCAAGACCGTAGCCGAGAGGCGACGAATACGGCTACGGCTCCATTAAATCGCTGTAAGTCGCGAGCTCCCGTATCCGAAACCGGGATACGCCATTGCCCGGCCGGGCGTCTCCAGCATGGCCGGGCCCCGCCGCGCGGCGGCGATCACCGGCCGACGCGTGGCCGGAAACGCTTGGGAAGCGCCGCCGGAGGGCGGGCACTGATCGCGGAGTCCGGAGGACGGACAGGCGAAGCCCCGCTCTTCTCACAATCCACCCGCGAAAACCGGCGCACGAAGGAGCACGATCCCGGGCCCGCCCTCGATCTCGCCTCGCTTCCTTGCCTCGGCGTTGTTCGCCTTCACCTTTCCCTATGCCGCCACGTCCACGCTCCTTAGCCGTGCGCAGCGTCCGCACGCCCGAGGCGATGGACGCTCTCCTCGCGTGGATGGACGCGTGCGAACCCTCCTCCCGCCAGCATGGCCGCGACGCCTTCCAGTCCGGCGCGGTGCAAAAAGTCTGGTCCGACGCCGACCATCTCGTGAAAGCCGAGGTTCAGGACGACGCGCGCCAGTCGATCGTCCTCTTTTTCACCCGGGGCGAGTGGACCGGGCGCTGCACCTGCGCCGCGACAAGGAACTGCAAACACGCCTACGCCGCCGCCCTCGCATGGAAGGCGGCCGTGGACGCCAACGTGCCCGACGGGCGCGACCCCGCCGAGGCCGCCGCCCTCGCCACCCGCTCGGTCGTCTTTCCCGCCCGCCCCTCGCCGCCGCCGGAGCAGAATCCCCGCCTCGAAACGGAACTCGCCGCGTGGCTGCGCATCCTGCCGGACCCCGAGACGGGACGCGCCGCGCGCGATTCCGCCTCCGCCGATCCGCTCGCCGAAGTCGCGGCGCTGCGCGTGCGCCTCGCCGCCGACGGCTCGTGGTTGATCGAAACCCGCTCTGCCGACGACAAACCATGGCGAAGCGCCGCCAAACGTCTCCTCGCCGAAATCGCCCGCGCCCGTCCGGCCGATTTCGCCGGTCGCGCGCCCGCCGAGGCCGCGCTCGCCGTCGCCCTCGCCGCGGAGTTCCGGCTCGGCGCCCACTCCCTCGGGCCTCGGCTCACGCCCTCCGCCGTCGCGCATCTCCTGCGAACGTCCGCCGCGCTCGAAGCCGTTGCCCGGCCCGACGGCGCGCCCTTCGTGATCGAGCCCGCTCCGCTCGTTCCCGAGGCCCGGGTCAGCGAGGAGGCCTCGGACCGCCTCGATCTTCACCTCTCCACGCCCGACGGCCGCGACGCCTCGGCCGCGTTGCTCGTCGCGCACCACCCGGAGCCGCTTTATCTCTTCGAGAATCGCGTCTGGCGAGGCCCGCCGCCCCTGCCCTCGCGTTCGCTGCCCCTCGCCGCCCTCGACGACGCGCGACTTCGCCCCCGTCTGCGCGCCGCCGGTCTTCGCCTGCCCGCCGGGCTCGTCGGCGACACGCGCGCGGTCGAGCTGCGCCCGCGCCTGCGTTGCTGGCTCGCGCCGTCGCCCGACGGCGCCGAACGCGAATTCCGCGCCCAGCTCACCGCCCGCGCCGACGACCCGCCCTGCGAACGCGTCTGGACCGGCGACACCGGCTGGCGCTGGGCCAAGAACGGCGAACCCCCGCCGCGCGTCGCCGGCGGCCCCGCCTACGATTTCGAGCTCGACTCCGCCCGCGCCGCGAGCTCC
This sequence comes from uncultured Akkermansia sp., assembly GCA_966251015.1. Taxonomy (GTDB): domain Bacteria; phylum Verrucomicrobiota; class Verrucomicrobiia; order Opitutales; family Opitutaceae; genus IMCC26134_A. The sequence continues at coordinate 695 of CBINJQ010000431.1, read as the reverse complement.
GCCCTGGGCGGCCTGCGTCTCGACTGGGACGGCTGGTCCGAGCATTGGGCGCGCCCGGTCACGGACGGCTTTCCCGACGAATTCCTCGCCTGGCACCGCACCCTGCCCGAAGGACTGGAGATCGATCTCTCGCCCGAGCTGGCCGGTCTCTTCGGCGCGCCCTTGCGCGCGAGCATGGCGGTTTCCATCGCGGCCGCGCCCGACTCCGGGCAGGACTGGTTCGACCTCTCCGTCAAGCTCAAGGTCGAGGACACCAAGCTCTCCTCCGACGAGGTCGCCCTCCTCCTCAAGGCGAAGGGCAAATGGGTGAACCTCCCGCGCCACGGCTGGCGGCGCGCCGAGGCCGCGCCCGGGCTCGACGCCGCCACCGCCGAGGCGCTGGACCGCCTCGGCCTGAGCGCGAACGACGTCGCCGAGAGCGGGCGGGGCGCCAAACACCGGCTCCACGCGCTTCAGCTCGTCCTCGAGGCCGAGACCCTCGCCGCGCGGGACAACGTCCTCGTCCACGCCCTCCAGGATCGCGCGCGCAAACTCTCCGCCACGCCGCCCGCGCCGCTTCCCGCCGGCCTGCGCGCCGAGCTCAGGCCGTATCAGAAAGAGGGATACCAATTCCTCTGCCATCTCGCCGCCCAAGGCTTTGGCGGCGTGCTCGCCGACGACATGGGCCTCGGCACGACCGTGCACACCCTCGCCTG
>CBINJQ010000430.1:0-3583 GCA_966251015.1 uncultured Akkermansia sp. | reverse complement strand
CTCGGCCTCTACGTCCCGAACGTAGCGCTCTACCAGGCTAAGCTACACCCCGATTGCCGTCCCTTGCGGGTGGCGGACGGGCAACATCCTTGGCGATTCGCAGAAGTTCAAGGGCGAATTTGCACGACCTCCACCCGCCGCTATCGGGGCGAAGGCCGGGCGGGCTTTTCGCAAACCGCCGGAAACTACGGATCGCCCCAGGCTCGCTACCCGCGTCGGGAATCTCCCCGATGGACGACATTCACTCCGAGCCGCGCAGGCCGCCTTTTTCCATGAGTATTTCGTTTCGTCCCGGTATCCCCTTTCGAGAACTACGGCGCGGTTGGGAGGCCGTCGTGCTTCCCGGTCCCGAGTTGCCGCCCCAGCACCCGGTCGAGAAGGCCGCTTCGGAAAGCTCGCGCAGCCAGTCCACCGTCGTCGTGACCGGATCCTATTTCCGCGTGCAGGCCGATTTTCGCACCGTGCACGAGGGCAACGCCTACTTCGCCATCGACGCCTCGACGCCGCTTGGCGACGGCAAGGTCCGCGCCGGCACGCGCCTTTGCAACGGGATAGCCTGCGCCACGCTGGCGACCGCTCCCGTCGCCTGGCGCTGGCTGCTGAACCGCTACCTGCGCTACGCCGCCGCCGCCCCCGAGAACGTCAGGTGCGAATCGGCCGGCTTCATGAGCCTGGCCACCCCTTGGGTTCATCTCTACACGACCCACGCGCAGGAGAGTTTGGCCGCCAAGGAGCGCTTCAGTTTCGATCTGCTCCTCCACACGCTGGGTCTGCTGGCCATCCGCCGCGCCGAAGAGGGCTCGCAGGCCGCCATCCGCGAAGGTCGCGTATTCAAGCCCGACCCGATAGAATTTCCCGAGCTGCGCTCCGATTCCTGAAACGAGTCGCCCGAATCGCCCGCCCGGGACAAGGCGTCAGGTCCGTTCGCTTCCGCCAAAACCAACAAAAGGGCCGCCCATGATCGGGCGGCCCTTTTCTTTGTCTCGTCGCCCGCGCGGCGCCACATCGGCCACGCGGTCGTGAAGGTTTACTTCAGCGCGGCGGCGATGCGGGCGAGCGCCTTTTCGACGTTTTCACGCGAGTTGAAGGCGCTGATGCGCACGTGGCCTTCGCCGCACTTGCCGAACCCGGCGCCGGGCGTGCAAACGACCTGGGCCTCGTTGAGGAGCTTGTCGAAAAACGCCCAGGAGTCGGTGCCGGTGTTGATCCAGATGTAGGGGGCGTTGTCGCCGCCGACACAGGCGAAGCCCAGCTTGGCCATGGCGTCGCGGATGAGCGCGGCGTTGCCGAGGTAGAAGTCGGTCATCGCCTTCACCTGGGCCTTGCCGGCCTCGGTGTAGATCGAGGCGGCGGCCTTCTGCACAGGGTAGGACACGCCGTTGAACTTGGTCGTGTGGCGGCGGTTCCAGAGCGCATGCACCGAGTGGGCGTTGCCGGCCTTGTCGAAGGCCTGGAGCTTCTTGGGAACGACGGTGTAGGCGCAGCGGGTGCCGGTGAAGCCGGCGGTCTTGGAGAAGCTGCGGAACTCGATCGCGACCTCGTCGGCGCCGGGGATCTCGTAGATGGAGTGCGGGATCTTCGGGTCGCGGATGTAGGCCTCGTAGGCGCTATCGAACAGGATGATGGCCTTGTTGGCCTTCGCGTAGGCGACCCACGCGACGAGCTGCTCGCGGGTGGCGACGGCGCCGGTCGGGTTGTTCGGGAAGCAGAGGTAGATCAGGTCGCTCGCCGAGGACGGGATAGCGGGCACGTAGCCGTTGGCGGGCGTGCACTCGAGGTAGGTGATGCCCTGGTAACGACCGTCGAGGTTGGCGCCGGTGCGGCCGGCCATGACATTCGTGTCGACATAAACCGGATACACGGGGTCCGGGATGGCGAGCTGGAGGCCCTCGGTGGCGAAGATCTCCTGGATGTTGCCGCAGTCGCACTTGGAGCCGTCGGAGACGAAGATCTCGTCGGCGGCGACGGGGCAGCCCCGGGCGGCGTAGTCGTTGGCGGCGATGGCCTCGCGGAGGAAGGCGTAGCCCTGCTCGGGGCCGTAGCCCTTGAAGGTCGCGCGGTTGGCGAGTTCCTCGGCGCCGCTCTTCAACGCGTCGATGCAGACCTGCGGCAAGGGCTCGGTGACGTCGCCGATGCCGAGGCGGATTACGGGCTTGTCGGGATTGGCGGCCGTGTAGGCGCCGACGCGCTTGGCGATGTCGGAAAAGAGGTAGCTGGCCTTGAGCTTCAGGTAGTTCTCGTTGATGCGGATCATGGCGTGGGAGGCGGTAAGCGTTGGGTGAAACGCTTGAACAAGAGGTGCGCGCCGCCTTTGTTCAAGCCCCGCGTCCCTCCGCGCCCCGATCCACGCATGCAAATCATCACCTCCGTCCTCGAGATGCAGACTCTCGCCCACGAGCTTCGCTCCAAGGGCCAGATCATCGGGCTCGTGCCCACCATGGGAGCGCTGCACGACGGCCATCTCAGCCTCGTCCGCCTCGCGGCGGAGCGCGCCGACAAGGTCGTGGTCTCCATTTTCGTTAATCCCACCCAATTCGCTCCAAGCGAGGATTTTAACAAATATCCGCGCGAAATGGAAACCGATGTCGCCAAATGCGAGTCCGCCGGCGCCGACTACGTTTTCGCGCCTCCGCCGGACGAGGTGTATCCCAAGGGCTACTCGACATTCATCACCGAGGAGCGGATCGCGAAGCCGCTGGAAGGCGTTTCCCGTCCCTCGCACTTCCGCGGCGTGACAACGGTCGTCGCCAAGTTGTTCAACATGTGCCGCCCCGATCTCGCCGTCTTCGGCCAGAAGGACGCGCAGCAGGTCGCGGTGATCCAGAAGATGGTCGCCGACCTCAACTTCACCGTGGACATCGTGGTCGCCCCCACGCTCCGCGAGCCGGACGGTCTCGCGATGAGCTCGCGCAACCGCTACCTGACCGCCACCCAGCGCGCCGAGGCGCTTTCGATCAGCCGCGCGCTTTTCAAGGCCCGCGACATGGTGGCCGCCGGCGAGCGCCGCTCCGACCGGCTCGTCGCCGAGGCGACCCACATCCTCGGGCAACAACGCCGCGTCCGCGTGATCTACGTCTCGCTCGTCGACCGTTTCACCATGGAGCCGATGAAAGAGGCCGAGCCCGGCCGCTCGCTCGTCACCGTCGCGGCCTGGGTCGACGAGGTGCGTCTGATCGACAACATCGTCCTGTGAGCGCCGCCCCTTCCCCCGCTTCCGTCGAGGCGCCCGAATCGACCGCCGCCGTCCCTCGCGCCGCGCGTCGCTACGACGTGCTCGTGATCGGCTCCGGCATCGCCGGCCTCAGCTTCGCGCTCAAGGTCGCGCGCCAGGGCCGGTCCGTCGCCATCCTCACCAAAAAGAACAAGGCCGACTCCAACACGAACTACGCGCAGGGCGGCATCGCCGTCGTCACCGCGCGGACCGACGATTTCGCGAAACACGTCGCCGACACGCTCGTCGCCGGCGACGGCCTTTGCGACCGCAAGGTCGTGAAGCAAATCGTCGCCGACGGCCCCGCCCGCGTGCAGGAACTGGTCGACCTCGGGCTAAAATTTTCCCGCGACGGCGACGGCGGCTACGACC
>CBINJQ010000429.1:0-3586 GCA_966251015.1 uncultured Akkermansia sp. | reverse complement strand
TCCTCGGCGGCGCCGTCAACGGCGGCCGCATCATCGGCCGCATGCCCGTCCTCCAATCCGGCGGCCCCGACGACACCGGCGACCGCGGCGCCTGGATTCCCGGCATCTCCACCGACGAATACGCCGCCACCCTCGCCCGCTGGTTCGGCGTCTCCGACGCGAATCTCCCCCTCGTCCTTCCCAACATCGGCCGCTTCGCCTCCCGCGACCTCGGTTTCATGAATCTCTGAGGATAGGCCGCTAAGAAGCGCAAAATTCGCAAAAACCGAGCCGCTCAGTCCGTCCATCCGTCATCCGTGCATTCCGTGTAATCTGTGGTTTAGCTTTTTGCGCCTACCGCGCCTTTTTGCGGCCATTAAACTCCGATTCCATCGCGCCGCATGACCCGTTTCGCCCGCCTTCCGCTTTTCCCGCAGATCCCCCTGCTAATCCTCGGCGTGATCGCCGCGATCATCATCCCGCTCTGCGTCAAACGCGACGCCCCTCCGCCCTCCGGGCAACCCGGGCCCGTTCCGACTCCCGCCCCGCCCCCCGCGCTCCGGCCGCCGCCTCTCGCCCCCGACTCTCCCGCGCGCCCCGCCCTCGCCCCCGTCGCGCCCTCGCCGTCGTTTCCCCGCTCGCCCCTCGCCGATTCCCTCAACTCGCCGTCCGCCACCGCCCGGGACGACCTCCGCGCCATCGCCCGTATCCTGACCCTCTACCGCGAGCGCTTCGACGCCTTCCCCGCCTTCGAAACCAACGCCCAGTTCGTCAACGCCCTCGCCGGCGCAAACCCACACCGCATCGGGCTGCTCCCGCGCGACGCCTCCGCCATTTCGCCCGCCACCGGCCAGCTCCTCGACCGATGGGGCACGCCCTACGACATCCACGCCATCTCGCGAGACGCCCTCGAACTCCGCAGCGCCGGCCCCGACCGCACGCTCCGCACCGCCGACGACCTCACGTTGTCCGTCGGCTCCGCCGCCGCGACCCCGTAGGCCGCCCGCTCGCGGGCGCCCCGTCGCCCCTCAGCTTCGCTCCCACTCCGCCAGCGCCGCCTCCGCGTCCGCCCCCATCCGCTCGCGCACAAACGCCCTGAGGTCCGCCGCCAGCGGCGCGCTCCACGCCTGCGCTCCGAGCCCGGCGGCGTTGCCCTCGAGCGCGATCCGCGCGCAGTGCAGCGCCTGCCGCGGCAAAAGCAGCCGCTCCGCCAACGCCGGCGTCCACCCCCGGTCGATAAACTCCAAATAGCATCGCGCGTCCGGCCCGTAGATCTTGTCCCCGACCACGGGAAAGCCCAGCCACTGCGCATGCGCCCGGATCTGGTGCTTCCGCCCCGTCTCGATCTTCACCTCCGCCAACGTAAACCCGCCCGCCGCCGCCAGCGGCCGGAACCGCGACCGCGCCGCCTTCCCGTCCGGACGCACGCACGTCTTCACGAACACGGGGCTCGCCTCGTCGTCGCCCAAAGGCTGATCCACGAAAACCTCCTCCGCCCCCGCCGGCTTCTCTTCGCCGCCGCTTCCCCCGTCCGCCGGCCGGTCTTTTCCCTGTAGTTCACCTACCAATACAACCAGGTAGGTCTTCCGTATCCGCCCGTCCTGCATCGCCCGTTGCAGCCGGCTCGCCGCCTTTTCCGTCTTCGCGAAAAGCACGATCCCGCTCGTCTCCCGGTCGAGCCGGAAAACCAGGTGGGCCTTCTCCAGCCCCAGCCCCGCCTTCACCGCGCCCGCCAGGCTCGACCACGGCCCCGCCTTCGACGGATGGCACACCACGTCGCCCGGCTTGTTGATCGCCACGACCTCCTCGTCCGCCGCAAACACCCACCCTCGCAGCTCCTCCGCCCCGATCATCCGCACGCGACTCGTGTCCTGTTCGCGCCGCGGCCACGCGCACACGCGCAACCGTCCGCCATACGTGCCGTCGTCGCCCGTGCCTGCGGCCGTCGGCCCGTTTTCGCCGCTCGCGCTCATTTCGAGTCCCCTCCCGCCGCCGCGACCTTGCTCGCGCGAAACTTCACCAACAAGGCCGCGCCGATTCGCGCCGCCAACGGCTTCGGCAACCGCGACGCCACCGCCGCCATGAACCAGTTCGCCCACCCGCACACCACCTGCGCCCGCCCCCGCGCCAGCGCGCGCAACGACTCCTCGACGACCTGATCCGCCGTCTGCCCCCAGCGGTCGCCCACCGCCCCCTGCTTCAGTCCCGCGCGCTTGAAAAAATCCGTCGCCGTCGGCCCCGGGCACACCGCCAGCGCCCGCACGCCGCTCCCGCGCAGCTCCTCGTTCAACGCCAGGCTCCAGTGCAAAAAGAACGCCTTCGTCGCGCCATACGTCGCCATGTGCGCCGTCGGCTGAAACGCCGCCGTCGACGCGATGTTCACCACCGCGCCCCCTCGCTCGCGCAGGGCCGGAAGCAACCGCGCCGTCAGATCCACCGCCGCGCGCACGTTCACGTCGATCATCTCCAGCTGGTGGTTTCTCCCCAGCTCGCCGACGCGGCCGTAGCCGCCAAAGCCGCTGTTGTTGATCAGCATCGCTTTTCCCGGCGCGGCCTCCCGGCGCAAAAACACGGACACCTCCTCGGCCGCGTTTCCCAACGCGACCGGATCGCTCAAATCCACCGTCACTTGGCGCGCCTTAAGCTGTCCTGAAAAAGTGTCCGGCGTTCGCCGGGAAAGGTTGCAAATGACCACCTCCGAATTCAGCTTTCCGACGTGTTCGATGAACGCCTTCCCGATTCCGGAGGAGCCACCCGTCACGATGATGACGGAATACTCGGACAGCATTTCACGAAGCGCGCGCATGGGAATGATCGCGCAGGCTTCGCACCCCTTCTGGCCAAGGTAAACCCAGATCCCACAGAAATCATGAATAGCACCCACGACGTCATCGTATCCGGTATCCACCTCGATCTCACCCCGTCGCTGAAACAGTTTGTGCACGACAAGTCCGAGCGCCTCTTCCGCCACGAGGAGCGAATCATTCGCCTCCGTGTCGAACTCGAGTGCGACACGAAGCAGGACGTCGAACACCGCTTCACCGCCAAAGGCCATATCGTCATCAACGGCCCCGACATGAACGCCTCCGTCTCCGCCGACGAGTGCCACAAGGCCGTCGACCTCCTGATGGACAAGCTCGACCGCATGCTCGCCAAGCGCGCGCAGCTCTTCAAGGCCCGTCGCCACCGCGAGTCCGCTCGCAAGATGGTCGACGAAGCCGCCTAAACGGCCCCCGTTCTTTCTCCGCGCCGCCGGCCTGGCCGTCGGTTAGCGTTTTTCCCTCCGGTGTCGGGGTCAGGACACCATCAGAAAAACCCGCCGCCTCACCTTGGTCACGGCGGGTTTTTTATTGTCCGCAAACGGCTCGTTCCCGCGCCGGGCGCAACGCCACGCAATTGATCCCGCGCCCATCCACCGTCCCCGGTCTTCCCGACCAACGGCCGGCCGACATCGCGACAACCCGGGCCGGCCACCGCGTCGGCAAACAAAAAGCCCCGCAACACTCTCGTGTCGCGGGGCTTAAAGTGGCGCAGCTGTAGGGAGTCGAACCCCAAACCTTCTGATCCGTAGTCAGATGCTCTATCCAATTGAGCTACAGCTGCGTGA
>CBINJQ010000428.1:0-3609 GCA_966251015.1 uncultured Akkermansia sp. | reverse complement strand
CATCGCGGTTGAAGCGCAGCGGCACGCGCGCCGTGACCTGGGCGTCCAGCTCGGAGGGATCGAGCCCCCACTGTTTGCGGGTGTAGCCGCGGAAAAACTTCTCGTAGAGCTCGCGGCCCACGCCCTTCACCACGACATCCTCGGAGGTGCGCACCTGCTCGCGCGGCTCGGCGACCTTGGCGAGGAACGCCTTCATGCCCTCGGGGTCGAGACGCAGGCCGTAGAGCTCGTTGACGGTGTCGAGGTTGATGGGGATCGGCACGAGCCGTCCGTCGACGCAGGCCTTCACGCGATGCTGGTATTGGCGCCATTCGGTGAACTGCGACAGGTAGTCGAAGATCTCCGCGGAGTTGGTATGGAAGATATGCGGACCGTAACGATGGACGAGGATGCCGTGCTTGTCGTGGCAGTCGTAGGCGTTGCCCCCGATGTGCGGGCGCTTGTCCACGATGAGCACGCGTTTGTTGAGCCGGCGGGCGAGACGCTCGGCCAGAACGCTTCCGGCGAAGCCGGCGCCTACGATGAGATAATCAAACACAGGCCGAGGGGCTGAGGGTTGCGATGCCGGCCGACTTGGCGTCGTTGAAGGCCGCGACCTTCGCGGCGGCCGAGGCGGCGGACGCTCGCGCCGCCTTCAGCGAAAGGACGTCAAGGATGTGCCCCTCCATCTTCGCGGCGATCATGTCCCACGTGTTCACCGAGGCCAGCGCGAGCCCGCGCGCGATGCGGCGCGAGGACGGCGACGACACCTCCTGCGCGCAGAGCGCGACGAACTCCTCGTGGGAGCGCGCGATGCGCGCGACGCCGTCGAAATTGCTCTTCACCTCGTCGAGCGCGGTCGAGACGACCGGACGGCCGGCGGCCATGTATTCGAGCGCCTTTGTGGGATTGATGTATTCGGTCGCGGCGTTGAGCGCGAAGGGCATGAGGCAAACCGAGAAACCCTTGGTGATGGCGGGCAGCTGCTCGTAGGGCTGCGGGCCGAGCCAGTGGAGATTGCGGCGCTGCGGGAAGTCCGCCGGGTTCACCTTGGCGACCGGCCCGACCATCACGATCTGCCAGTCGGACCGGGCCTCGGCGAGACGCGCAAGCAGCTCGTAGTCGATGCGCTCGTCGATGACGCCGAAATAGCCCAGCACCGGCGCGCCCGACGCGGCGCCGAGCTTCGAGGTAAGGCAGGAGGCGACCGGGAGGGACTGCGAACGGGCGTTTCCGAAGTGCTCGCAATCGACGCCGGTGCCGTAGAAGTGGCAGTTCGAGTTCAGGGGAAGTCGCTTGTCGCGCATCTTCCTGCCCCCGCAAAACACGACGTCGGCGAACGTGAGCAGCGCGCGTTCGCGGTCGAGCAGCCCGGCGGGCGGATTTTTGAACTGCGACAACTCGTCCATGCAGTCGTAGACGATGGCCCTTTCGCCGAGCCATCCGGCGTAGGCGCTGACCGCCATCGGGTCGTTGAACCAGAGGACGGGCTTCTCGAAGCGGCCGTGCAACTCGCCGGCCAGCACCTCGAGCACGAGGCGGCGTCGCTCGTAGTCGATGAAGGCCCCGTCCTGCCAGCGCGAGGCGGGCAGATGCACGCGAAGGACGGTGACGTTCGGATGATCCTTGGGCGTGCGGACCACCGTCTCGCCGGCCGGGATGTCGACGCAGTGCGTCTCGACGAAGAGGAGCGGATGGCGGCGGGCGAGGCGGGAGAGGAACTGCTGCGGTCGTTGCCAGACCCAGTCCCAGCTCAGATGACAGAACGCGACGATGGGGAACGCGGCGTCCACCCGCCCGCGCTTCGTATCGAACTTGTCACTACTCGTTCGGGCCTGGTCGTCGAAAAAACCCGGGCTGCGAGCGATGGTTCCGGTGAATCCACCGAAGGAGAAAGCGAGGTTGGCGGCCGAGGATGGTGGGAGCGACATGATGGGACAGAGGGGCTGCGCCTTGGCCTCCAGGTGGGGAGGCCGGGCTGGGTTATGGTTGGATGACTGAAAATGAACCGAACCCACCCCAGCCGCGCGCATGCCACCGGGACGGCCCGTCGCGCTTCCGCCTGCCCCATGGCCGCTTCCGATATTCTTAACGAAACCGCCACGCGCCCGCGCGGTGCACATTGCACCTCGCCGCGCTTTTTCCGGCGTGCAAAACGCCCCGACGCCGGGAACCGCTGCTTGCGCGGGGGGTCTGCGCATGCCTAATCACCGCAACTACCCCGCCATGAACGCTCCGCGCTCGCTCGCGCCCTGGTTTCTCCTCGCCGGCTCCGTCGCCGCCAATGTCATCCTGTTTAGCCGCGGAACCGACGCCTCGGCGGACTCCGCAAAGGCAAACGCAGGAAAAGGGGGTGTGATCTCGACCGCGCGCGCCGGCATCGGGGCGCCCCATGACTCCGCCGCCGCGGCCCTCGCGCCCGAGGTCTGGGAGAAGGCCTATTCCGAGGACCTCCCCACCTTGACCCAAAATCTGCGCGCCGCCGGCCTGCCGGACCGCTTGGTGCGCGCCATCGTCAGCGCCGAGATCAACGAGCGCTTCAAGGCCCGCGAAGAAGCGCTCAAACCCAAGCAGGCCTCGTCGAACTACTGGGAGAGCCAGGACTACTACGACCGCAACGCCGGCGAGACCCTGGAGCTGCGCCTCGCCCGCCTCGACCTGCGCCGCGAGAAAGACGCCCTCCGCGTGTCGCTGCTGGGCGAGGAGCCGCCGAAGCCCGACGACAACAACCCCATCCCGCATGCCAAACGCGACGCGCTTCGGAAGATCAACGAGGACTACGACACGATGATCCAGCAGGTCGAAGGCGAGAGTCGCGGCATGCCGCTCGCCTCGGACAAGCAAAAGCTGGAGTTTCTCCGCGCGGAGAAAGAAAAGGAGCTGCGCGAACTGCTCACCCCCGAGGAGTTCGAGGCGCACCAGCTGAGAAGTTCCCGAATCGCGCAGAGCCTACGCTGGGAACTCGCCGGGTTTAAGCCGTCCGAAGACGAGTTCATCCTGATCCACAAACTCCGCGAGTCCGACCCGGAACTATCGCGCAACGCCGACAACAGCTACACCTCCGCGGATTGGGACCGCCGTCGCGCCGCGGAGAAGAAGATGAACGAAATGCTGCGCCAGCAAATGGGCGAGGAGCGCTACCAGGACTACGCCCGCGCGAAAAACTACGACTACCGGCAGCTCACCCAACTCGCGTCCCGCTTCCAGTTGCCCAAGGCCGAAGTGAACGAGATCTACGACCAGCGCAAAACGGTGCCCGAAGCCGCGCTCGCGGTCGCAAAAGACCCGAAGCTAAGCCGGGCCGAGAAAGAAACCGCGATCAAGGCCATGGCCGAGAAGGCCAGGCAAAACGTTTACTCCAAACTCGGGCAGGAGGCCGGCGAGGCCTACCTGAAGAGCAACAGCGGCACGAACTGGCTCCAGCAGCTCGAAAAGGGCACGATCATGATCCAGACGGACGACAACTCGTGGCGCCACCACTCGCTCGACGAGTTTTCGCCGCGGGAGCAGAAGCCGAAGACGTGAGACGGCGGTGATTCGGTCATGGAGGGATCCCTCCATGGGGCGGCGCCTTTTTGGATTTTAGGCGGACGGGCGGGTGCCACCGCCCCTGCCCGTTGGGTGTAAGCC
>CBINJQ010000427.1:0-3618 GCA_966251015.1 uncultured Akkermansia sp. | reverse complement strand
CGCACGCTCTCCGTCGGCAAACGCCAGGGCTCCTTCCCCGGCCTGGTCGCCGAGCGCGAGCTCCGCGTCGTGCTCGCCGCCTCCGCCGCCACCGCCGGCATCGCAGAACCCAGGGCCGATCTCGGCCAGTCCGTCCGTTACACCGGCAAGGCGCTCACGATGAAGTTCTGAGTGCCAACTTGCTCCGACAGCCGGTGAGATCGCACCGGCTGTCGCCCGTTGCGCGGGGCATTATCCCAGATTCCGCAGTTCGACGAACAAAGGCGTGGAGTTTTGAAACGCTAAATTTCGCTAACTGTCGCTAAATCAATCCTTCTTGCCGCCGGCTAAAACTCCGTGCGTGAGATTGGAGTTTTGGTTTCTGATTTAGCGATGATTAGCGCCATTTAGCGGTTAGGCATCCGAGGCATTGCGCATTATTCCTTCAGCGCTTCCAGCACCACGCCGGGGGTGAGGAGTTCGGGGAGAACCTTCGGCTCGGGCTGGCCGGGAAGGTAGAGGAGGTTAAAGGGCACGGCGGCGCGTTTCCAGCGGGCGAGCTCGGCGGTGATCTTCGGGTCGCGGTTGGTCCAGTCGCCGCGAAGGGTGGCGACTTTTTTGTCGCGGAACGTTTTCAAGACCTCGCCCGAGCCGGGGCCGGCGAAGACGGCTTTTTTGTTGGTCTGGCAGGTGAAGCACCAGCGGGCGGTGAAATCGACGTAGATGGGGCGGCCCTCCTTTTGGAGCGCGGCGACGCGCTCGGCGCTCCAGTCTTCCCAGACGACTTTGGGCGTTTGCGGCCAACCCCATGCGATGGCTCCAAAGGCGAGGACGCCGGAGAGGCACAAGGTGATCTTGCGGCCGATGCCGGCGTGTGCGGCGGGCGCGGTGGCGCGTCCATAGAGCCAGAGGGCGAACGCGAGAACGGAGAGCGCGAGCACAACCGATAGCTGCTGATCGGGTTCCTTAAGCTGACCGGCGAGTATCCAGAAGAGCACGCCGACGGTGGCATAGAGGAGGAACGACAGGCCTTGCTTAAACGTCTCCATCCATGCGCCGGGGCGGGGCAGGACGCGGATGGCGACGGGGAAGGCGGCGAGAATCAGATAGGGAGCGGAGAGACCGAGTGCTACGGCGGTGAAGACCGCGAAGCTTGATGCCGTGGGCAACGCCAGGGCGGCGCCGAGGGCGGGGGCCAGGAAGGGCGCGCTGCACGGGGTGGCGACGACGGTGGCGAGCACGCCGGTGAAGAAGGATCCGGCGTAGCCTTGCTTTTGCTGGAGCGAGCCGCCGACGGCGGTGGCGCCCAGTCCGAACTCGAAGACGCCGGACATGTTGAGCGCGAAGGCGAGGAGAACGACCGCCATCGCGAACACGAAGGCCGGCTCCTGAAGCTGAAAGCCCCAGCCGAGTTCCTCGCCTCCGGCGCGGAGGATGGCGAGCACGCCGGCGAGCAGCCAAAATGAGAGCAGGACGCCGCTGGTGAATACCAAGCCGTGCGCGGTGATCTTTTTGCGGTCGTGGCCGGACTGTTGCACGAAGCCCATGATCTTCAGACCGAGCACGGGGAAGACGCAGGGCATGAGGTTGAGGATGAGGCCGCCGACGAAAGCGAGGGCGAGGATTCCGGCGGACAAGGATGCGGCGGTGGAGGCGGCGGTGATGGGCAGATCTATCTCGTAGGCCGGTCCTCCGGCGAAGGTGAGCAAACCGCGCAGGCGCTTCGGCGAGGCGTCGGCGTAGTCGGAGACCGCCAGTTCCAGCGCGATGCGGTTGGCGGGGGCGTCGGCGGAGCGGGGCTGGGGCTTGTCGTAGGCGATGACGGCGTCGGCGTCGAAATACCAGGGTTCGCCTTGCGGGGCGTCTGCGGAGGCGAACGAGAGGATGATGGTTTTGGCGACGGCGTCGGGGCCTCGGACGGCTTGCGGTTTCCAATCCGACGGGAGCGGTTTGGGCAAGGCGTCGAGCGTGGCGAGCAGGGCTTCGCCCGCGTCGGAATCGGTCACGTTTGCCGTGGTCATGGCGCCCGGGTCGGTGGGCGTGAGCGTCAGGCTGAGCTCGGCCTCGCCGGGGATGCAGACGTCCTTGCACATGAGCCACTCGGCTTTGGCGCGGAGCGTGACGGGTTGGTCGGCGGGAAGGTCGCGCGGCGGGGTGAGGGTGACGGGGAGAAACACCACGCCCTCGTAGCCGTTGCCGGCGAGGTTCTTGGCGGTGTCGTAGACGCGACCGGGCGCGGGCCAGCGGATGGGGCCGGCGGTCCAGCCGGGAGGGAGTTGCCAGGACAGGCTGGTCGGCAGGCCGGTGCCGGGCTGGAGCCAGTAGGTGTGCCAATGCGGTTCGTGTTCGAGACGGAGGCCAACGACGACCTCGGCGGAGTCGGCGGGGAAGGTGGACTTCAGCGCGTGGAGAGATGCTTTGACCTGCGCATGGACGGAGGCGGGCAGGGCGCAGAGAGCGACGAGGAGGAGCAGGCGAAGGGCGCGGGGGAGGACCAGCATGGCGGGATATGTAGGGTGATACGCGTCCGGCGCAAAGCTTCGCCCGAGAAAAGCCGGCCGGACGACGCGGGGTCGTCCGGCCGGCCGTGGGACGTGGGGGCGCGTCAGGCTGTGCGCGCGAGGGGGGCGCGGCGGCGGCGCGTGGCGACGAAGCCGAGGATGACGGCGCCGGCGAGCAGGGCGGCGGAGGACGGCTCGGGGATCGCCGAGGCGGAGTTGACCTGGAAGCGATACTCGAAGACGTCCGAATCGCCGAAGGCGCCGCTTTCGTCGGTGAGCTTGAACTGCGCGACGTAGGTGCCGAAGGCGGCGGAGGAGTCGGTCCAGAAAACCGGAGTGAAGGAGAAGTCGTCGCCGAGGTGGATCTCGTTCCCAGCGCCGGTGACGAGGTCGAAGTTCGACGCGTCGCCGACGTGCAGGCCCGCGCTGAGCGAGACGAGTTCGAGATGGACGTCGGCGCCCGCGACGGAGGCGGACCAGCGACCGGAGGAGGAGTTGAGGAGGATGTCTTCCGGCGAGCCGGTGCCGAAGCCGCGCAGCGAATCCACGTCGGCGATGGTCATGAAACTGAAGGCGTAGCTGGCGGACGACTCGTCGAGCGGGTTGCTCACGAACTTGTCGGCGTAGAGCCCGGAGCCGAGGGTGAGCGTGACGGGCGGATTGGCGCTTTCGGGAACGTAGTTGGACGGGTTGGTCTCGATGAGAGGCGAGGACGGCGTGGACGCGGGATCGTAGCGAAACACGCCCTTGCTGTGGTAATGGTTGCTGGAGGGCGTGGCGGTATAGGTGTGGGCGAAGAGGAAGGTGAGGCGTTGGTAGTTGGGATTGGGCATGCCGGCGAAGGTGCCGGAGGCGATGGTGGCGAGGTTGTCCACGCCGACGATGTAGGACGGGATGTCGAGGTCGTGGGCCTGGACCGCCGAGGCGGAGACGAGGAGCACGGCGGCGGCGAGGCCGGAGCGGGATTTGATGCGGGACGCGAGCATGTGCGGATGTTTTCTTGTTTTTGGTTTTTCGGTTGGGAGAGGGCCGCCGCCGGGCAAGGCAGCGGCCAGGCCCGGCCGGGAGCGGCCGGGCAAAGGGGGAGGGACGCGGGCGGCGGATCAGGCGCTCAGGCGCGGCGGCGGCGCGAGGCGGC
>CBINJQ010000426.1:0-3631 GCA_966251015.1 uncultured Akkermansia sp. | reverse complement strand
CGCTTTTCCCGCCGGTCCTCCGCCTCGCGCTGGGCCTTGTCCTCCTGCTCGTCTGCTCCGGCGCCCGCCTCGCCGCCCAGCTCCCGCTCTCCGGCGACTACGGCATCCACGACCCGTCCACCATCGTCAAAGACGGCGACCGCTACTACACCTTCGGCACCGGCGACGGCATCCGCATCCTGTCGTCCACCAATCTGCGCAACTGGTCATCGAGCCGCGTCTTCACCACCCCGCCCGCCTGGACCACCCTCGCCGTCCCGAGCTTCGAAGGCCACTTCTGGGCGCCCGACGTCGCCTACTTCAACGGCCGCTACCACGTCTACTACTCGATCTCCGAATGGGGCACGATCGACTCCGCCATCGGCCTCGTCACCACGCCGTCCCTGCAAAACCCCGTCTGGACCGACCACGGCAAGGTCGTCCAGTCCGACGCCGCGTGGGACGCCACGCCCGACACCGATTACACCGAGTATAACTGCATCGACGCGAGCGTCTTCGTCGACACCGACAACCGCGTCTGGCTCGTCTTCGGCTCCTACTCGAACGGCATCGTCATCGTCGAGATCAACCCCGCCACCGGCAAACGTCTCAACAACGTCACCACCCGCATCGCCAACAACGGCCCCGCCTTCTTCAGCAACACCACCGAGGCCGCCTACCTCTACAAACACGGCGGCTACTACTACCTTTTCATCAACTACGGCGGCTGCTGCTCGGGCACGAACAGCACCTACAACGTCCGCGTCGGCCGCGGCACGAGCGTCACCGGTCCCTACCTCGACAAGAACGGCGTCGCCATGACCAACTCCGGCGGCGCCATGCTCCTGGACAGCACCGGCCGCCACCTCGGCCCCGGCCACGCCGGCGTGTTCCAGGAAAACGGCCGCTTCTGGTTCAGCCACCATTACTACGACGGCGTCCAGAACGGCGCCCCGCTGCTCGGCGTCCGCGAACTCGTCTGGGGCCCCGACGGCTGGCCCGTCGTGCGCGGCGACTGGAGCACGCGCTACGCCTTCGACATCGACGGCCGCGACCAGACCGGCCAATACGCCGCCACCCTCGCCGGCGGCGCCGCCGTAGTTACCGATCCGATACGCGGAAAAGTCCTCTCCCTCGGCGGCTCCGGCCAGCACGCCGCCTTCCCGCTCTCCGTCGCCAACGCCCGCACCTTCTCCGCCTGGGTCAAATGGAACGGCGGCGCCGCCTGGCAACGCCTCCTCGACTTCGGCGCCGACACCACCGCCTACCTCTTCCTCACCCCGAGCTCCGCGACCGGCAAACTCCGCTTCGCCGTCGCCAAGGGCGGCGCCGAGCAGGTGATCGAGGCCCCCGCCGCCCTGCCCGTCGGCCAGTGGTGCCACGTCGCCGTCACGCTCGACGGCGCCAGGGGCGTGCTCTACCTCGACGGCGCGCCGGTCGCCTCCGGCGCGGTCACCATCCGCCCGTGGGAACTGCTCGCGCGCAACCTCTACCTCGGCCGCAGCCAGTTCGCCGCCGACCCCTATTTCAACGGGAGCATCGACGACTTCCGCGTCCACGGGCGCGCGCTGGGCGGCGGCGAGATCGCCCAGCTCGCCGGCGTCCGCGTCGGCGGCACCCGCGCCCTCGCCTACTGGAACTTCGAGGAGGGCGCCGCCGACACCCACGTCCCCTACGCTCCTCCCGCCGCCGGCGCCTACGACGGCGCCATCCGCGACGTCTCCGGCAACGGCAACGCCCTCTCCGCCTGGTCCTCCTCTCTCGCTTGGTATCGCGCCCTCGTCCCCTCCGCCACCACGCCCGCGACCGGCCTCGCCAACACCCGCAGCATCCAAAACGCCAACGAGGTCCCGTCGCTCTCCGCCATCGGCACCTCGCTCACCACCTGGCTGCCCGAGCGCTGGACGCTCGAGGCGTCCATCCGCCCCGACGCCGTCGCCGGCTTCCAGACCTTCATCGGCCGCGACAGCTTCGGCGCCAACTCCGCCAACCCCGCCCTCGCCGCGCTCTACTTCTCCGTCCGCCCGGGCGGCGTCCTCGCCATCGCCTTCACCGACGTCGCCGGCAACCACTGGAACCTGGAGTCCTCCGCCGGCGCCATCGCCCCCGCCCAGTGGCACGCCGTCGCCGCCACCTGCGACGCTCGCACGCTGCGTCTCTACCGCCGCAACCTCACCGCCGGCGAAGCCTCCTACGCCCTCCTCGGCACGCTCGACATCTCCACCAGCGCCAACCCCGCCCTCACCCTCGGCGCGGGCGACGGCGCCAGCTGGGATCGCGGCGTCTTCACCGTCGGCCGCGGACTCTTCAACGGCGCCCACACCGACCGCTTTCTCGGCCACCTCGACGACATCCGCGTCTCCGACACCGCGCTCCATCCCTCCGAGTTTCTCCACCGCCCCGCCGCCGCCGTCGCGCACTGGAATTTTGAAGAGGGCACGGCCAACGCGCCCGTCCCCTACGCGCCGCCCGCTCCCGGCGCCTACGACGGCGCCATCCTCGACGTCTCCGGCAACGCCAGCCCGCTCTCCGCCTGGAGCGCCAACCTGTTTTCGTATCGCAACGTCGTCCCCTCCTCGATCACCCCGCGCACCGGCGTCGCCAACACGCTCAGTATTCAAAATTCAAACACGGTTCCGAGCCTCTCCGCCGTCGGCACCGCGCTCACCTCATGGAACCCGAGCGAGTGGACCGTCGAGGCCGCCATCCGGCCCAACGCCGTCACCGGCTACCAGACCTTCGTCGGTCGCGACAGCCTCGGCGCCCACGACGGCAACCTCGCCCTCTCCGCGCTCTACTTCTCCGTGCGCCCCAACGGCGTGCTCGCGCTCTCCTTCACCGACGGCGACGGCAACAACTGGAATCTCGACTCCGCCAACAACGCCGTCGTGGCCAACCAATGGCAGGCCGTCGCCGCCACCTCCGACGGCGACACCCTACGGCTCTACTCGCGCAACATCACCGCCGGCGCCACCGCCTACACGCAGCTCGCCTCGCTCGACATCTCCGCCGGCGCCAACCCGTCCCTCTCCACCGGCGCCGGCGACGGCGCCGCCTGGGACGCCGGCGTGATCACCGTCGCGCGCGGCCTCTACAACGGCGCCCACACCGACCGCTTCCTCGGCCACCTCGACGACATCCGCCTCAGCTCCGCCGCCCTCGCCCCCGAGGCCTTCCTCTACTCGATCCCGCCGCTCGCCGCTCCCTCCGGCCTCGTCGCCGCCGTCGGCGACGCCCAGGCCGCGCTGACCTGGAACGCGGTCCCCGGCGCCACCGCCTACCGCGTGAAACGCGCCACCGCGGCCGGAGGTCCCTACTTCATCGTCGCGAACGCGCTCACCGCGACGAGCCACACCGACTCCGCGCTCACCAACGGCGCCACCTACCGCTACGTCGTCACCGCGTTCAACAGCCTCACCGAAAGCCCGAACTCCCCCGAGGTCTCGGCCACGCCGCTTTCCCCCGCGCAGAGCTGGCGTCAAACGCATTTCGGCGCCACCGCCGCGACCGGCGACGCCGCCGACGACGCCGACCCCGACGGCGACGGCGTGGTCAACCTCCTGGAACGCGCCTTCGGCGGCTCCCCGTTGACCGCCGAGTCGAACCTCATGCCGGTGATCGACGCCTCCGCGCCGACGCTGAGCCTCGTCTA
>CBINJQ010000425.1:0-3638 GCA_966251015.1 uncultured Akkermansia sp. | reverse complement strand
CTCCGTTTTGCCGCCGAGGCGCCTTCGGGCTACAATCTGCAACCGTGGCGTTTCTTCGTGCTGCGCACGCCCGAGCGTCGCGCTTGCTTGCGCGAAGCCGCCTTCGGGCAGGAGAAGATCACCGAGGCGCCGCTCGTCATCGTCGCCACCGCGCCGCGCGACGCCTGGCGCGATCGCGCGGAGGAGATCTTCAAAACCCGGGCCGCGCGCACCGGCGGCGACCTCTCCGACCCGGCCAAACTCGAAAAGATGAAGACGTCGGCGTTTCAGTTCATCGACGGGCTGCCCCGCGAGGTCTGGCTCACCCGACAAGTCATGATCGGCTTCACCTACCTGATGCTGGCCTTCGAGTCCCTCGGTTGGCAAACGGCCCCGATGGAGGGGTTCGACGCGGGGGCCGTGCGCAAGGCGCTGCAGCTCCCGCCGGACACCGAGGTGGTGGCGCTTCTCGCCGTCGGGCGCGGAGCCGACTCCGCCGTGCTGCATCCCGGGCGCCTCGGCACGGATCGCATCGCCTACGACGAGCACTACGGAACGCCTTGGGACGACCCAGACCACACGAACGGAAACCCCGCCCACCCGCCGGGCGCGGTGTCGTAGTCGCGGGGCGATTCGCATCGAGCGCGACGAACGTCGCCGCGCCGCGCACGCCACGGGATTTTCCCCGTGGCGTTTCTTCTTTGACGGAACGCGCTGCGGCCTACGGAAGCCGGCGCGTCTGGCCCCGGACGCCGTCCGGGCGGCGTGGCGCGTCGAGCCGGATTATTCCCTCGGCTTTCGCGCGGGGTCCCTGGCGTCGGAAAGGAAGGTCGCGACAACCAGCCACACGCCTCCGGCGCCCGCGCCGGCGAAACACAGCATCGCGAGCCCCGGATAACCCAACACGCGGAAATCCGTCTCCACGCGCATCAGCAGCGCCGCGCCCACGATCAACGCGGCCAGCACTATCCCCGCCGAGATGCGATTGGCGATCTTGCGCATGCCCGCGAGCAACTGCTCGGTCTCGGGCGAGTTCACGGTCAGCTCGAAATCCCGCCGTCCGAGGTTCTCCATCACGCGGTTCAGCCTGGCCGGCAGCCCGGCGGCGAAATTCTTCGCCTCCAGCAGCGTGCCAAAAAGGTTTCCACGTGTAAGGTCTTCGCGGATACGCGCCGTCATGAGCTCGCCCAGGTGCCGGCGGATCGAATCCCCGGGCTTGAACGAGGGTGCGAGCGTGCGCCCCACCTCGTCGAGCTGGAGCAGCGTCTTTCCCAGCAGGCTCAGCTCCGGGGGCGGGTGCAGATGATGCCGCCGCGCATGGTAGTCCAGCATCAGCAGGGCCCGGCCCACCGCCCTGTCCTGCAAATCCGCCTCCGGCTGGCTCGCGACGACCGACGCCACCGCCCGCGCCAGCGATTGCATGTCGAACGCCGCCCGCGCCGTCCCCTCGCCCATGTCGCGGAGCACCTCGGCCGCCTCCTCCCCCCGCCCCTCGCTGATCGCCATGAGCAGCTTCAGGAGTTGCTCGCGCAACGCCGGGGTGACGCGGCCGACCATGCCGAAATCCAGGAGCGCGAGATGGTTGTCGGCGGTCACGAAGATGTTGCCCGGATGCGGGTCGGCGTGGAAAAGCCCGTCGACCAGGACCTGCTTGAGATAGGCGCGGAGCAGCTCGTCCGCCAGGCCCGCCCCGTCCAGATCGATACGAGCGAGCGGGCTCAGCGCGGTGATTTTTCGCCCCGGCGCGTGCGCCATCGTCAGCACCAGCGGCGAGCAAAAATCGTTAACCGGCTGCGGAACGTCCAAGCGGGGAAACTCCGCGAGGCAGCGGCCGATCTGCCGCATGTGCGCGGCTTCCTGCTCGTAGTTGAGCTCGTCGCGCAGCGTGCGTCGGAATTGTTCCACCAGCTCGGGAAAGCGGTAAAGCCGCCCCGCCTCGGTGTGACGCTCCAGCAATCCCGCGACATCGGCGAGGACCTCGAAGTCCGTGGCGATGACGGCCCGGATCCCCGGGCGCTGCACCTTGACCACGACCTCGCGGCCGTCGCGCATCGTCGCCCGATGCACCTGGCCCAGGGAAGCCGCGGCCAGCGGCGTTCGCTCGAAATGCGAAAACGCCTTGGAAACGCGCACTCCCAGCTCGCTGAACAGGATGGCCTCGACTTCCTCGACCGGGAACGGCGCCACTTTGTCCTGCAACCGGGCCAGCGCCTCCCGGTATCGAGCCGGCAGGAGGTCGGGCCGCCCCGCGAGGATCTGGCCGATTTTGACGAAGGTCGGCCCCATGCGCTCGAGGTCGCCCGCGAGTTGTTCGGCGCGCGAATCGACGTCGTCTTTCCGGGAGGCATGTTCCGCCTCGGCGTCGGCGAGGGGCGCATCGAGTTCATCCCGGCTTTGCCGGATGTGGCGGGCGAGATCGCCGCGGCCGTATTTGAAGAGAAGGACGGCGATGTCCTTGTAGCGACGCAGGTGGCTGGGAGAAAGTCTCATGGACGGCGGGGGCCGAAGCGTAGGCGGAAGAGGCAGGCGCCGCCATCGGCGCTCCGCCCGCGAAGGAGACGGGATTTTCCCGCGTCGGCTATCGGATCGGTTTCCGCTCCGCGTCGTTCGCCCCGGCCAGCGCCGTCCGCAGGCGCCGAAGCGCGAACGCGCAAACCGTGAAGATGGCCGCGTAGTAAACCACCAGCGCGACGACCCTCCCCGCGGTCAGTTCGTCGCTGATCGCGCCAAGGAGGATCGTGACCGTCGCGCGCGTGGCGTGCAGAGGCACGCTGACGAGGCACAACACGCGCAAAGGGGCGCCCATCACCGGCAGGAGGTAGAGTTGCACGGTGTAGGGCATGCCGGGGAGGAGGCAGCAAAGCACCGCCGCCTGCCGAAAGCCCGCTCCGGCGAGCTTCATTTTCCATGGCTCCAGGCGGGCGAAACACCGCCGCGGCAACGCACGCACCAGCAGCCAGCAGATCACATGCTGCGCCAAGGTGGCCGCCGCCACGATCGCCAGCGCGATCCAGAACTCGAAACGAAGCCCCGCCGCGAGATGCAGAGCGCTGATCGGGAATCCGACCAGCGGCAGAAGCACGACCACCGCCACGACTCCCGCGGCGGGCAGTTTTTTCGTCCAGGCGTTAAATGCCTCCAGATCGATGTTTCGTCCGCCGACGACGAGGAAGACCAAGGCCAGAACGACCGCAGCTCCCAGCAGCGCTTGTTTGCGACTCAGGCCCCGCAGCCACCGCCCGGCCGCGCCGAACCGGTCCCCGCGCGAAGATGAAGACGCCGCCCCGGGCGCGGGCGCATCGTCGACGGCGGGCGCGACGGGGCCGATCATGAGGGCGCGACCGGCAGCAGACCGGAGCCGGTGGACTCACGTCCCGACGCCACCGCGGAATCTTCGGAGGCGGAGGCCGTCGTGGACGCCACCCCGCCGGTCACGGCGCGGATAAATGCGCCCGCCTTGTCCGCGATGATCTGCCCTTCGGTCACGATGCGGGCCAGCGCGGGCTTCAGGGACGAAGTCCGTCGTGCGCGCGCCTGCTCCCGCACGACATCGTCGTAGAGCGACAGCAATCGCCGGTTCGTCCGGGCTCGATCCACGGTCGCCGCGGTCCGCCTCGCCGCCTCGGCCCAGCGCAGGCGGGTCGCGACACGGCGCAACC
>CBINJQ010000424.1:0-3696 GCA_966251015.1 uncultured Akkermansia sp. | reverse complement strand
CGTCCGTCCGGCCACGTCACGATCAATCGATCGATTCGCAGAGCATCGCCGAGTCCGAACTGCAGCATCGGCTCGCTGCTCGACAGATAACCGCGCGCGACGACGAGCTGGCGCACTTGCGTGCCGGCGGCGGTCTCGATCCGCACGGTGGCACCGACGCCGAACCGATTCGAGCGCGTGCCGCGCAAGGCGACGACGACGCGACGCCCCGCCTCTCCCTCGTTGCGGCACAGCGTCACATCACCGTCGAAGTTCGAGTAAACGAGATCGAGATCGCCGTCGCCATCGAGATCGCCCGTTGCCGCGCCGAAACTCACGCCGAGATCGTCGAGCCCCCAGCCCGCGCCGCTTTCTTCGAAACGCAGGTCTCCAAGATTTCGATACGCCAGGTTGCGCTCGCGCAGGATCGGCGAGTTCTTAAACACGCGTTTGCGCTCGGCGGGCGGCAGATTCTCGATTCGCTTGCGCAGGTCGCCGTCGAAGAATTCGCGGAGCGTGCCGTTGGTCACGAAGAGATCGAGCCGGCCGTCGTTGTCGAAATCCTCGAAACGCGCGGCCCACGACCAGTCGGTCGCGGCGATGCCGGCGAGAAAGGCCGCCTCCTGAAACCGGCCGGTGCCGGTGTTCAGGAAGAGCATGTTTCGCATGTATTGCGGCGTCATCGCCGGGTCGGGCAGATCGGGGATGTGCGCACGGGCGTCGACCATCGCGCGCGTGATCGGCGCCGCGGGCGCGGCGGAGTCGGCCGGCGAGGCGACACTCGCTTTGGCGGCCGTGTCGAGCTCGGCGAACAGCGTGGCGCTCTCGTTCTCCGCGGCGCTGGCGCGGGCGGAGCTAGCGGTGAGCTGTCGCTCCAGATCCGATACCTTGGCGAGGAGGGCGGTGTGGTCCTTGTGCGCGGCGGCCATGCCGGCCCGGGCCCGGCGGGCTTCGATGCTTTGGTAAATGGCGAGCCAGGAGAGGACGAGAAGCGCGCCGGTGACGGCCACGGTTTTGGTGGTGCTCATGAGGGTGAGAAGTCCTAGGCCGGCGGTGCTTGCCGCGATGCCCGCGCCGGCGGCTAACGTGGTGGCGGTGATCTGGGCTGCGAGGCCGGTCGGGGCCGCTGTGCCCGCATGGGCGCCGAGAGTGACGGAGAGCGCGGCGGCGGTCGACGTGACGCCACGTCGCATCAAGGCCCGGCGGACTTTTTCCAAGGCACGCTCCACGCGGACCCTCGCGGCGTCCTCGCTCAGCGAGAGCTTTGCGCCGACGGCGGCGAAGTTCATGCCTTCGAAATAGCGCAACAGCACCGCCTCGCGGTCGCGTTCGCCCAGTTCGTGAAGCGCGTCGTCGATCACCGGGCGCAGTCGTTGCCAATCGGCGTCGGAGCGATCCGGGGAAAGGGCTTCATTCATGGCAAAGGCCTCCTGTTCGCGGACCTGCCGACGGTGCTCGGTCCGCTTGAGATTGGTGGCGACGAAACGCGTGCTCGTGTGCAACCAGCCCGCCAGGGAGGGGCGTCGGGAGAGCTTCGAGGCCTTGCGGGCGAGGTCGATGAAGACCGCTTGGGCGGCTTCCTCCGCCCGGCGCGTGTCGCCTCCAAGCTGCCGGAGCGCCGCATGATAGACCAACCCCAGGTGTCGGGATACCAGCTCCGAAAACGCGTCTTCGGCGCCATCCTGCGCGTAGCGGCGGAGCAATGCGGGGTCGTCGTTCATCGGGGACGTTTTCTAACAACCGCGGCGCGGGAAAACCGAACAAGTTCTTTTTCCGCCGCCTTGATTTGGTGGCTTGAAACTCCCCGGCGGGCTCCGCAGGGTGGCCGATTCCGCGCGCCCGTCGCGCCTCCGCACCCGCACGCATGGACTCCACGCTCACCCGTAATTTCTGCATCATCGCCCACGTCGACCACGGCAAGACCACCTTGTCGGATCGTTTGCTGGAATACACGAACACGGTCTCCCAGCGCGTGCTGACCGAGCAGCATCTCGACTCCATGGATCTGGAGAAGGAGCGCGGCATCACCATCAAGTCCCACCCGGTGACGATGACCTACCCGGCCAAGGACGGCCACGTCTACAAGATCAACCTCATGGACACGCCGGGCCACGTGGACTTCGCCTACGAGGTCTCGCGTTCGCTCGCCGCCTGCGAGGGCGCCGTCCTCCTCATCGACGCCGCCCAGGGCGTCGAGGCCCAGACCGTGGCCAACGCCCACCTCGCGACCGCGCAGGGCCTGAAAATCATCCCGGTCATCAACAAGATCGACCTTCCCTCGGCCAATTTGGAGCTCTGCATGCAGCAGCTCGAGGACATCCTGACCATCCCCGCCGAAGAGGCCATCCTCGCCTCCGGCAAGTCGGGCATCGGCATCCAGGACATTCTCGAGGCCGTCGTCGCCCGCATCCCGCCGCCGCGCTGGACGCACAACCCCGCCACCCGCGCCCTCGTTTTCGACTCCCTCTACGACAGCTACCGCGGCGTCATAACCTACGCCCGCGTGTTTTCCGGTTCGGTCAAGGCCGGCGACCAGATGTTGCTCATGAGCAACAACCAGAAATCCGAAATCAAGGAGGTGGGCGTCTTCACCCCGAAGATGACCAAGATGGCCACCCTCGACGCCGGTGACGTGGGCTACATCGTTTCCAACATCAAGGACACGACCGACATCAAGATCGGCGACACCCTCACCCTCGCGCGTCAGCCCGCCGCCGAGATGTTGCCCGGCTACAAGGAGGTCCGCCCGATGGTGTTTTGCGGCCTCTATCCGCTCGAGAGCAGCGACTACGAGAAACTCAAGGCCGCGCTCGGGCGTCTGCGCCTCAACGACGCCGCCTTCCTCTACTCGTCCGAGAGCTCGGTCGCGCTGGGCTTCGGTTTCCGCTGCGGTTTCCTCGGGCTTCTCCACATGGAGATCATCCAGGAGCGCGTGCGCCGCGAGCACGACGTCGAGATCATCTCCACGTATCCGTCCGTCGTATACAAGGTGAAGCCCCACGGCGGCGAGGAGATCGAGGTCGACAACCCGATCAACCTGCCCGACCCGGGCACCATCGAGTATATCAGCGAGCCGACGATCAAGGCCGCCATCCACATCCCGAACGACTCCATGGGCGACATCCTCGCCCTCATCATGGAAAAGCGCGGCGTGTGCGACCACACCGACACGCTCGACGCCTCCCGCGTGATGTTGAGCTGCGTCCTTCCCCTCAACGAGATCCTCGTCGATTTCAACGATCGCCTCAAATCCATCACCCACGGCTACGGCTCGATGGACTACGAGCTGGGGGAGTATGTCCAAAGCGATCTCGTGAAGATGGACATCATGATCAACGGCGACCCGGTCGACGCGTTCTCCAGCATCGTCCACCGCGAGAAGGCCGAGGGCAAAGGCCGCGTGCTCTGCGAAAAGCTCGCCGAGATCATCCCGCCCCAGATGTTCAAGGTCGCGATCCAGGCCGCCATCGGCGGCAAGATCATCGCCCGCGACAACGTGAAGGAGATGCGCAAGGACGTGACCGCGAAGTGCTACGGCGGCGACATCTCCCGCAAGCGCAAGCTCCTCGACAAACAGAAAGAGGGCAAAAAGAAGATGAAGATGATCGGCAAGGTGAACATACCGCCCGACACCTTCATCCAGATCCTCAAGAACTGAGCCCAGAAACGGCAGTCGGATCGGGTCGTCTCGCGCAAGCTGTTGGCCGCCTGCCGCCC
>CBINJQ010000423.1:0-3725 GCA_966251015.1 uncultured Akkermansia sp. | reverse complement strand
CGCAACATGACCACCTACGGCGCCTTCGTGGAGCTGGAGGAGGGCATCGACGGCATGGTGCACATCTCCGACATGTCCTGGACCCGCAAGATCAACCACCCGTCCGAGATGCTCAAGAAGGGCGACGAGGTGGACGCGATCGTGCTCGACGTGGATGCCGCGCAGCAGCGCATCAGCCTCGGCATGAAGCAACTCGCGACCGATCCGTGGACCGACATCGATGCGTTCTTCCGCATCGGCGACGTCGTCACCGGCACCATCACCAAGATCACCTCCTTCGGCGCCTTCGTGGAGCTCAAGGACGGCATCGACGGCCTCGTGCACATCTCGCAGATCAGCGAGGAGCGCATCGACAAGGTGAAGGACCACGTCAAGCCCGGCCAGGAAGTCACCGCCCGCGTGGTCAAGATCGACCGCGAGGAGCGCCGCCTCGGCCTCTCCATCAAGGCCGCCAACTACAGCGCCGAGCAGCTCGCCGCCGAGACCTCCGCCTACGAGGCCCTCAACCGCGACAGCTCCGGCGACATGATGAACCTCGGCGACATCCTCGACGCCGCTTCCGACAAGAAGTAAGCGCCGCGGACCTCGCGACATTCATCGCGTATCCGAAAGCTCACGACGCCCGGTCCCGCAAGGGGCCGGGCGTTTTTTGTCTTCTCCGGGGTGGACGGGCGCCGTCCCCGCGCCCGTCCACCTGTAACCCGCAGGCGTCCGGCGGGCGGGGCTATTTGCGCCGCGGCGCGCGGACGACCTTGATCGGCTGCGGCAGCCAGCCGGCGCCGCAGGTGATGACCGCCGCTTCCGAATCGGCGCCCCATTTCGCCAGCTCGGTCTTCGCCGTCGCGAGCTCCTCGTCGGCCCGATCGCCCTTCAGCGCCAGCAACCGACCGCCGATTTTCAGATGCGGAAAACTCCAGCCGGCGAGCATGTCGAGCGCGGCGACGGCGCGCGAGGTGACCACGTCCGCGTTGGCGGGCTTCACCAGGTGGGCCTTGCCTCGGCGAACTTCGACGCGCGGCGCGAGTTTGAAGTGTTTGATCATCTCCTGGAGGAACACGCAGCGGCGCTCCAACGGCTCGACCAAGATCACTTTCAGGTCGGGCCGGACAAGCGCGATGACAAGGCCGGGCAGCCCGGCGCCGGTGCCGATGTCGGCGACGGTTTCATTTTCGCCTATCGCCTCGGCCAGCGCGGCGCAGTTGAGCAAATGGCGATCCCACAGGCGGGGCACCTCGCGCGGACCGATCAGCCCGCGGATGACGCCGGCGGAGGCGAGTTGCCGGCCGTAGTCCTCGAGCCGGCCGAGGATGTCCGGGGCGAAACGCGCGACGGCCTCCGGGGGCGGCGGTGGCGGCGGCTCGGGCGTGGCGGGCGGCGATGGTTTCGCGGGATCGTGCGGCATCGAAGACTCAGGTTTTCCATCGCACGGCGGGACGGAAGCCGATTCTGCCGCGCGTGGTCGGCAACGATCGGGCGAGGATTCTTTGTAAGGAATGTCCGACGCCGGCATCTAATGCCGCGAACAACGTGAACAACGACGACCACAAGGCCTGCTTCGAGGAATGGCTTCGCGCCCACGGCGCGGTGCTGCACCACGTCGCCAACGGCTTCGCGGCCGGCGCGGACCGGGACGACTTGATGCAGGAGCTGTTGCTCGCCGTTTGGAAGGCCGCGCCGGCCTTTCGCGAGGGCGCCAAACCCTCTACGTTCATCTACCGCGTGGCGCACAACGCCGCGCTTACTTGGAAACGCACCCAGCGGAACTATCGGAAGCGTGTCGACGGGTTCGAGGCGTCTCCGCTGCGCGAGCAGCGGGCGGCGCCCGAAACCGCCTCGCGCGAACGGGAGACCTTGGAATTGCTCTACTCGGCGATTCGCCGGCTGCCGCCTTTGGAGCGCTCCTTGATTCTTCTCCACCTGGACGGCGTCCCATACGCCGAAATGGCGGAGATCCACGGGCTAAGCGAAGGCAACGTCGGGGTGCGTCTGACCCGGCTGAAGCAAAAACTATCCGACGCGATGAAGGAGGTCTCGGATGAACTTCGATGACATCAGCCAAACGTGGCGTTCGCCACAAAACCAGCCGTCCGCGGCACAACTCGAGAAAGACAAAATGAAATTCATCAACGACCTGCGCAAACGTCACCGGGGACAGATCATCTTCATGGTGTGGATCCTCGCCGTGCTAAGCTTTATCACCGGGACTTTCGTGTTCCACCTGTTCCGGCCCGATGCGGCCAAGCCGCCGACCGATCTTTCCCGGGAGTGGGGAGCCGTTGTTTTGCTGGCGTTGCCCTGGCTCGCGCTCGGCGTGTTCTGCAAAAAGTTTCGCGAGCATCGCGCGAGGCACGCCCATCCGGAGAGGTCCATCCGGGCGAGCGTGGAGGCTTTGCTCGATGAAAACCGGGGCGAGTCGGAACGCTACAAGTGGGCGGGGTGGTTGAACCTCGCCGTGGTGCTCCTGATGCCGTTGATCGTATGGCAACTGCGTGCGACGGGCAAAGCCGGCGACGAGATCCTCACGCCCGCCTTCGTGGTCCTGCCGGCGATGATGGCCTGCGTGTGCCTGGCGATGCTCTGGTATAGGCGCCGCGTGTTGCGTCCCCGGCGACGCGAACTCGAGGGCC
Source organism: uncultured Akkermansia sp. (assembly GCA_966251015.1). Lineage (GTDB taxonomy): Bacteria > Verrucomicrobiota > Verrucomicrobiia > Opitutales > Opitutaceae > IMCC26134_A. Next base: position 1,098 of record CBINJQ010000423.1, on the reverse strand, counting down.
TTCTCGCCGCCTACGACGACGCGGGGGCGTCCTGAGCCCCGCGGCCGGTCCGGCCGGGCGCCTGCAACATTTCATGGCCATGCGGGAGAAGCGGGTCAGCGTGTGCGAATGTCCTTTGTCTCCCTTGGTCTGTCCGAGCCCTTGTTGCGCGCCGTCGAAGCGTGGCACTACGAGGCGCCGACCCCCGTCCAGTCGGCCGCGATCCCGGCGATACTGAAGGGCCGCGACGTCTGGGCCTCGGCGCAGACCGGGTCGGGCAAGACCGCCGCGTTCGCGCTGCCGATCGTGCAAAAGCTGGCGGCCGCGCACCGACCGCCGGGACGTTTCGTCGGCGCGCTCATCCTCGTTCCGACCCGCGAGCTCGCGACGCAGGTCGTCGAATCGGTCCGCCGCTACGCGCGCTACCTGCCGGAGCCGATCAAGACCCTCGTCGCGGTCGGCGGACTGTCGATCAATCCCCAGATGATGGCGCTGGGCGGCGGGGCCGACCTGCTCGTGGCCACGCCGGGTCGCCTGCTCGATCTGATCGACCACAACGCGGTGTCGCTCGCGGAGTTGTCGGTGCTGGTGCTCGACGAGGCGGACCGCCTGCTCGATCTCGGATTCAAGGCCGAGCTGGATCGCATCGTGGCCATGCTGCCGAAGCGCCGGCAGAGCCTGTTGTTTTCCGCGACCTTCCCGCCGGAGGTGGACGCCTTGGCCGGGGCGTTGCTGAACGATCCGGTGCGTATCGAGACGCCGGACACGGCGGAGAACACGCCGGAGATTTTGCAACGCGTGATCGAGGTGGACGTGCCGCGGCGCACGCAGCTTCTGCGTCATCTGATCGAGACGCACGCCTGGTCGGGGGTGTTGGTGTTCGTCGCGACGAAATACTCGACCGAGCATGTGGCGGAGAAGCTAGGGCGGGCGGGCATCGCGGCGGCGGCGCTGCACGGCGAGCTGAGCCAAGGGGCGCGCACGCAGGCGCTGGCGGATTTGAAGTCGGGCAAGGTGAAGGTGCTGATCGCGACCGATCTGGCGGCGCGAGGCATCGACATCCCGAAGCTGCCGGCGGTGGTGAACTACGACCTGCCGCGCTCGGCGGTGGACTACACG
>CBINJQ010000422.1:0-3767 GCA_966251015.1 uncultured Akkermansia sp. | reverse complement strand
ACCCCGGCATAGGGGAGTTTCCGGGCACTTAAAGAAACTTTTCCGGCTTTCGGCGGGCGCGACGGACGGCTCAGGCCGCGAAGGCGTCGGAGAGGATGCGGGTGATCACCGATCGGGCGGGTTCGGCAAGAGGCTTTTCCTTTTGAAGCAATTCGGCGCGCGGCCGGAACTCGGGGAGAATCTCCGGGCGGGCGCGTCTCATGGCTTTGAGGGTGTGGGCGAAGATAAGCCGCGCGGGCAGGTTTTCCGGTTGTTCGAGGCAGAGGCCGAGCTGGCCCTCGAGGATTTCGCGTTCCCCGTGGAGCGGTGATTGCGCGGGGTCGATGCCGGCGGTGCGCACGGCGAGGAGTTGCTCCAGCCGCAGGAGGTAGTTGGAAAGGGCCGGATGCGGGGCGAGCGCGGAATCCCGAGGAGGCGTCAAACCGATGTCGGCGTGGGCGGAGAGGAGCTCGTGGAGAACGCGGGCGAGCTCGGGAAGCGCCTGGCCCGGGTCGGAGAGGGAGCAGGGCACGCTCGCGCCGCCGAGGCAGGCGGCGTCGATGGTGCGGACCAGGCGCAGCTCGACGGTCCACGGTTCCGCGGTGCAACGGAGGTGGGTGATGACGAGGTAGTCGGCGGCGTCGTCCGGCACGACGGCGCGAGCATGGCGGGAGGCGGTGGCGTCGTCCCACGGGATGCCGCCCATGATGAAACCCGGGCGGGGTTTCACCAGCCATGGCACGAGGACCCGGCCGAGGGCGGGCGTGGCGAGCTCGACCTGTTCGACGAGGTAGAGCGGCAAGGCGCGCGAGAGCCGGCCGGCGGCGTCGGCGATTTGCGCGGCCTTGGCCTGGTCGGCCGAAGGCGGGGGAAGCTCGGCGCTCGCGCCGAGAAAGGCGACAAGCGGTGCGTCGTCGGCCTTGGCGGGGAAGAGCTCGACGGCCGGCGACTCGGGCGGCAGCCAGACGGGACCCTCGACCGCGAGGAGCGTGACCTGGACGGGTTCCGCGGGTTGTTGGCGACGGCCGGGGGCCGGCGCCGCGGGCGCGGACTCGACGGCGGCCGGAGAGACCGATGCGGAGACGCGGGGCGGGGCGGGCGGGGTGTTGTCCACGGCGTGGCGACTCCGGGCCAGTTCGTTTTCCCAGAAGGCGAGAGGTTGTTTCCAGTCGGGGCGGCGAGCGGCGTAGAGGCGATCAAGGAACCGGCGCGCGGCGTCGAGCTGGCCGAGATCGTGGTAGGCCTTGAGGATGTTGAGGCCGGCGGGGAGACCGTGCCTGGCGACGTCGTAGTAGGGCGCGGCGAGTTGCAGGATCTCGGGGAGATGGGCGTGGTTGCCGAGGTCGCCGCTCATCTGTTGGAGGAGATCGGCGGGCACGGGACGCGGGGCGCGGTCGAGCGCCTCCTCGTAGAGTTTGATGGCGGCGGGATGTTCGCGTTGCTCGAGATGATGCCGGGCGAGCCAGAGGCGGGCGCGCCAGGAATCGGGCAACCCGGCGATGCGACGGAGGGCGTCGAGCGCGGCCGCGGGGCCGCGGGTTTCGCGGTGGTGGGCGGCGAACCAGGCGAGGGCGTGGTCTTGATTCGGGTCGAGGGAGAGCGCGCGCCAGAGCAGGTCGACCGCGGAGGCGGCGTCGCCCTGGGCGGCGCGGGCCTTGGCGAGATTGGCGAGGGAAAGCGCGGTCTCGCCGTGCTTGGCCGCGAAGGCGTGCAGGACGGCCTCGGCCTCGGGCGCGCGGTTGAGGTCGAGCAGGGCGGCGGCGTGGAGAACGTGGCCGCGCTCGGGGTCGCGGTCGGTGGCGGCGAGATGCGCGGCGGAGTCGAGAATCTCGGCGGCGAAACCGTCGCGGAGAGATTGGGCGACGAGGCCGGCGAGTTGGTCGGGTTGGTCGCGGATTTTGGCGAGCTGCTCGGGCAGGACTTTTTCGCGCCAGTCGGCTTTCGGGATGGAGATCTCGCGGCCGTATGCGTCGTGGACGCGGATGGAGTCGGGGCCGGCGTTTTCGGCGGAGGGCTGGTCGCCGGGGGCGGCCGCGTGGTCCGGGGCGGACGGGGCCGGGGCGGAGGGGACGTCGGACGCGGGTTTTTGACCGAAGAGCTTGCGGAAGAAATTCACGGGGATGGGGAATGGACGGAAAGGAGCGAAGGTTGGCGAGGCGGGCGTCGGGCGGAAACGAAAAAGCCCCGCGTCGGTAAAGACGCGGGGCGGTGAATCGATCGAGCGGCTCAAGCCCGGCGGCGGCGGCCTCCGAGGGTGAGCGTCGCGAAACCGGCGATGAGGACCGCCGCGGAGGCGGGCTCGGGGATCGGGGCCGTGTAGTCGAGATACAAGGTGGAGGTGTCGGGGGAGATCCGCAGGGTCCAGCCGCCGCCGTGGGCGTTGGCGAACGTGCTGGAATCCACCGCGGTGGCGCCCACGGAGAAGTCGGTGATGCCGCCGCTCGCGACGATGATCGGCAGGGAATAGTCCTGCATGGGATCGAAATTCGCGGCGAGGTTGTCGATGTCGTCGGGATCGACCGATGAAAGGAAGACGGTGAACGTGTTCCCGAGAACGGTGGAGAACGAGAAGGTGCCGGTTACTTCGAGGAGATCCCAGCCGAGGCCCGCGCCGCCGGAGAAATCGGCAAGGTCGATATCGAAGGTGGTGTTCCCGGAAAGCGTGACCGATTCGGTGAAAAGGGTGCCTACGCCATCGCCGGGAGCGAGGCCGGAGCCGTCGTTGACGGCGACCGAGTCGACCGGGCCCGGCCCGGTGAGGATCGAGCCCATGTTCAGGATGATGGGGCTGGAGAGAAAACCCGCGAGAACGGGATCCGTCTCCGGGTCTTCGTCGTGGTCATAGGCGTCACCGTAGACGACCAGCGTCGCGCCGTTGACCGTGGTGGACCCGGTGTGGCGCTGGACGCCGACGAAAACGGCCGCGGTCGTCGTGGGATCGGAGCCGTTGATGACGAGTGAAAGCGCACCGGCCGGACCGACATGGGAATCGTCGCTGTCCGCGAAAATATTCCCGATGGCGGCCACCGGATAGCAGCCGCACAGATCGAGGGCGAGGGTCGCCGGGGCCGCGGAGTTGTTAACCACCCGTCCGCCGTAAGCGATGAAATCGACGACCGCGACGTCGTTGCCGTTGAGCACGAAGGCGCCGTTGCCGCCGAGATACACGCCGGATTCTTCGAGCGGGTCGGCTGCGCCGAGGGTGACGACGGCGTCGTCGCCGATGTCGAGGAGACTGTTGAAGACCGCTCCGGTGGCGGTGATGGAAACGGTGGATTGGTCCCAGAGCGTGACGGCGGAGGAATCGACCGCGGCGGTGGCGGAGATGGTGGCGTGCGAGGTGTCGTAGAGATCGAGAACGACATCGCCGCCCAGACCGCCGTCGATGACGCCCGTCTGGTTCAGGTCGGTGGATACGGTGTCGTAGAGCTCGATGTAACCGCCGGTGATGACTCCGGCGGAGGGGAGGGTGACGGCGCGGTTTCCGCCGAAGCCGAGAACGCCGTCGGTGACGGCGCCGGCGCCCGTTGCGACGAAGGTGGCGGTATGGTCGAAATAGAAATCTCCGCCTGCGATGACGCCGCCGTCGTCGACGACGAGCGAAGACAGGTTGTTGAAGGTGAAATATCCGTCCCAGATCGTGCCGGTGGAGAGCACGTGGAGGCTGGAATCGACGTCAAAGGTGCTTTCGAAGGGATTTTCGGCGAGCGTGCCGGCGACCTCGACGGTGGCGCCGCCGGTGGCGAGGAGATCGGCGGCGACGGTGGAGCCGGTGGCGATGCGAAGGA
>CBINJQ010000421.1:0-3776 GCA_966251015.1 uncultured Akkermansia sp. | reverse complement strand
CGGAAAAACATCCCCGCCGCGTGCCGCGCGCTCGCCCGGCTGTCCGGATACACGCAGGGCAGCGCCACGCCTTCATGCACGCGCCCCAGCGCCACGCAGGCCCTCGACCGCGCCTCGAACCAGCGCTGCATCGGCTCCGTCGAGTATAGCAACAGCCACGCCGCCGTGTCCGGCAGCGAGTCCAGCCGCTCCAGCTCCTCCGGCATGTGCCGCTTGAACACCATCGGCCGGTGCTCGAACTCCAGCCGATACCCCATCGCCGCGATCCGCTCCGTCAGCTCCACCAAAACCGCGTGGCTCACCGAGCCGAGCGCGGCCAGCGGATACGGCGCCAGGACCCGCACCGTCCGTCCCGCCTCCGCCGGTCCCGCCGCCCGCTTCGTGCAGATCTTGTGATGCCGCCCCCGGCCGCCCGATTCCACCCTCCGCTCGCGCACCAGTTGGTCCAGCGCCCGCCTCAGCGTCACCCGGCTCACCTGCAACTCCCGGCACAACTCCGCCTCGCTCGGCAAGCGCCCGACCCACCGCGCCGTCTCCATCCCCTCCCGCAAAACAGAGGCTACCTGGTCCGACAACAACACGCGGCGGGGAATTTGTTTCATGTCCGGCGCCCGCACGCCACCGCTTGTATTATCAAAAGACAAGCCGGGCCTCCGCCTTTCCGTTTGCTGGGACCTTCCCCGGTCCAAGGCTCGGCCACGCCCGCGATGCCGCGCCCACCCCGCTCGACGCCAACCTTTGCCCTCATGAAACGTCTCTTCGCCGTCTGCTCCTTGTTCCTCCTCGGCCTTCCGCTTGCCCTCCACGCCGAATCGTCCGCGCCCGGCGCCGCCGCCCCCCGCGAACGCCTCAACTTCAACGCCGGATGGTCCTTCCGCAAAGACGACCCCGTCGACCTCGGCGACACCGTTTCCTACGCCAAGCTAAAGCCCGCCCTGCTCTACCGCAGCAACGCCTTCACTCGCAGCCCCGCCCCCTCCCCCGGCGCCCCGTCCTTTCCCGCCGTCGCGCCCGCCCAGCCTTCCTTCGACGACTCCTCCTGGCGCAAGCTCGACCTCCCCCACGACTGGGGCATCGAGGGCCCCTTCAAAATGGAATACCCCGGCCACACCGGGAAGCTCCCGTGGTGGGGCGTCGCCTGGTATCGCAAGAGCTTCGATCTTCCGGCCGCCTCCGTAGGCTCGAACGGCGAACGCCGTTATCTCGAGATCGACGGCGCCATGTCCTACGCCACCGTCTGGTGCAACGGACAGTTCGCCGGCGGATGGCCCTACGGCTACAGCTCCTTCCGCGTCGACCTGACACCCTACCTCCGCGCCGGCGAGCGCAACACCCTCGCCATCCGCGTCGACAATCCGCCCGACTCCTCCCGCTGGTATCCCGGCGGCGGCGTCTACCGCAACGTCTGGCTCGTCCGCACCGCCGCCGTCCACGTCGGCCAGTGGGGCACGCGCGTCACCACGCCCGAAGTCGCCCTCGACCGCGCCAACGTCCGCGTCGAGGCCACCGTCGAAAACCACGACGCCGCCTCCGTCTCGCTTCAGCTTCGATCTCGCCTTTTCCGGCTCGATTCCGACGGCGCCCGCCGCGAGCCCGTCGCCGTCTCCCCGTCCGAACCGCTCTCCGTTCCCGCCGGCTCCTCCGCCACCCTCGCGCAATCCATCCCCGTCTCCCACCCGCGCCTCTGGAGCCTCCGATCCCCGCAGCTCTACGTCGCCGTCACCCAGGTCCTCCGCGAGGGCATGGTCGTCGACGAATACGAGACGCCCTTCGGCATCCGCCGCATCGAGTTCCACGCCGAGCGCGGCTTCCTCCTCAACGGCGAGCGCATCCCGCTCCACGGCGTCTCCCAGCATCACGACCTCGGCGCCCTCGGCGCCGCCTTCAACCTCCGCGCCGCCGAGCGCCAGCTCGAAATCCTCGAGGAAATGGGCGTCACCGCCATCCGCACCACCCACAACCCCGCCGCGCCCGAGCTGCTCGACCTGTGCGACCGCATGGGTCTCCTCGTCATCGGCGAGTCCTTCGACTGCTGGCACTGGGGCAAGACGCCCAACGACTACGGTCGCATCTTCAACGACTGGTCCGAACGCGATCTCCGCGCCATGATTCGCCGCGACCGCAACCACCCCTCCCTCATCCTCTGGAGCGTCGGCAACGAGATCGTGAACGTCGAGCATCCCGACAACGCCGAGATCGCCAAACGCCTGGTCGCCATCTGCCACGAGGAGGACGCCACCCGAGGCGCCACCGCCGGAGTCAACAACACCCCCGTCGGCTTCAACGGCTACCAGCGCATCTTCGATGTATTCGGTTTCAACTACCGGAGCATGTTCTACAAAAAGTTCCGCGAGACCTCGCCCGACATCCCGGTCTACGGCAGCGAGACCGCTTCCACCGTCAGCTCCCGCGGCGAATACTTCTTCCCCGTCACCGAGCCCAAGAGCGGCGGCATGAGCCGCTTCCAGATGAGCTCCTACGACCTCTACGCCCCGCGCTGGGCCTGGACGCCCGACGCCGAGTTCAAGTGGCTCGACGAGACCCCGACCACCCTCGGCGAGTTCGTCTGGACCGGCTTCGACTACCTCGGCGAACCCACCCCCTACACCGAGGACGGCTCCGCGCTCATGAACCTCAACGATCCCGAGCAGATCGCCCGCATGAAGGAGGAGCTCGAGACCATGGCCAAAAACAAGGCCCCCTCGCGCAGCTCCTACTTCGGCATCGTCGACCTCGCCGGCTTCAAAAAAGACCGCTTCTTCATCTACCAGGCCCGTTGGCGCCCCGACCTGCCCATGGCCCACATCCTTCCGCACTGGACCTGGCCCGAGCGCGTCGGCGAGGTCACCCCGGTTCACGTCTACACCTCCGGCGACGAAGCCGAGCTCTTCCTCAACGGCCAATCCCTCGGCCGCAAGAAACGCGGCCAGTTCGAATACCGCTTCCGTTGGAACGACGTCGTCTACGCCCCCGGCGAACTCAAGGTCGTCGCCTACAAGAACGGCGCTCCCTGGGCCGAGGACGTCGTCCGCACCGCCGGCGCCCCCGCCGCGCTCAAGCTCGAGATTGATCGCTCCCTCCTCCGCGCCGACGGCCTCGACCTCGGTTTCGTCACCGCCTCCGTCGTCGACTCCGAGGGCCGCCTCGCGCCCCGCGCCGATTCTCCCGTCACTTTCACCGTCGAGGGCCCCGCCGACGTGATCGCCACCGACAACGGCGACGCCACCAGCCACGTCTCCTTCCAGTCGCCGACCCGCCCCGCCTACAACGGCCTCGTCCTCGGCATCGTCCGTCCCCGGGCCGGCCAGCCCGGAGCCGTCCGCGTGCGCGCCACCGCTCCCGGCCTCGCCCCCGCCGAGCTGACCTTCGAGTCCGTCCCCGCCAGCCGCTGACCGCACGTTTTCTCGCCACAGAGATCACAGAGCTCCGACACAGAGGCCACAGAGCCTGATCCAAGAATCCTATCTGCCTTTCCTCTGTGAACTCTGTGTCCGAGCTCCGGCTTGGCTCCGTGACCAATCCGAATCTGAAAACGAAACCGTAAGTCCCTAACTTTCCCGCCATGCGCTACCCGCAGATCCCTTCCGATTTCTTCGTCCAAAATCGCCGCCGTCTGGCCGCCCTGATGCCCGCCAACTCCCTCGCGGTCCTCAACGCCAACGACACCTGCCCCACCAACGCCGACGGCTCGCAAAACACCGTCGTCAACTCCGACCTCTTCTACCTCACCGGCGTCGAGCAGGAGCAGTCCATCCTCGTCGTCTACCCCCAGGCCG
>CBINJQ010000420.1:0-3796 GCA_966251015.1 uncultured Akkermansia sp. | reverse complement strand
CGGGGTTCGCCGCCTGTCTCCGATCACCCATCACGCCGCCCCGCGTCGCACGCCGCTCCTCTTGAAGAATCGAGGGATGCGCGCGACGCGTTTCTTCAGATCGGGGCGGCGGGCATAGGGAATGCGAATACCTGGGGTAAACACGCGCCGAGGGTCGCTGATCGACCACCGGACGACGCGTCCCTATTTCCGTCCGCCCGCGCCCTCGCCTCAAACTCCCAGTTTACCTAGATCAAAGTAGCCCCCCGACTTTCTCGCTCGGCCATCCCGCCTTATCGTGAACGAATCGGCCCCGCCGACTCCCATCCGATGACCGCCACTCCTCCTCGTTCGCCCGCCCGGTCCCGCCTTCGCCTCATCCTCATCGAGGACCAGGCCCTCGTCGCCGAAGGCATCGTCGCGGTTTTGCGTCAGGCCGAAGGCCTGGAAGTCGTCCACGTCTTCCCCTCGGCATCCGCCGCTCTCGCCGACGAATCGCTCCTCCACGGCGTCGACATCGCCTTGGTCGATTTCCACCTGGGATCGAAGGAGGAGGAGAAACTGCTGCGTCAGCTCCGCGAGCGCTTGTCGACCGCCCGCTGGATCTGGCTGAGCGGAGCCGTCACCACCGCGTCTCTGCTCCAGATCGAGGAAATGCGTTTCCACGGCTTCGTCCACAAGGACGACCCTTCCTCGCATCTGCTCGACGCCGTCTTCTCCGCGATGGACGGCGGCGTCTACAAGAGCCCGACCGCGCGCGCCCTGTTGGAGAAGCTCGCGCGCGCGCCCGTCTGCGTGCCCAAGATGCTCTCCCCCCGCGAGCAGGAGGTCCTCGCCCTCGTCGGCGAAGGCATGACCAACGAGGACATCGGCGCCATCCTCGGCCTGAGCGCCACCACCGTGCAGACCCATCGCCGCAACATCATGGGCAAGCTCGACCTCCATACGAGCGGCGCGCTCCAAGCCTACGCCCAGCAAGGCGGCTTCAGCGCGAGTTCAAGCTCGCCCGGCGCCGCACGGCCGGCGTCGACCTCCGCTCCGCCGCGGAAACACGAGACGTGAGCAACATCGCCATCCTCTCCGGCACGCTGGCGGCGCTCAACTTCGTCATCGCCGCGGCGACTTTCGCCGCCGCGCCGCGCCGCAAGGAACATCGCGTCTTCGCCCTGCTCGGCCTCGGCTTCTGCGGCTGGAGCCTGGCCTGGTTTCTCCTGCATGCGGAGGCCCCGCCGCCCGGGGCGGGCGTATTGGCCGGATTCGCCTGGGTCGCGGTCGCGTTCCTTCCGGCGGCCGGGCTGCATCATCTGCGCCTCGCGTTCGAGCGCGCCCCGTCTCGCCGGCTCGTTCCGGCGGCCTACGTCGCGTCGCTTGTCGGCGCCGCCTCGATCCTCACCCCATGGCATGCCGGCTTCGTCGCCCCCCTGGTTGAAACAGCGCGCGGAAATCCCTCCGTCTCCGCCGCGTTCTCCGGCCTCGCCGTGCTCGCGGGAGGACTGGCCTCGCTCGCCTTCGTCCTGCGCGAGAGCCGCGCGGCGCCTTCGCCCGACGGCCGCCCGCGCATGCTCCTCGCCGCCTCTCTCGGCGCGGTCGCGCTGGGCTTGCACGATCTGCTCCCTTCGCTCGGCGTGACGACCTACCCGCTCACGCAAACCACGCCGGTCATGCTCGGCGCGTTCGCCCCTCTGCTCTACGTCGCCCTTTTCGCCCGCGGCTTCGCGGGCGACCAGTGGATCGAGCTGCGCATCAGCGCCGGTCGCTGGCTCGAGCCTTTTTTCCGGACCGCCCTTCTCCTCGCCGTCTGCGCCGCCCTGATGCTGGCGCTCCACCTCGCCGCGCCCGGCCTGCTCGCGCCGCGAGACATGGCGGCGAGCCTGGGCGTCCTGCTGCTGGGCCTGCTTTTGACGAGGCTGCTTCCCCCCCGCGTCCTCTGGCGATACGCCGACCGCCTCCGTCGCAAGCTCTATGGCGACCGTTTCGACCGCCTCGAAGAACTCCGTTCGCTTTCCAACCCGCCAGGCCGGGAAACCGACACGACCGCCCGGCTCGAAACCGTGTGCGAACACTTGCGCGACGCCTTTCGCCTCGGGCTCGCCGAGATCTGGCTGCGCGACACCGACGGCGGCCCGAAGGTCATCCCCGCCCGCCCGGGCTTGAACGCGGCCAATCTGCCCTCGCGCTGGGACGACGTCGTCCGCGAATCGGTCACCTGGCGCGAACGCGAGGACCTCTGGGTGATCCCGCTCAATTCCATCGGCTCCGAACCCCTCGGATACCTTCGGCTGCTGGCCGCCGGCTGGAATCTGCGGCTGAACCAATTCGAACGGCAGGCGATCCTCGAGCTCGCCGAGACGCTTTCCCGTCAGATCGAACGCGAGGCGGTCCGCACCTCCCTCGATCTCCGACAGGTCAACGAGGCCAAGGATCGCTTCCTCGCCAGCATCAACCACGAGCTGCGCAATCCGCTCAACGGCATCACCGGACTCCTTCAGCTCATGCGTCGCGAAGAGTTGCGCGGACGATCCTCCTATCTCGTCGAAACCATGCAGGCCTGCGCCGACCAGCTCGTGGCGACCATCGACAACGCCCTCGACTTCGCGAGCCTCACCCACGGCAGCCCCGTCGCGCGCCCCGGCCGCTTCGAGCTCGGCTCCCTCGTGCGCGGGAGCACCGCCCACCTCGTCGTCGGCGCGGGCGGGCAAATCACCCACCGGCTGCCCGAGGACGCGTGCTGGCTGATCGGCGACGCGGGCAAATTGCGGCAGATCGTCTCCAACTACGTCGGCAACGCGCTCAAATACGGCCAGCCCCCCCGGGCCGAGGTGCACGCCTTCGTCCTGAACGCGGCCTCCGGCGACGCCCAGCTCCGCATCGAGGTCAGCAGCCCCGCGCCAGACGACGTCGGCGAGGATCCGTCCGATCTGTTCAAGCCCTACCGCCGCGGTCGCCGCGCCGTGGAGACCGGCGTCCCCGGATCGGGCCTCGGCCTCGCCATCTGCCAGCGCCTCGCCGAATCGATGGGCGGCTCCGTGGGCGCCCGGCGCGAGGGCGGCACGATCCAGTTCTGGGTGCGCGTGCCGATCTCCCCCGCGTCCCCGCCCTCCGCCGCCAACACCGCCCCGCCCGTGCTCGCCTCGCGCCCGCTCCGCGTGCTCGCGATCGAGGACGAGGCCTACAACCGCCTTATCCTGAACCACCACCTCGTCTCGTGGGGCTTCGAGATCGAGTGGGCCTGCGACGCGGTCCAGGCCAAAGCCAAGGTCGGCGAGTTCAACCCGGACGTGGTCATCATGGACTGGCTGCTCGGCGACGCCGACGGTTCGGTGCTCCTCCCCAAACTCCGCGCCGCGCAACCCGGCGAACCCGCGCCCGTCATCGTGTTGAGCGCCTACTCCACCGAGGAGAAACAGAGCCAGGCGCTCGCCGCCGGCGCCTTCCGGTTTCTCAGCAAGCCCCTTCAACCCGAGGCCCTGCTCGACGCCATTCGTGACGCGGTCGCGGATCTGAGCGAGGCCCCGCGCGCCACCGCGCCGCAGCCCCTGCCGCCGCCCCCGCGGACACCGCCGACACAGGCGTCCGCCCCGCCGCCCTTCGACGCCGCCGAAGTGGAACGCGCCCTGCGCGCGGAGTGGTCCGCCGTCCTCGCCGCTTGGCAAACCGACCGCGCCCTCGCCGCCAAACACGTCCACCGCACGCGAGGCCTCGCGCGGCTCCTGTCCCTCGCCGAGCTCTCATCGCTGCTCGCGCGCCTCGAAGCGGCCTTGGCCGAGTCCGACGACGCCTCCGCCATCGCGTCCGCCGTCCACGCCGCGACGGAGCT
>CBINJQ010000419.1:0-3821 GCA_966251015.1 uncultured Akkermansia sp. | reverse complement strand
TTGGTCCGCTCGCCCATCGCCGGATCACACGGGCAGAAACCCGATCGGCGCGCCCGTGCCCGAGGTGTCGAGGAACCGCCCGATGTTCGGCAACACCAGCGGCAGGCTGGAACGCGGCACCCCGAGCCAAAGCGCCAGCTCCGCAAAATAGGCGTCCACGCTCGTCGTGGGGATCAGCCGGCCACGCCCGACGTCGAGCGGGTTGTCGGCGTAGAGGTCGGGATAGGTTCCATAGATCTTCCTTCCGTTCACCGCCCCGCCGACGACGAAGGCGTTTCCGCCCCAGGCGTGGTCCGAGCCGCGTCCGTTGGAGCTGAGCGTGCGCCCGAAATCGGACGCGAGGAAAAGCGTCACGTTGTTCTGCGCTCCGATCAGTTCGAGGGCGTTGTAGAACGCGCCCACGGCCTGGCTGACCACGGGCAACATCGCCGCCTGGTTGCCCAGAACCTCGTCGTGGTGGTCCCAGCCGCCCAGCGACACGAAAAAGGTCTGACGCTTCGCGCCCAGCGCCGTGCGGCCCGCGATGGTGCGCGCGATCATTCGCATCTGGCGTCCGAGCGGCGTGTCGGGGAAGGTCGCCGCGACGGGCAGGCCCGGCGCGGTGGCGGTGGCGAAGAGATCGTAGGCGTCGAGCGCGGAGCGCTGCGCCCCGGCGAAGGTGCGTTGAAAGACGTTCGCGTATTCCATCGCGAGCTGCCCGTCCACCGCCGCGCTGCGAATCTGGCGCGTGCCGTATTCCTGCGCCCACTCCTTCGAGTAGTTGGTCAGGCCGACCGCGCCCTCGGGCGTGATCGCGTATTCAAAAACCGAATTCCCGGTCTGCCAGACGTTGCTCCCGCCGAGGGAGATGTTCATCGACACCTCGGGGTTCGCGTTGAGCGAGTTGAGCAGGTCGGCCGCGCGGCCCGCCCAGCCTATGCCGCTGCGCGTGTCGGGCAGCGAGGTCTGCCACTGCTCGATCTGGTCGGAATGGGAGAAGAGGCCGACGGGAAGCTTCGAGGAGCCGTCGCCGAAACTCGCCTTCGTCACGCCGGGCTCGACGAGCGTGCCGGCGTTGGCGACGAAGGCGGCGCGGCCGTTCTCGAAGAGCTGTTGCAGCTCGGGCATGCCGGGATGCACGCCGAGCTGGCGCCCGACCTGGGCCGAGTTGAGCGGGTTGATCGGCAGAAGCGCGTTCGCGGCGAGCGCGAGGTCCTGGCGCACCGCGGCGTATTCCGCGTATTCCGAGGCGCCGCGCGGCACGAGCATGTTGAAGGAATCGTTGCCGCCGTTGAGAAACAGGCACACCAGGGCCCGGTAGTCGGACTCCGGCACGGTCTGCGCGGAGGCGATGCTGCTCGCGAACTTCAGGTTAAGCAGCGTGCTGAGCACCGGCAGCGCGCTGACCGCGGCGCAACTGGCCTGCCCGAGGAAACTGCGGCGGGAAAGGAGACGGGGATCTTTCATGGCGGGGCGACGCGAAAGCGTGGAAGGGGCGACGGGAGCTCAGCGGAGCACGCAATACTCGGGCGAGATGACGATGAGCCAGATGGCGAGGCGGAGGCGCTCGTTCTGCCAATCCCAGGTCGAGGGGGAGATGCGGAGCACCGCCTCGCGGATGATCTGAAACTGCCGCGGGCTCAGCGAACCGGCGGTCAGCACGAGGTCGAGGCGGCGCAGCAGCTCGTCGATGTCGGCGTCGCCGACGAGCGTGATCTCGTGGTCGAGGTCGAGCTTCGTGTTGCGCTGCGGATCGGCGGTTCCCCAGCGGTGCAGACCGGAGAGGATGGCGGTGTTGTAGTAGTTGGGCGCGGAGATCGCGCTCGTCGCGTTCAGGATCTGGAACTCGGGCCCGACCAGCCCGGCCGCCTGCGCCTCGCCGGGCGGCATGTAGCCGGGCAGGTAGAAGTTGAACACGCTCGGCGAGTTCATCGGCTCCTGGTAGTGGTCCATCGCGAACTGGCTGAGCTGGTAAAAACCGGAGGGGGAGGCCGCGTTGAAGGCGCGGGCGAGGTTGACGACGCGCAGGAAGGGCTCGCGTTGCTTGCCGAAATGCGGGTCGTCGCGTCGCGCCGGATCGCGCGCCTCGGCGTCGAGCAGGATCGCCTTCACGACGGCCGCCAAGTCGCCGCGCACGCCCGCGCCGTTGTTCGCGAACGCCGCCGCCACGCGGCCGACGTAGGCCGGCGTGGGATTGGAGGTCACGAGGCGCTGGATGAGCTGGCGCGCGAGAAAAGGCCCCGTGTTCGGGTGGTTGAAGAGATTGTCGATCGCGGCGTCGAGATCGGCCTCGGTCGCGCTGCCGTTCTCGTCCGCCAGCGCCGTGCGGTCGGGAGTCGTCACGCCGCGCAGGAGGGTCTTCGGCGCGAGGTCGTGATAGTCGTCCCACAGCTCCATCGGCAGCAGCCAGTTCTCCGACGCCCCCGCGAAGGACGCCCCGTTCGCGAAGGTCATCCCGGTGAAGACGCGCGCGAAGTTCGTGATCGTGGCGTTGTCGTAGGTCGGGATCGGCTCGCCCGCCGGCACGGGCTGCCCGTTCGGCCCGGGGTCCTCGCCGTCCGAGAGGCGTCGTGTGCCGTCGGGGTTAAGCTCCCACAAACCGATGGAGAACAGCTGCATGATCTCGCGGGCGTAGTTCTCGTCGGGAAAGAGATGGTTGGCCGGATCGGGCTTCTGGTTCTTCAACGCGCTCAGATAGAAACCCATCACCGGATGCCGCGTGACGTCGTAAAGCAGATCGCGGTAGTTGCCAAAGGCGTGGCGGACGAGCGTGTCGTAGTAGTTGACCACGCCCACCGGCTGCACCGCGAGCGTCTCGGGGCGGTCCGAGACGACGAGGATCTGGCTCAGGCAAAACGCCACCCGATGCCGCAACACGTCGTAGGCGACCGCCGGTCCGCCCGGCACCGCCGGCGAGACGCCCATCGCGCGGCTCCACCAGGCGGCCTGTTTCCGGTCGATGTGAAACTCGGGGATGGTCGCCGCGTATTCGGTGAAGGGCTGCAAATACGTCGGCGGCAACGCGAGCTGCTCGTCGAGCCATCCCTCGAAACCGAGCGCCATCACCTGCTCGACGTTCTCCGGCGTGATGTCGGCGTCGGCCGGATCGTCCTGGTCGGGCCCGAACGCGGCCTGGACGAGGAAGCGCGCGGCGGCCTTGGCCGGGGGAGCGGCGGTCGCGGGTTCGTCGAGAAGAGTCGCCGTCGCGGAGGTCGCTCCGCCCAACGCATAGCCGGCGCCGGCCAAGGCGGTGAGCGTGATCGTCTCGGCCGCCTCCCCGTCGAGCGCGTCGGCCAGAGGCGTCAAGGTCACCCAGGCCTCGCGCGCGCCGGCGGGCAAATACACCGTCGCCGCGTCGCTCGGCGCGTAGTCGACGTTCGCCGTCGCCGTGCCGCCGAGGGCGATGTTCACGACGAGGGGCTTCAAGCCTCCCGCCCGCCGCACGGCGAAGACCACCGGATCGGGCCAGCGTTCGCTCATCACGGCGTCGAGCGCGGCGACCGTCACCGTGCTCGCGGCGTTCCACGAGGCGGCGGCCCGCGTCGCGTCGGGCGAGTCGAAGCGTTCGGTGTGCGCGCTGCGGGCGTCGAAACCCGTCTCGTGCTCCTCCCAGTCCGTCAGCCCGTCGGAGTCCGAGTCCGTATCCGACACCTCGATACTAAAAAAACGCGCGCCTCCGGGGAACGCGACGGCCCGAGCATGGGCGCCGCCCGCGCTCACCGCGTCGGCGACGACCTCCCATTCGGAGACCGGGGCCGCCAGCGAGGTCGAGGAACGCAGGCGATAACGTTTCCCGGGCAACCCGGTCCACGACGGGGAAAGCAGGCCGCCGGAGAAGGAAA
>CBINJQ010000418.1:0-3822 GCA_966251015.1 uncultured Akkermansia sp. | reverse complement strand
TAAACAATCCGTCCGCATTCGCCTCGCAGGGCGATTTTCTCCGTGCTCCGCCCGAAAAGCGTGATTAACCGTTCTCTTTTCAACCCTACCACCTACCTATGGGACGCCAATGGCTTCACGCGAAACGCGCCATCGTTAACAACAAAAAGGGCCAGATCGTCGGCAAACTGGTGAAGGAAATCACCGTCGCCGCGAAACTCGGCGGCGGCGACGTTCACGCCAACGCCCGCCTCTTCGCCGCCGTCGAAAAGGCCAAAAAAGCATCCGTCACGCGCGACGTGATCGAGCGCGCCATCCACAAGGGCGCCGGCACGGGAGGCGAAAAAATCGACCTCACCGCCGTCACCTTCGAGGGCTACGCGCCGCACAAGGTCCCGGTCGTCGTCGAGTGCTTCACCGACAACGTCCAGCGCCTCGCGCCCGAGATGCGCGTGCTCTTCAAGAAAGGCGCCCTCGGCACCACGGGCTCCAACAAGTTCCTCTTCGACCACTCCGGCATCGTCGAGGCCCACACCTCCGCCGCGGTCGCCGATCTGGAGGCCGTCGCGATCGAGGCCGGCGCCAACGATTTCGCCCCCCTCACGCACGCCGAAAACGACGACATTCCCGCCGAGGGCGCCGTCGGCGCCCGGTTCCTCTGCGACCTCGGGGCGATCCACGCCGTCGCCACCTGGCTCAAGTCCAACGGCTGGACCGTGATCACGTCCGAGATGGGCTATCTCGCCAAGCAGTATCCGGAACTCAACGACGAGCAGCGCGCCGAGGTCGGCGAGTTCCTCCACGCCATCGAGGACAACGACGACGTGCAGCGCGTCTGGGCCGCCTTCCGCTGAGGCTCGCCGCGGGTCGCGCTTCCCCGCCCTCGTATCTCCGCCGTTTCACGCGCGGCCGGCATTTCGCCGGCCGCGTTTTCTTTTCACCTCGTCTCGTCGCGATAATCGGAGCGGTAGGTGCCGGCGCCGTCGAAGGCCCAGGCGCGCCGGGCGTTGCGAAGTCGGGAATCGCCGCCGCCCGCGGGATCGCTTGGCGACGTCCGGAGAAGTTGCACCTGCTCGAAACGGGCCTGCGTCAGCTCGTCCGGAAGGCCGCTGTTGGCCGCCAAACCCGCCCGGGTGTCGCCGATCGGAATGGTTCGCGGGGCGCCGATCTGCCGCCACTCGCTCCCGTTGCCGGAGTAGTAGCCCGTGAAGGTGTTGCCCACGCGGCGCAGTCGCACCCAGACCGGCTGCTTGAGCGTGGAGACCGTGGTCGCGCCGCCCGCGGTTCCGGCGGCGTCGCGCCAGCGCAACGAAACCCCGCTCCCCGGCGTCGCGATGACCGAGACGTGGCGGGCGCCCGGCCCGGTGCCCTCGCGCACCATCACGCCCGCGGCCGAATCGGAGCGCGTCTCAACGAGAGGATCCACGTTGCGCTGCACCGCCACCCGCGCGACCACCTCCAGATCACCCGGGATCGACTGATGCAGGAAACGAAAGGCGTCCGTGTTGCCGCCGCCTATCGAGGCTCCGCCGCCCCAGAGATAAAAGACGCTCGCTTCGTCGACGGCATCCGCGCCCATGTGACCGACCGGGCCGACGTCGGTGCGCGTCCAGGCGCCGGGCAAAGGACGCAGGGACTTGCCCGAGATGATCGCGTCGCGAATGCGGTTGGCGATGATCCGATGCCCCTCGTCGTTCGGATGGATGCCATCGGGGAAAAGGCTCTGGAGCGTGTCGAGAAAAGGGGTGTGAAGGTCGATGACGCGCAGACCGCGCTGACGCGCCGCCTCGAGGATGCGAGGGATCACCTCGTTGGCGATGACCGAGCCGCGGATATCGTTGGGCAACTCCCCCGCGGGCGGCGGCAGGCAGGGATAGATATCGGGCCCGGCCGGCAGCGCCCGATAGGTGTCGATGAGCGAAAGATAGTCCGCCACGAATTCATCGCGATAAGCCCAGTTGCCCGGTTTGGAGTCGTTGGTCCCGAGGAGAATCGTGATGATGTCGGGATTCGCCTGGATGGTGTTCCGCACTCCCTGGGTGTCGAAGTAGGAGGGCTGCCCCCGCTTGAGCAGCGTGGCCCCGCTGACTCCGTCGCGCTGCACGGTGTAGCTCTCGCCCAGCAAACCGGCGAGGATCGGCGCGTAGGACCTGACGTTTCCGTCGGACGACCCGGCCCCGTAAGTGATGCTGTCCCCGTTCGAGAAAATCTTCACCGGTTGCGCCGTCGCGGGAACGAGAGGCGTGAGAAACGCCAGAAGCGCGCCCGCGGCGCCGAGGGAACGGCGGACGACACGAGTTGGAGAAAGGGAGAGAAAGAGGCGGTGGTGTTTGGTCATGCGTCGCGAGGAGTTTCCAACAAGGTAACGTCCGCCGAGTGCTCGAAAAATGGAGCCGTTTCCGCGCCGCCGATACGGTGAAGGTCCGGTTTTCACCGCGTCCTCTTGCGTGTCGTTCGCGGTGCTTTCGCTGAGACGTGATCACGCGGCGATGATCGCCGCGCCAACATCCGCGCACGCATGCTCCCATGAACTCGCAAGAACCTCACAACCTGTCTGGAAAACGCGTCGCCATCCTCTGCACGGACGGCTTCGAAGAAAGCGAACTCCTCAAGCCGCGCGCCGCCTTGCAGGAGGCCGGCGCCGAAACCGTGCTCGTGTCGCCGCAGAGCACCAGTGTCAAAAGCTGGACCGGCGAAGGCTTCGGCCAGGCGATCCCCGTCGACCTGCCCCTCGCGTCCGCCGACGCGGAGCGCTTCGACGCCCTGCTGCTCCCCGGCGGCGTCATCAATCCGGACCGCCTTCGGACCGAGCCCGCGGCGGTCGACTTCGTGCGGGCCTTTTTCGAGGCGGGAAAACCCGTCGCGGCCATTTGCCACGGACCGCAGATCCTCATCGACGCGGATGTCGTCACCGGCCGCCGCCTGACCTCCTACCAGTCCATCCGCCGCGACCTCGTCAACGCCGGGGCGACCTGGGTCGACGAGGAGGTGGTGGTCGACCAGGGGCTCGTGACCAGCCGGCGTCCGAGCGACATCCCCGCGTTTAACCGCAAGCTGGTCGAAGAGGTCGCCGAAGGCGTTCACGCCGGTCAGCACGCCTGAGGCGCGGAGCCCGCATCGCATCTCCCCCTCGCCGCGACGGTGCATTTCAATTTGAGCTTGAGGTGGGGGCGGAGCCGCCGGGCTCGTCGCAGCCTGACAGCATTGAGGGAAATGCCATTCCGACACGGCCGGCCCGGCGGCCCAGCCTACCAGAACGGCCACAATGCCCTTTGAGACGCGCTACGGCGCGCGGGTGACGGCGAAATACACGAGGAAGCCCAAGCCGATGAGCAGGAACACCACGACGCCGGCGGCCACGGCGAGGTTTACCTTGGTGTCCGGTTTGCTCACATCGACCATCTTGTCGGGACTGGGAGGATTTTCGTCGAAGCCCATGCGACGTATCTTTCCACGAAACGCCACCAGCTCCCATCCGTGCGCCCTCCGCCGCGCGGATGGGAAAAGCGCCGGTTTCGCGTCGCGACGAGGGGCGCTATAGTCGTCGGATGCTTGGCTATATTCTCGCAGGCGTCGTGTTGCTGATCGCGGCCGCGCTGATCCTCCCGCTGCTCGCCGCCCGCCGGGCGCCGAAACCTCAAGGCGGCACCTTGGAATCGGACCACCCGGTCGTTCGCGCGGAGCCTTCCGCGGACGAGGCGAATCCGGCGGAATCCATAACGGCCACGCCCGCGCAGCGGGAAAACGCCCGACGCCGCACCCCGCCGTCCTGACGGAGGCGAGGTCCTTTTCGGCCCGAGCACGGCGGACGGCGGTCACGATCCGGGAACTCCAAAACCGCGC
>CBINJQ010000417.1:0-3862 GCA_966251015.1 uncultured Akkermansia sp. | reverse complement strand
TTCCGCGCCGGGTGCTCCAGTATCACCAGCACATAGGAATACACGCGGGCGTGCTGAAGATCGGGATTCGTGTGAATAAGCTTCGGCGTCAGGCTTCGGCAGATCGGCCGCACCTCCACGACTCGCCATCCCTCGCGGATTCGCTGCCGATACTCGTCCTCCTGCACGCCTTCGATGATCGCGGTGTCGTGCAATCCGTTGGTCGCGATAAACCCCAGCCGCCCGGGCCCGACCAGCTTCGCGACATACTCGGGATTCAGCAAAACCATGACGCGGCAAGCCTAGCCCGAAAGCCCGCAAACGAAAGCGCGGATTCAGCCGCCCTCTCTCACCGCCCCGCCCGCGCTGCTTCCGCCGCCCGCGCGTATTGGGCGCGGAAGTGTTCGCCCAGCTCCTTCGCCAGACGCAGCTCCTCCACCCGGTCTTTCGCCCGCAGCGCCGTCCGTATCCGACCCGAAGCCGCCGCATAATCCACCGCCGACAAATCGCCGAAAATCGCCAGCGCCTCGGGCGGCGAACCCGCCGCCGCGATCTCGCGCCACGCCTCGGTCATTTCCGGGTGCGGATCGAGACACATCACCCGCATGATGAAGCGCAGTTCGCCGAACAACCGCCCCGTCCACTCGGAACGATACACCAGCGGTTTCTCGATCGCATAGGGATTCTCCTCCGGATCGCTTCGCCGCTCCGCCGACCCCGGCTCCGCGTAGACGTCGGTCCGCGCCGGCAATCGCCGCAACGCGAAGCGCTCCGGTCCGCCCTCCGTCCCCGGACGCTGGTTCCATAGCCGCTGGCCCTCCTTCGACATCACGAACTCGATGAAGGCCTTCGCCACCTCGCGGTTCGGCGCCCCGCGCAAAAGCCCGATCGGATCGACCGAAAACACCGTCCCGCCCGGCGGCGAGACATAGGCCACGCGCGAGCTGCCCGCGCGTCGCGACAAGGCCTCGACCTGCTGTCTCCCGTAAAAGTCGATGCACATGCCCGCCGCGCAGTTGCCGGACGCCACGTCGATCGGCACCTTGGGCGCGCTGTCGGTGAAATAACGCGAGTTCGCCGAGATCGCCTGCAACAAGCGCAGCCCGGCCACCCAGCCCTCCGCCACGGCCGCCTTCTCGGCCGCGAGCCGCACCTCCTCGCTCGCGAATCTCTTCGTCGCCATGCGCGCGTTCACCACCGCGTGGATCTCCTGCTGAAGCACGTTTTCGAAGGCCTTGTTCATCGAGCCGCTCTTGGTCGGATCCGCCAGCGCCACCTGCCCCGCGTAACGCGGATCAACCAGATCCGCCCAGGCCCCGGGCTCGGGCAAACCGAGCCGCGCGAGCGCGTCGCGATTGTAGACGATGCCGAAGGAGCTCAGCGCCGCCCCGCACCAGCGTCCTTGCGGATCGCGAAAATCGTCGCCCGCGTGCCGCGCCGGCACGATCTCCTCGCGCGTCCAATCGGGCTTCGTCTCGTCCTCTGCATACATCGGGACCAGGCGTCCCGCCCGCGCCTGCGAAATGAAATCGAAGGCCCCGCCGCCGAAGAACACGTCGATCCCGCAGCCCGCCTCCGACGCGAGAAACGCCGCGCGCGCCTCCTTCGCCTCCGCCGACGCGCTCTCCGGCAGGCTCCCGTCGGCGAAGGACGCCAGCACCGTCGCGCTCCACGGCCGCCCAAGCGCGTTCGTCCAGTGCGCCTGAAACGAGGCGACGTATTCGCCTTCCAGATACCGCGTGATCTCGCTCGTGCCCCCGATCAGGCGCCAGTCGATGCGCGCGGAGCGCCCGGTTCGCGCGAGGTGGCTCCGGCGGAAGGCGACCTCGAACTCGTGCCGGATCGCCTCGTTGTGCGGCGAGATAACGACCACGGTGTCGTCGGCGGCGTCGCCCGCCCCCGTCTTCGGTCGCAGCGCGAACGGCAGCGCGAGCACGACGGCCAGCAAAACGAACAAAAGGGCGTTGCGGATCATGGCTCAGAGGCGGCACGGGCGTCCCGCCCGTGAATTTGGAGAGACGCCGTCCCGACGTCCGAACCCGCGTTGAACAGCGATTCTTCGGGTTCCATCGCTCAGCGCTCCAGCACCACCACGTCCTCCGCGGCCACGACGGCATGGAGCTCGTTCTCGCCGGCGCCCGCGACATGCCGCGGATTCAACTCATAGACCTTGAGCGCGACGCCCGACACCGCCCCGCCCGCGGTATCGGAGGCCGCCGGGACAAACGCGTATTGCGCCACCTCGCCGAGGTAGGTCGCCTCGCCGATGCGACCGCGCACGCTGTTCGTAGCGTCGCCACGCTCCCGCAGCACCCAGCACTCGGGTCGGATGGACAAGGTCACCTCGGCGCCGGACTCCGCCTTGGCCGCCACGTCGCCAAACACGCCGACAAAGCGCCCGAACGCCGTCTCCACCTCCGCCTCGCGTCCGCGCCGCGCGACGAGTCTCCCCGCGATGAAATCCGTCTCGCCGATGAAGTTGGCCACGGTCTTGCAGACCGGTCGGCCATAAACCTCCCGCGGCGAGCCGACCTGCAGGATGTGCCCGCCGTCGAGGATCGCCATGCGGTCGGCGATCGAAAGCGCCTCCTTCTGGTCGTGCGTCACATAGACCGTCGTGAGTTTGAACTCCTTGCAGACGCGGCGGATCTCCGCGCGCATCTCCAGGCGCAGCTTCGCGTCGAGGTTGCTCAGCGGCTCGTCCAGGAGCAGGCAGCGCGGACGGATCACGAGGGCTCTGGCCAGCGCCACGCGCTGCTGTTGCCCGCCGGAAAGCTGGTTCGGCCTGCGGGCGGCATAGGCGCCCATGCGCACCGATTCGAGGGCTTCGGCGACGCGTCGGTCGATCTCGGCCTTGGGCACCTTTCGCTCCACGAGACCGAAGGCCACGTTCTCCGCCACCGTCATGTGCGGCCAGAGCGCGTAGCTCTGAAACATCATGCCGGTGTTCCGCTTGTGCGGCTCCAGACGGGTGACGTCCTCGGCGCCGAAGCGGATCGAACCCGCCTCCGGGATGTAGAACCCCGCGATGCTGCGCAACAGGGTCGTCTTTCCGCATCCGCTGGGCCCGAGCAGGAAAAACAGCTCGCCCGCCGCGATTTCCAAATCGAGCCCGTGAAGGGCCGTGGTCTGGCCGAAGCGTTTGGTGAGCTGGGCGACGGAAATCGAAATCATGCGAAGAGGAGCGCGCGGCGGGCCGTGGCGACCTAGCAAGGCCCGGGCCTACCTTGAGTCAAAGCGCTTTGGCCGCGTCTACCGAAACACCGGATTTCGTCACGCGCCCGTCACCTCCCGCGCGGGAGCGCCCTTGCCGGAAAGCCGGCGGGCGCCCAATCTCCGCGCCACGCCGCCATGCCGCCCACCGCCGCCAAGTCCGAACCCTCCTCCTATCCCGCGCTCGAATCGGTCCTCGTGTCCGAGACGGACATCAAGGAACGGCTCAAGAAACTCGGCGCCGAGATCATGTCGCTCTACGGCAACGAGGAGATCACCGTCGTCGCCGTCATCAACGGCGCCATCCTCTTCGCCGCGGACTTGCTGCGCAACATCGACAACCCCATCCGCCTCGACTGCATCCGCATATCGAGCTACCGCAACGAGACCAAATCGACCGGAAAACCGCAGGTGCTCGGCAACCTCTCGCTCGATCTCGCCAACCGGCACGTGCTGCTGATCGACGACATCCTCGACACCGGCAAGACGCTCTCGCTGATCGTCTCGATGATCCAGAAGCTCAACCCCGCCAGCGTCCGCACCTGCGTGCTGCTCGACAAGCGAGGCCGCCGCGAGGTCGAGTTCGAGGCCGACTTCGTGGGCTTCCAGATCCCGGACAAGTTCGTCGTCGGCTACGGCCTCGATTTCGCCGAACGCTACCGCAACCTCC
>CBINJQ010000416.1:0-3865 GCA_966251015.1 uncultured Akkermansia sp. | reverse complement strand
GAGTAGGCGACGGTGAACTCGGCCTGGGTGCCGGGGAGGACGAGGATGCCTTCGAGGCCGTAGGTGGCGTTGGGCGGGGCGAGGTTGCGCTCGTCGGTGAGGTTGGTGACGGAGAGGCGGTATTCCCAGCCGCGCTTCGTCTTGTAGAAGAGGGACGCGTCGAGCTCGAACTGCCAGGGGATGACGAGGGTGCCGGCCCAGTTGTTGTTGATCTCGCTGTGGAGGGTGCCGTTGAGCGAGGCGCCGAAACCGTTGTCGAAGGTGTAGGCGGCGAGGGCGTTGAACTGGTGCTTGGGCAGGCCCTGCACGCGGAGGTCGGGCGCGAAATTGGCGGACTGGACCTCGGGGTAGCGCGTCGAGATGTTCGTGTTGAGCACCTCGAAGCCCGCGAAGGCGGCCTCGGCGTCGATCACGCCGTAGGAGAAGGTCGTGTAGAAATTTTTGTTCGGCTGGTAGTTTAGCTCCACCTCCGCGCCCTGGTATTGGTAGGGCTGGGAGGGCGAGTTCGTCGGCTTCACGACGCGGGTCTGGTCGTAGAGCGCGACGCCGAGGAAGAGCTTGTCATCGACGAGGGAGAACTTCGCGCCGATCTCGTAGAGCTCGCTCGGCTGCATGAGGGCGTCGCGGTCGAAACCCGGGCTGAAGCCGCCCCCGTTGGCGGCGGCGCCTCCGGTGTTCAGGCTGTAGTTGTAAGTGAAATACGAGGTGACCTTGGGCGCGACCTTGAAGACGAGGCCGCCGTTCACGTTGGGCAGGCCGACGGTCTCGCCGGCCTCGGGGACCGAGGAGAGAAGCGGGTCCTTCGAGTTGACGTGGAGGAAGTCGACGCGGCCGCCGGCGACGAAGGTGAGGCGCTCGGTGAGATTGTAGTCGCCCTGGACGAAAGGCGACGCGCCGAGCGAGTAGGAGTCGTTGGTGTCGCCGTTGATGATGCCGGGCGTGGCGAAGCGGTTCGCGTAGCCGGGGACCGGTTCGCGGAAGCCGGGAACGGGGCCGAAGTTGTTCGAGAGGTTTACGTCGATGAAGCGGTGGTCCCGCGTGAGATCCCAGACGCCGGCGGGCTCGAAGAAGTAGTCGTTGTAGGCCTCGACGCGGGTGTAGCGGCCGGCGAGACCGGCGTTGAGCGAGGCGGCGTCGAACTGCTTCTGGTATTCCCAGCGGGACTCGAAGCTGATCGAGGGATCGACGACCTCCTGGTAGTAATAGGAGCTGTAGGTTTCGCGCCTCGTGTAGGTGAACAGGTTGTTGTTCACGAGCTTCGTGTCGGGGTCGAGGGCCACGGTCTGGATGCCTTGAAGCTTGAGGTTGTTCCCGAGGGAGTTGTCGCCCGGTTTGAGGAGGCGGGAGCGGCGGCCGAGTTTCACCTCGGGGCCGAAGGCGACGGTGTTGCCGGCGGCGTCGACGTTGGCGGCGTTTTGCGGGTCGGCGGGGTTGGCGGAGCTGCCGCCGTTGATGTTGGTGCCGGTGGCGTAGAGGCCGCTGTCGATGAAGCGCTGGGTGGGGCGGTTGACGCCGAAATTCTCGACGTATTCGAGATGGCTGAACTGGGCGTTGAGGAAGAGCTCGTAGCGGGCGTTTGGGCGCCAGGTGGCGGCGCCGTAGACGGACTCGGTCTTCTTGTAGTCGTCCTGAAAGTAGCCGCCCTCGGAGTGTTCGCCGGAGTAGCTGACGCGATAGGCGAGTTCTTCGGAAACCGGCGCGCCGAAGTCGGCGCCCCATTTCAATCTGTCGTAGCTGCCGACGGTGGCGTAGGCGGTGCCGCGGCCGCGGTCGAAGTAGGGACGCTTGGTGACGAGGTCGACGAAACCGCCGACGTAGGCGGAGGCGCCCTGGACGGCGGTGGCGGGGCCCTTGACGATGTTCACCGACTCGACGGCGTTGAAGTCGATGGGGAGGCCGTTGCCGTTGGAGGTGGTGCGCTCGCGCATGCCGTTCTGGAACACGTCGCCGTATTGGCCGCGGATGTCGGGGTTGCCGGGGGCGCCGAAATTGGAGCGCGTGTAGGAGCTCGAGGTGAGCTTGGCGAAGTCGCGGACGTCGCGGATGTTGATCGCGGAGAGCTGTTCGCGGGAGATGATGGTGACGTTGCGCGGGATGTCGGCGATGTTGGCGTCGGTGCCGTAGACCGAGTTGAAGGGGCGCGAGGTGGGGAGGATGTTTTCCTCGATGGGGACGGCGCTCACCTCCAAGGGATCGAGGGCGACGACCTCGTCCGCGGGCCCGGGGGGCGTGGCGCCGGCGGAATCGGACGCGGCGACGAGGTGTGTCGCGGGCAAGGCGGCGACGAGCGCGAGCAGGCGCAGGGACGAGGTGCGGTCGATCATGGCGGCGATGAAGGAGGGGCGGGCGAGGCGGGCGAGCTTTTGGTCGAGGCGGGAGAGGCGCTCAGGCCTTTTCGAAGAGCGGGAGCTGCTTCATGCCGGGAACGGTGACGAGGCCCTTGTCGGTGATGCGAAGCGCGGGGATGACCGAAAGCGGGATGAGGTTGAAACCCATGTAAGGGAGGGTGCAGCCGGCGGCGGCCCAGGCCTGCTTGAGCTTCGTGGTCTCCTTCGCGACGACGGGGGCGCGTTTGTCGCTGAGGAGGCCGGCGATCGGGAGGGCGACGGAGGCGAGGACCTTGCCTTGGTCGACGACGCAGACGCCGCCGCGGAGTTTGCGGAGGGTTTCGACGGCGAGGCGCATGTCGGGCTCGTTGGTGCCGGCGACGATGAGATTGTGGGCGTCGTGGCCGACGGTGCTGGCGACGGCGCCGGATTTGAGGCCGAAGTCTTTCAGAAGGCCGTGGGCGACGGCGCCGGATTTGCCGTGGCGTTCGAGGACGGAGACGAAGCAGAGGCCGTGCGCGGCGAAGTGGGCGGACCAGGAGGAGGCGGGTTCGAGACGGATCCGGTCGTGGTGGAGAATGATGCCGGGAAGCGCGGCGCGGATGACGTTGGCGGTGACGGCGGTCTCGGGGAGGGCGGGAGCGAGCGGGGCGGACTTCGCGACGGGCGGGAGTTTTACGGTGGCGTAAGCGATTTTCGGATACGCATAGCGTCTGGATAGGGCGCGGTCGAGGAGCGGGGTGATCTTGCGATTCTTGACCACGAGTTCGCCGCCGAACCAGGTGGACTGCGGGACGAGATCGTCGTCGAGAAGCACGAGGTCGGCGCGGCGGCCGGGGCCGAGGCCGCCGATCTCGCCGTCGAGGGCGTAGCGGGTGGCGGGGTGGAGGGAGCCGGCGGACCAGGCGAGGGGTTTGGGGAAACCGGCGGCGGCGGCCTGGCGGGCGACCCAATCCATGCCGAAGAGAAAGAGGTCGTCGGCGTCGCGATCGTCGGTGCAGAGGCAGACGCGTTTGGTGGAGGCGCCGAGCTCGGTGACGGTTTTGATCGCCTCGGGGAGCGAGTGCCAGGGGGTGGACGGGTTGCCGCCGCGGAGGAAGACCCAGACGCCGTTTTCGAGGAAGTCGTCGGCGATGTCGCGGTCGATGGCCTCGTGGGTGTCGGTGATGCCGGAGGCGGCGCCGGCGGCGACGAATTCGCGGCCGTAGATGTGGCCGCAGACGGGACGTCCGCGTTTGAGCGCCTCGGCGAGGATGGCGTGGGAGCGTGTGTCGCCCGTCGCGACCTGCACGAAGTCCATTTTCTCGCCGAGGGCGCGGGCTTCGGGCCAGCGGTCGAAGAGGGCGCCGATCTTGGCGGGCGTCAGATCGCCGCCGGCGGTTTCAAATCTGGGCGAGGTCGCGGGGACGGTGCTGGGGACGGTGAGGAAGATGTTGAGCGGGGCTTGGCGGGCGTCGCGGAGCATCCACTCGACGCCGGCCGTGTCGCAGACGTTGCCGATCTCGTGGGAGTCGCAGAAGAGCGTGGTGGTGCCGTTG
>CBINJQ010000415.1:0-3886 GCA_966251015.1 uncultured Akkermansia sp. | reverse complement strand
GAGCAGAGGACTCATAAGCCTTTGGTCGCCGGTTCAATCCCGGCCTCTGGCACCAATTTTATCCCGGTGGCTCGCGTATAGCCGGGAATTGGTGTCCCCCGGGGTTTCGCTCCCGGGCGCTTCCTGGCGCTGTTCCGTCGAATTTTAATAGGGTTGATTGATGCCGCGCGGCTGTGCCTTCACTTCGCGCTTTTGATGACAGTCGGCGTTCATCCCTTGGCGGGTTTCGACAAGCTCCTTCACTACAAAGTGCCGGAGACGTTGCGCGCACAGGTGGATGTCGGGGCGCTGGTGCGGATTCCGATCATGAACCGGTTCCACCTTGGAATCGTGGCGGAATTTTCGGAGCCGAAAGATTTTCCGGTTGAACGCTGCAAGCCGCTCGCGGGGCTCGTTTATCCGTTTCCGGCGCTGCCTCCGGACTTGTTGCAACTGGCGAAGTGGATGAGCGCCTACTACGCGGCGCCGCTCGACGGCATCATCGAGACGATGTTGCCGGGAGCGGTCAGGAAGGCGGCGTCGCTGAAACAGGAAAAGCTGCTCGTGGTGGCGCGACAGGCGACGCCGGAGGAAACGGCGGCCCTGGCGAAACGCGCGCCGGCGCAGGCGAAGGTGTATGCGTTTCTCCGCGTGCAACCGAGGCCGGTTCCGAAGTCGCTCGCGATCGAGCGCATGGGCGTGTCGGCGGCGGCGATCAACGGGTTGGTGACACGAGGGCTCTTGCGGGAGGAGTCGCGCCGGATCGAGCGCGTGGCCTACGCGGACGACCACGCGCACGGGGAGCACGTGGCGGCGCAGCCGCATGCGCTCAATGTCGAGCAACAAGCGGCGGTGGACGCGCTGGGCGTCGCCCTGAAGGAGGCGAAGTTCGGCGTGCAACTGCTCTTCGGGGTGACGGGCTCGGGAAAGACCGAGGTGTATCTGCGCGCGATCCAGGAGGCTTTGGCGGCGGGCGGGGGCGTGGCTTTTCTGGTGCCCGAGGTCGCGTTGACGCCGCAGACTGTCGCGCGCCTGAGGTCCCGGCTGGAGGCGATCACCCCGGGGCATCGGGCGGTGGTGTGGCACAGCATGTTGAGCGAGGGCGAGCGGCTGGACGGCTGGCTGGCGCTGGCGACGGGAGAGGCGCGCGTGGTGGTGGGCGCGCGTTCCGCGGTGTTCGCGCCGGTGCGGAACCTGCGGCTGGTCGTGGTCGACGAGGAGCACGAGCCGGCCTACAAGCAGGACGAGACGCCGCGCTACCATGGACGCGACACGGCGATCTACCGCGCGAAACTATGCGGGGCGCTGTGCCTGCTGGGCTCGGCGACGCCGTCGCTGGAGACCTGGGCGAACGCGAGCGCGGGGAAATACGGTCTGCTGAAGCTGACGCAACGGATCGACGACCGGAAGCTGCCGTTCATCGACGTGGTGGACATGCGGGTCGAGGCGATGCGTCAGCGCGGCGGCGGGGCGACGCTTTCGAGGCGGCTGGTGGACGCGATGCACGGGCGGCTGGCGAAGAAGGAGCAGGTCATCCTCTTCATCAACCGGCGCGGATACTCGTCGGCGATGCAGTGCAGGAAATGCGGGCATGTGGAGGAGTGTCCGCATTGCAGCGTCAGCATGACCTATCACCGAACCGACGAGACGCTTCGCTGCCACCTGTGCGGCCACCAACGGAACGCGCCGGACCGCTGCCCGGGCTGCGCCTCGCCGGAGATCAAGTGGCGCGGCACGGGCACGCAGCGGGTGGAGGAGGCGGTCCGGCGCGTGCTGCCGAAGGCGCGTATCGAACGAATCGATACGGACACGATGCAGAGGAAAAACCGCTTCCGCGAGGTGCTGTCGGCCTTTCGGGCGGGGAAGATAGACATTTTGGTGGGCACCCAGATGATCGCGAAGGGGCTGGATTTCCCCAACGTGACCCTGGTGGGGCTGGTGGACGCCGATCTGTCGATGCACGTGCCGGACTTTCGCGCGAACGAAAGGACCTTCCAGTTGCTCGTGCAGGTCGCGGGACGGGCGGGGCGCGGCGACCGGGCGGGCGAGGTGGTGGTGCAGACCTTCACGCCGGAGGCGGGCGCGATCCAGTTTTCGCGACATGCAGACTACGTCGGTTTCGCGCTCACCGAGCTGAAGGTGCGGAAGGATTTCGGCTACCCGCCGTCGCGGCACTTGTTGCACCATCTGTTTCGCGGACCGAATCCGGAGAAGCTGCGTTTTTTCGCGGAAGGATGGAAGAAGCGCGTGGAGGAGGCCCTGGGCGAGCGGGTGACGCTGATGGGGCCCGCGGCGGCGCCGATCGAAAAGATCCAGGACGAGTATCGCTGGCAGTTGTGGTATTTCTGCAACGCGCCCGTGACGAAGATCGTGGCGGAGGTCGCGCGGCTGCGCGCGGGGTTCGAATGGCCGGAGGACATGGTGCAGGTGCTCGACGTCGATCCCGTGAACCTGTGTTGAAGATCATGAAACGCCGGGTCGGCGCTCGATCTTCAACTCGGCCAGGACGCCCTGCAGCCGCTCCGCGAACGCCGGGTCGGGCAGCGCGCAGACGAGCGGCGCCTGCTTCCGCACTTCGAACCGGACCACGTCGAAGCCATGCATGCGGTCGAGGTCGTAGGAGAGCAGATCGCGTATTGGGATGTGACGCCCCGAACTGCCGTGGGCCCGGATGATTTTCTTTTCCTTTATCACCACCTGCGGAGCCGCGATCAGGGAGAGGAGGGGAAGCAGATATGCGAAAACCAAACCGCCCACCACCGCCATGGGCAAGGCGCCCCACCACGGAGGCGGGGTTTTCCGAGGGTTGAGGTGAGCCAGAAGCCAAAATGCCAGAAAAACGGCGGCGGATATCGCGGCGAAACGAGGTCTCCAGTCTCTCTTGGCTTCAATGCTGTGGCGGTAATCGGCGCGGATGTAGGCGAGGGGTTCTTTCCATTTGAGCAGGGTCATCGGTGGGAGCGGACAACGGGTCGGTGGCGAGCGGGGGGAGGGCGGCTCGCATAACCGGGCGATCACCGCGGTTTGTCGACTCCGATCAGGGCTCGGGGCTTGCGAGAGCGGCGGTCAACGAGATCGTGGGCGACTCCCTCTTTCCCATGGTCGCCGATCTTTCCTCCGCCGGAGCTCCCGGCTCCGACAATCCCTTTCTCGACGAGTCGTTCCGCATCGATTGGGCGGCGCATACGCCGGACTTGATCGTGCCCGGCATCGAGGTCGCGCTCGCGGAGGCGCGGCGGCGGATCGACGCCATCTCCGGCGATCCGGCTCCGGCGACCTTTGAGAACACGTTCCTCGCGCTGGAGCGGGCGACGGAGCGGCTGACCTTCGCCTGGGGTAAGGTCACGCATTTGCAGGCGGTGGCGGACTCGCCCGCCTTGCGCGAGGCGCACAACGCGGTGCTGCCGAAGGTGTCCGCGTTCTTCGCGAGCATCCCGCTCGATCCCGCGCTCTGGGCCCGGTTGAAGGCGGGCGCCGAATCGCCGGACGGGCGCGCGGCCGAGGGCGTATGGGGGCGCTTGCGCGAGGAGACGCTCGCCAACTTCCGCGAGGCCGGCGCGGATCTGCCGGCCGACAAACGCGCGCGGCTCGAGTCGCTGGAGTCCGAGCTGGCCCAGCTCACGCAGAAGTATTCCGAAAACACCCTCGATGCGACGAACGCGTGGCAACTGGTCGTGGAGGACGAGGCCCGGCTCGCGGGGTTGCCCCCGAGCGCGATCGACGCGGCCCGCGATTCGGCGAGGAAGAAAGGATACGGAAGCGACGAACGGCCGGCCTGGCGATTCACCCTGCACATGCCCTCGCAGGAGCCGGTGATGTTGCACGCGGAGGACGAGACCCTGCGCCGCGAGGTCTGGGCGGCGGCCACGGCGGTCGGCGCGGAGGCGGAGGGGGGCAGGTGGGACAA
>CBINJQ010000414.1:0-3888 GCA_966251015.1 uncultured Akkermansia sp. | reverse complement strand
ACGTCGCGCACAAGGAGATCGATCTGGCGCGGCCGAAGGACAACGTCGCGAACCCCGGCTTCACGCCCGAGGAACGCGCCGGGTTCACGAAGTTCATCGACGCGGGCTTCGTGGACACCTTCCGCGAGTTCGAGAAGGGGCCGGCGCATTATTCGTGGTGGAGCTACCGCGGCGGCGCGCGCGGCCGGAACGTGGGCTGGAGAATCGACTACTTCCTCGTGTCGGGCGTGCTACGGAAAAATCTGAAGCGCGCGTGGATCGAGCCGACGGTGATGGGGAGCGACCATTGCCCGGTGGGCGTGGAGCTGGCGTTCTGAACGCCGTGCCGACGCGCGATTCAGACTGATCTCTTGTCGGCGCGGTAGGCATGGCCGGGGTGGCCGGACAGGGTGGCCGTTCCCCCGTGCCCCGATGAGCTTACGCCGTGCCTCTTTCTGCGCGCGCCTCCGCGCGTTCGTGTTGTCGTGTTTTTGTGTCTGGAGCGCCTTGTCGCCGCGCGCGGACGCCGCCTATTCGCTCACCACCGGCGTCGGCGTAGGCGCGGACGAGGACGTGCGGGAGCACACGCCGGCCGACACGAGCGGCGATCGCGCCTTTCTCGAGCTGCGCTCGCGCAGCGTCGCCGGCACGGAGCGGCACATCGTCGATTTTCTGCGCTTCGATCTCACGGGAGTGGCCAAGCCGATCGGTCCCGCGACGCTGCGCCTGTGGATCGCCTCGACGGGGGTGGACTCGGACGCGTTCTCGATCGACGTCTTCGGAGTGGTCGACGGCGCGCCGGGAGAGCTGAATTGGAGCGCGTCGTCGTTGTCCTACGACTCCGCGCCCGGGCTGGCCGCCGCCGATTCGCCCAACATGGATCGCGACCACGAGCCGGGCCAGACGGTGCATCTGGGCGCGATTTCCTACCCGGGCGGGAATCGTTCGCTCGGCCTTTCGCTGTCGAGCCAGGCCCTGCTGGATTTTCTGAACGCGGACACGAACGGCGCGGTGGTCCTGATGCTGGAGCCGCAGGTGGCCGCGACCGGGCAGGATTTTTCGGCGCACGTCCGAGCCTTCGAGGGCGTGGGCGGCGACGCGGGCGACTTCGCCCCGACCCTCGAGCTCCCGAACGCGTCCCCGCCGCCCCCGCCGCCTCCTCCTCCGACCGACGCGGTGTTTCTGACCGAGAGCGGCGGCGACGTCACGTTGGGCAACGGTCTCGTGCGCGGCGTCTTTGCCAAGTCCAACGGCGAATGCAGCGACCTGCGCTTCGAGGGCGGCCCGAATCTCCTGCTCAACGGCGGCCGGCTCTACATCGATTCCAACTCCGGGGGCGCCTACCACAACTTCGCCGGCGCCACCTACGCGCTGGTGGAAAACACCGGCCAGCGCGTGCATGTGAAGTTCACCGGCCGGATGGGCCAGTTCGTGGCGGAGCTGCACCACGTCCTGGCGGTGGGCCAGACGGGTTTCCATACCTACACCGTGTTTCGGCACGGCGCGGGAGACGCGGCGACCTACCTCGAACAGGCGCGCATGGTGATCCGCTGCGACAAGAACGTCTTCACCGAAGCCTTCGCCTCGGAGCAGAAGACCGGACAGATGATCGCGCCCTCGCTCCTGCTTGGCGCGCCCGAGATCATGGACGCGACGCTCCGGTTGCCCGCGTCGAGCGGCTACACGACGCCGACCGGCACCACCGACGCGGGACTGCCGGTCTACACGAAATACGACTGGTCGGACTTCGTCGAGACGCACAAGGCGCACGGCCTCGCGGGGAGCTCCACCGGGCTCTGGATGTTGTCCGGAAGCGAAGAGTGTATCAACGGCGGCCCTACGAAGAGCGAACTCTTCGTCCACGGAACGGAGACGACGCCGCTCATGATCGCGACCTTCCACGCGGCGCATTTCATCGGCTCGGATTCCAACCTGCAGCTCGCGGCGGGCGAGGTCTGGGAAAAGGTCTACGGTCCTTATTTCATTTATCTGAACTCCGCCGACGGCGCCGCGCCGGGGGCGCAGGCGCTTTGGCAGGACGCCCTGCAACGCGCCGACGCGGAAAAGGCCGCCTGGCCCTTGGGCTGGATGAACGAGACGGCGTATCCGATCTCGCGCGGCGCGGTGTCGGGCCGCCTGCTCGCGGCCGGCGCGCCTGCCGCGAACGCGTTGATGATTTTGGCGAAGCCCGGCTCGGATTGGCAGGCGCAGGGACGCGACTACCAGTTTTGGACGCGCACGGACGCGGCGGGTGATTTCACCATCCCGAAAGTCCGGCCGGGCGTCTACTCGCTCTACGCCTGCGCGCCGGGTTTTTCCGGGCAGATGGAGTTCGCGAACGTGGTGGTGGAGGCGGGGGCGACGAACGATCTCGGGCGCCTCTCCTGGGCGCCGCCGCGCCGCGCGCAGACGCTTTGGCAGATCGGCACGCCGGACCGCTCGACGGCGGAGTTTCGTTTCGGCGACCAGATGAGGCAGTTCGGGCTGTGGTGGCGTTACGTGGAGACCCAGGGCTCCGCCGATTTGAACTACACCGTCGGCACAAGCACCGCGGCCGATTGGTATTACGCGCAGATGGTCACGCCGATGAACGACGGCACCTACCTGACGCCACGCTGGAACGTGGTGTTCTCGCTTGCGTCGGTGCCGACCGGCACGGCGGAGCTGGTGATCGACCTCGCCGGCGCGATGAGCGGCACGCTCAACCTCACGTTGAACGGCACCTCGGTCGGCGGCGTCACGACCACGAACGACGCCGGCATCTACCGCTCGGCGACGCGGCTGTCGCGCTACCGGCAGCACCGCGTGACCTTCGACGCCTCGTTGCTGCGCACGGGCTCGAACACGTTGCGATTCCAGCTCAACGGCCGCTCGAACTGGAGCGGCACGAAACCCGTGTCGCCGGCCTCGGGCGTGATGTATGACGCGATCCGCCTCGAGGCCGGAGCGGCGGGGACGGAGAGCATCGTGCGCGAGTATGCGGTGACCGTGTCGGCGGGCGCGGGCGGAACGGCGACGGGCGGCGGCTGGTTCGCATACAAAGCGACCGCGCAGATCCAGGCGACGGCGTCGGCGGGGCATCGGTTCAAGCGTTGGAGCGACGGCTCGATGACGGCGCTGCGGAGCGTGATCGTGAGCGGAACCGCGAGCTACGCGGCCGAGTTTGAGCAGACGGCGCAGGGGGCTTTCGAGGCGTGGGCGGCGGCGGAGTATCCGTCGGCGGGCGCGGGAGAACGCGGTTTCGCGAGCGACGCGGATGGCGACGGCGTGGCGAACGGCATCGAGTTCGCCTACGGGCCGGCGCCGGTTTCGGTCGGCCTTTTGCAGGCGCGGCTTATCGGCGGGGTGCCGACGGCCGTCGTCGCGCTCGCGCCGTCTGGCTCGGGGGCCGAACACACCAGCCTGGGAGTCGAGGCGACGAGCGATCTGGCGGACTGGACCGGCGGCGCGGTGGCGCTGACGGAGACGCAAGTCGGCGGGGAGCGGCGCTGGGCGCCGCAGAGCGGGGCGGCCGGCGCGGGCGGGAAGCTGTTTTTCCGGGCGGTTTTGCGGCTCGATCCCTAGCGGCGGGCGGTTGAGCTGACGGGATGAATCCGAACCGCGAAGCGACGGGCGAATGGACGGAAGCCGACGCGCGAGCGCTGCACGCACGCCTGCTCTCGCTTGGCGTGAAGGTGGCCGCGGCGGAGAGCCTGACCGTTGGTCGAGTGCAGGCGGAGCTCGGGCGGCTGAGCGGGGCGTCGGGGTATTTCGCGGGCGGGGTGACGGCCTATGAGATCGCGGCGAAGGTCCGGCTGCTCGGCGTGGAGGAGGCGCACGCGCGCGAGGTGAACGCGGTTTCGGAGCGCGTGGCGGTGGCGATGGCGCGTGGCGCGGCGAAGATGTTCAACGCGGACATCGGCGTGGCGA
>CBINJQ010000413.1:0-3904 GCA_966251015.1 uncultured Akkermansia sp. | reverse complement strand
CTGCCTCGGCCTGCCGCTTCTCGCCTACGCGCTCTGGACTCCCGGCGTCGCTTCCACCGGCGGCAAATTCGACCGCTCCCGCAACGGCCTCTGGCTCGCCCATGGCTGGATGGGCGACGCCGCCTGGTTCGCCCGCAACAAACGCAACCCCGCCGACTACGACACCCCGTCCGCGCGTGATCGCCTTCGCGCCACCTGCGCGGACAACGGCATCGCCTACGTTTTCCCCCACCTCTGCCCGGCCACGCCGCTCGGCCGCCTCCCCGCGCACGATTCGGCCCGGATCGAGGCGCTGCTCGACACGCTGCCCGACACGCGGGTGCTGCCTTGGGTCGGCGGCGTGCGCGGCGAACACTGCCCGGTCGAGTCTCCGGTCTGGCGCGCCGCTTTCGTCGCGGACTGCGCCGACCTGCTCCGCCGCCACCCGCGCCTCGCCGGGCTGCATCTCAACATCGAGCCGATGCCCGACGGCAACGCCGCCTTCCTCGCGCTCCTCGACGAGCTGAAGCGCGCCCTAGGCGACGACAAGATTCTCTCCGTCGCCGCCTACCCTCCGCCCACCCGCTGGCACCCGCATCCCGAGGTCCATTGGGGCGAGGCCTACTACCGCGAAGTCGACCGGCGCGCCGACCAGCTCGCGCCCATGATGTATGACACCTCCGTGCCCCTGGAGAAAATTTACACCCGGCTCGTCTCGGCCTGGACCGAGGAGGTGGCGACCTGGACCAACCACTCCGAGCTCCTCCTCGGCGTGCCCGCCTACGAAGACGCGGGCGTAGGCTACCACGACCCGCGCGTGGAGAACCTCGAAAGCGCCCTCCGCGGCGTGAACGCAGCCCTCCCCCGTCTCAACTCGCAACAGGCCGCGCGAGTGAGCGGCGTCGCGATCTACGCCGACTGGACGACGAGCGCGGACGAGTGGGCGCTTTTCCAACGCGGCTTCCGCGCGCTGTAGGCCGAGCCCGGACAAGCCGCGCGCCCGACGGAGGCCGGCCTTGATACCACCGGCTCGAAACTTTGCATCCAAGGTGGACGGGCTCGTCTCTGCGCCCGTGGATCGAGAGTGATTGCAGCGGACGCAGGACCCGCCCGCCCTCCGAGGAATCCGAAACCTATAAGCCGCCAACCCGATGCCTATGCTTTGAGCGAGGTGCCTTTTCCGCCGAGTGGTTCCGCGATTCTCACGCCTGGTCCGGCTGTTTCACCTTCCGCTTCCGGCGAACGCGGCGCTGAAATCTGAGCCAAACAGGGACGGTGGAAATCCGATGGGGCGGATAACGGCTTATCCAAATCATCGCCAACCCGCCGACGATGCTCAGCGTCTTGATCAGGATGAGACCGTGTTTCTCACTGATCACGGCATCCCTGGTTTCCCTCGATCCGTATCGAGCCGGCCCCTCCTTGTAGCGCGGCAAGCCAACCACCATCTTCGTCTTCCGGGGATGATCGGTCACCGGCTTGGTAATGCCTGCGACGATGAAAACCAATCCCACCACGAAAAAGAACACTCTCATGGGTTTTACTACGACGCACGGAACGAGGCCTCATGGTGAAGTGCATGGCGCCTTTCCGACATAGGCTGGGACCGCCGCATCTTCCCCGTGAGGCTACATCGACCGGTCATGTTCATTTCAGTTCGAACTTCACGCCCTGACTCGTCTCGAGCGCCTCAAGCACTTCGGCCTTCCGTTCCTTTTCCTGAAAAGCCTTCGGGTAATCCGCTTTGAAGGCGCCCGCGTCCGAGCGAAGAATCCAATAACCGCTATCACCCGCCGAGTAGCGCAAATCGGTCGACACCTCGATCTCGTTGTTCCGTGCGGGCATCAAAAGCACGATGCGGTCGCCCCGCCTGATGCTTTGACCGGTCGTGTTTTTGAGAACCTCGGCCACCTCGATATATCCGGTGTCGTAAGCACGTTTTTGACGAGGGGCCTCGTCCACCTGAACGATCTCTCCGCGGACGAGCACAGGGCTTTCGCGGATGAACTCGTGGAGCGGGATGTCGACCCAACACGCCCAACTCGTCGCGCACGAAGCCAAAAAGAGAAGGATGGTTCGAAGGCTCACGGGTTGCTTCGGCCCACGCTGCGACGAGTTCTAGACGTGCGCAATCTCCGCGACCAAGACGCCCTTCCCTCCCTCGCAACTCCGCGCTCGTCCCGCCGGCTCGCCTCGCCCACGGTCCGCCGCATGTCGCAAGAGCCGAAAGACCGCATGACCGAGGCCGATCTCCGCCGTTCCCGCCTGATGTGCCACATCGCCGCCGCCGTGTTCGCCGGCTGCGGGCTCCTCTTTCTCGCCACCTCGCTGTCGCTCCCGGTCCGCGCCGTCGTCGGCGGTTTCAACTTCGTCATCGCGGTCGCCGTCGTCCTCTACGCCCAGACTCTTCGCGCCGAAAATCCCAAGGAGTGATCGATCCCCGCCCGATCAATCCGTTCCCCGCGGCCGCTACCGCTCACTGCCGCGGCGGCTCCGGCGGGCGCGAGGGGTCGCCCTCCCATAGCTCCACTCGCCGCCGGTATTCGGCCCGGGTCGGCGCGGCGGGGCGCGACGGCTTGCGGTCATGCTCGTGCAAGGACCGCACATAGGCGGTCACGCAGTCGGCCTGCCTCGCCTGGCCCGCGCCAAAGCACTTGATCGCCGTCGACACCAGCTGCTTGGCGACCCGCTCCGCGCACCGCGCGTCCGTCGGATCGCCGAAACGCGCGCACGACACCACGCCATGCACCGGAAAGGACGCGGCGAAAACGAAGTTGGCGTCGGGCAAAAAAAGGTCGCCGCTCGTCACCAGGATAAACTGCCACGCGCCCGAGACGTGCCGCCCTTCCGCGGCCTCGGCCATCAATCGTTCCTGAAAGCGCCCGAACAAGCCCTCCGGCCGCCACTGATCGCCGCCCAGCAACCCCGCCCGCCTGTCCGGCGCGGGCAGGGGCAGCGCCCCGGGCCAGCGAAAGACCTCCGCTTCCAACACCCGCCCCATCCGGCTTCCCGCCGCGTCGAGCAACGCCTCCGGCACGTCCCCCGCCGGAACGAGACAGATCCGCAAACGCCGCGCCGGACTCCAGTCGAAAACCGGCAAGGCCGCGTCCTTCTCGATCGCCTCCGCGTCTCCATCACGAGCCGTCGTCCCCTGCTCCACGCGACGCGCGGCCAGCCGTGATTCGTCCGCCGCATCCGTTTGCCCGAGCGCATCGAGCACCCGAGCCAGGCCCTCGTGGCCGTCGGTCCGGAAAGCGTCGAGCGCCAGCGCGCGCTCATACACGATCTTCGCGTCTTCCCAACGACGCGCCGCCTCGAGGTCTCGCCCGTAGGCCAGCAGCACGCCCGCATAACGCCCCGCCTCGACCGTCAGCCCGAGATTCCACACCCGCTCGGCGATCATCCGGCGGTGTGTAGCCCCGCTCGCGAGCAGGTAGGGATGACGCGCCTTCGCCGTCGCCACGCCCGCGCCGACCACCGCCGTCATCAAGACCAGGCGCACAAGCACCCGACGCGCGGCGCGGTTCATCGGAATCAGATTCGCGGAAAAGTGCAGGGCCGTTCCCGCCGCGATGGCGAGCAGCGCGGGACCGCGATCAAAGCCCGTCCAAGTCACCACCGGCGAGGTCGACATGAGCGCGAGCAGGAACGCCCCCGGCGCCGTCGCGAGCAGGCTCGCCGCCTCGGTCGCGATATCGGCATCCGACCGGCGCGCCGAAAAACGCGCGAACGCCTGCCGCAGGGCCGGCCGCGTCAGGGCCCGCTCCACCTCCGCTTCGCTCGGCATCGCCTCCTCGCCGGGGCCGCCCGCCTCGTCCTCCCGCATACCCAAGCACCACTCCACGGCGAATTCCCGCTCCAGCTTGAGCCAGCGCGGGTCGCCCTCCCTCGGCTTGCGCCATTCGCGCCAAAGGAAAAATCCCCG
>CBINJQ010000412.1:0-3971 GCA_966251015.1 uncultured Akkermansia sp. | reverse complement strand
CTGCGCCTTCGCCCTCGGGCTTCGCAAGGGCGAACACGGCCGCTGGTGACAGCGCCCGTTTCCGGAGGGCGGAACCGCCGTAATTCTCGAGGGCGACGATCACGGCCCGGACACGGCGCGCCCGGCGGTCGCGCCGTCGCGAGCGCCTCGCCGCCTCGCGTAGCAAATATCCCGATACAAAAAACGGCGGCCCGGACAGGGCCGCCGTTTTTATCGCGCGAACAGGAAAACCCTCACCGCGTCGCCTCGACCAGCGCGGAACGTTCCAGCTTAAGCATCCGCTCCGAATGCGAGCGCACTTTCGCCAACAACTCCGGGTTCTTGGCCAGAGCCTGCCCGTAGCTCGGGATCATCGCGCGCAGGCGTTGCCGCCACTCGTCGCTCTTCATCTGCTCCGGAAAACACTTCGCGAGCAGGTTGAGCATGATCGACACCGCGGTCGAGGCGCCCGGCGAAGCGCCGAGCAACGCGGCGATGGAGCCATCCGCCGCCGCGACGACCTCCGTGCCGAATTGCAACAAACCGCCCTTCGTCGGATCTTTCTTGATGATCTGCACGCGCTGGCCGGCGATCTCGAGGCGCCAGTCCTCGGGCTTCGCGTCCGGGAAATACTCCTTCAAAGCGGCGAAACGCGCCTCCTCCGACTGGAGCACCTGGCCGATCAGATATTTGGTCAGGTCGACGTTGTCGCGCGCCACGGCGAGCATGGGCGCCAGGTTGCTCGGCTTGATCGAGGTCGGCAGATCGAGCAGCGAACCGTTCTTCAAAAACTTCGTCGAGAAGCCCGCGTAGGGTCCGAAAAGCAGCGAGCGTTTGCCGTCGACGAAACGCGTGTCCAGGTGCGGCACCGACATCGGCGGCGCGCCGACCGAGGCCTTGCCGTAAACCTTCGCGTGATGGCGCGCGACGACCTCGGGGTTGTCGCAACGCAGCCACTGGCCGCTCACCGGGAAGCCGCCAAAGCCCTTTCCCTCGGGGATGTCGGATTTCTGGAGAAGCGGAAGCGCGCCTCCGCCCGCGCCAAGGAAGGCGAACTTGGCGGCGACCTTGAACTCGCCGTCGCGCGTCTCGACTTTGAGCTTCCAGCGACCGGCCGAGTTGCGGCGGACGTTCGTCACGCGGGCGCCGAGACGCACGCGCACGCCGGGCTGTTTGCTCAAGGATTCGAGCATGCCTTGCGTCAGCGCGCCGAAATCGACGTCCGTGCCCTCGAGGGAACGCGTGGCGGCGACGGGCTCGTCGGCGCGACGTCCGTCCATGACGAGCGGCGCCCAGTCGGCGATCCGTCCCGCGTCCTCGGTGTAGTCCATCGAGCGGAAGAACGGATGCGCGGCGAGCGCGTCATGCCGGCGGCGCAGGTAGGAAACGTCGGCGGCTCCCCGCACGAAGCTCACGTGCGGCACGGCGTTGATGAAGCCGCGCGGATCGGGCAGACGGCGGCGCTCGACGAGGTGCGCCCAGAATTGCTTCGACTGCTCGAACATCTCGTAGATCTGGATCGCCTTGGAAACGTCGACCGAACCGTCGGCTTTCTCCGGCGTGTAGTTCAGCTCGCAGAGCGCGGCGTGGCCCGTGCCGGCGTTGTTCCAGGGGTTGGAGCTCTCCCCGGCGATGACCTCGAGGGACTCGAGGATCTCGATCGTGAGCTCCGGCTGGAGCTCCTTGAGCAGGGTGGCGAGCGTGACGCTCATCACGCCGGCGCCGACGAAGACGCAATCGACCTGTTGGGTGGGCTGACGCTTGGACATGGCTGGAAGGTTTGGGCAGAGGATGCGGTGAAAAACGCAAAGGATGCGTAGTGTCGCAAACGGTGTGCCCGCTCCAGTCCCGCGCAGGCGGCCGGCATGGAAATAAGAACGCCGCCCCCACCGAAGGGAGCGGCGCTTATAGCTGTGAATCGATTTGGCGGGACGTGGTTCCCGGCGCCCGCGGAATCCTTGAAGTCCCCGGCCCACGCCACAAACACGCGGGCGCGGGCGTCGAGGACGACGCCCTCCAAAACGCTCAATCCTCGGCCTGCAAGGCGGCCACGACGGAAAAATCCTCCAGCGTGCTGGTGTCGCCCTTCACTTCGCCGCCGGCGGCGATCTGCTTGAGGATGCGGCGCATGATTTTGCCGGATCGGGTCTTGGGCAGCGCGGCGGCGATGCGAATCTGGTCGGGCTTGGCGAAGGAACCGATCTCCTTGCCGACGAAGGCGCGCAGTTGCTCCTTGAGTTCGTCCGAGGCGGTCACGCCGTTTTTGAGCGAAACGAAGACCACGAGGGCCTGGCCCTTGAGCTCGTCGGGCTTGCCCACGGCGGCGGCCTCGGCGACGGAGGGGTGGGAAACAAGCGCGCTTTCGACCTCGGCGGTGCCGATGCGGTGCCCGGAGATGTTGAGCACGTCGTCGATGCGGCCGACGATCCAGAAGTAGCCGTCCTTGTCCTGGCGCGCGCCGTCGCCGGTGAAATACCAGCCGGGCTGCTTCGGGAACTCGGAGAAGTAGGCCTGCTTGAAGCGCGGCGCGTCTTTCCAGAGGGTGCGCAGCATCGAGGGCCAGGGCTGGGTGATGACGAGCTTGCCGCCGCTGTCGCGCGGGACCTCCTTGCCGCTCTCGTCGACCACCATCGGCTTCACGCCGAAGAAAGGCAGCGTGGCGGAGCCGGGTTTGGTCGGCGTCACGCCGGGGAGCGGCGTGATCATGATCGCGCCGGTCTCGGTCTGCCACCAGGTGTCGACGATGGGGCAGCGGCCCTTGCCGATCATCTTGTGATACCACATCCAGGCCTCGGGATTGATCGGCTCGCCGACGCTGCCGAGCAGGCGCAGCGAATCGAGGCGGTGCTTCTTCACGTAGTTGTCGCCCCAGCGCATGAAGGCGCGGATCGCGGTCGGCGCCGTATACAAAATCGTGATACAGTGGCGGTCGATCATCTCCCAGAAACGATCGGGCTCGGGCTGGTTGGGAGCGCCCTCGTAGAGGAAGACCGTGGAGCCGTTGGAGAGCAGGCCGTAGACGACGTAGCTGTGGCCCGTGATCCAGCCGATGTCGGCGGAGCAGAAGTAGCGGTCGTTTTCCTTGAGGTCGAAAACGTAGTGGGAGGACAACTTCGCGCCGAGCAGGTAGCCGGCGGAGGTGTGGAGCACGCCCTTGGGTTTTCCGGTGGAGCCCGAGGTGTAGAGGATGAAGAGCGGGTGCTCGGAATCGAAGGCCTTCGCCTTGTGCTGATTGGGGCCGCCCTTCCAGGCGTCGTGCCACCAGATGTCGCGCCCCTCGTGCATATGCACCTCCTGGCCGGTGCGCTTCACGACGAGGCAGACTTGCACGGAGGGCGTTCCGGCGAGGGCCTTGTCCACGGCGGATTTGAGCTCGATGATCTTGCCGCGGCGCCAGCCGCCGTCGGCGGTGATGACGAGCTTCGCCTGGCTGTCGTTGATGCGATCCTTCACCGCCTCGGGCGAGAAGCCGCCGAAGATCACCGTGTGGATCGCGCCCACGCGGGCGCAGGCCAGCATGGCGACAACCGCCTCCGGGATCATCGGGAGGTAGATCGCGACGCGGTCGCCCTTGCCGACGCCGAGGTTCTCGAACACGTGCGCGAGGCGGCAGACGTGCAGATGCAGCTGCTTGTAGGTGATCGTGCGGACGTCGCCCGGCTCGCCCTCGAATATGATCGCGGCCTTGTTCTCGCGCACGGTGCCGAGATGGCGGTCGAGGCAGTTTTCCGAGACGTTTAGCGCGCCGCCCGCGAACCATTTCGCGTTCGGCGCCTTCCACTGGAGCACCGTCTTGAACGGCTTACGCCAAACAAGGTGCTCGTTGGCCATGCGCTTCCAGAAAGTTTCTGGAGCATTGACAGATTCCGAATGGAGCTTCTTGTAGGCAGCCATACTGCCAAGGTTAGCTTGGCGCTGGAACTCAGCCGTTGGCTTGAACACCCGTTTTTCACGGGACACGGAAGTGATGTTTTGATCCGACACGTTGAGGT
>CBINJQ010000411.1:0-3974 GCA_966251015.1 uncultured Akkermansia sp. | reverse complement strand
TCGTCGGCGATGGCGGCGAAGGGGTTCATTTCGCGATCAAACCCCACGACAAGACCTCCGAAACGGGCCGCGACACGGCGCGCGCTGTGGGTGCAGATGAAGACGGGATCACCGTTGGAATAAGTCCATTCGCCGTGGGGCGTGTGTTGCGCGCAATCGGCATCGAGCGTGTCAAAGAAAGCGGCGATTTCTTTGGCGGTGGGGTTCATTGGTGGCGGCGGAGATTTGGGGACGCAGCGCGGTATCGGTTGCGGGACAGGTCAAACTCCGGCGTGAGCCGGCGGGGATTTTCGCCCGGGCCTTGGGATACAAGAAACTCGGAGCCGTCCTTGTCATGGCGGGCGCCGAGGGTGCGGGTGGTGTCGGCGGCGGTGACAAGGTCGAAGCCGAAACCGTTGCCGGCGTCTTGGTGTTTCTTG
The DNA here is from genome assembly GCA_966251015.1 of uncultured Akkermansia sp. GTDB lineage: Bacteria > Verrucomicrobiota > Verrucomicrobiia > Opitutales > Opitutaceae > IMCC26134_A. Next base: position 3,555 of record CBINJQ010000411.1, on the reverse strand, counting down.
GCGTAGGCTTGGAGGTTGGCCCAGAGCTTGTCGGTGAAGGTGTAATTTGGCGGGGACTTCCGGCTCGAGGATGGAGCCGAGGCGGGGCTCGGTTTTGGGGAAGGCGGGGGAATTCGAAGTAGCGGGGCTCGCGGACGCCGACGAGGAAGACGCGTTCGCGGTGCTGGAGGACGACGTGGCGGGCGTCGATGACCTTGTAGTGGACTTGATCGCCGAGCGGGCGGGTGCGGTTATTCGTTTACATCATTTTAATAAGATGCTTCCGTTTGGGGCGCCGTGAATAACCCGATTTTGCGCCGCGGTTTTTTCCTGATGGCCTGGCTTGCCGGAAGCTCGGCGCTCGCCGAGGACGCCAAGCCGGTCGCGTTGATCCACGAGATCCGCACCGTCGACGGGGAGGTTTTTCGCGGCGAGCTGGTCCGCGCCGACGGCGCGAAGCTGGTGTTGCGCTCGAAGGCGGCCGGCGAGCTGACTTTCGCCGCCGCCGAGGTCGTCTGCACGCCGCCGCCGCTCGTCGACGCGGCGCCGCCTCCGCCGGCCTGGGTGTCGGCGACGCCGCCGCCTGTCGCGCCGGAGCCGACGCCGGTGCCGCCGGCCGCCCCGCCCGCCGCGGCGGCGCCCGCGGGGAAGTGGAGGCGCTCGGCCGAGGCCGGTTATTCGTTCCAGGAATCCACCGTCTCGAAGCGCGACGTCTACCTCCGCGCCGAGGCGACCTACGAGGCGTCGGACCGCTATCGTTACAACGCCCTCGTGAAATACATCTACGGCGAGCAGGAGGACGAAAAGAACTCCGACCGCCTCGAGGCGCTCGCCGCCATGCGGCACGATCTCGCCAGGCGCTGGGTGTTTCGCGGCGACCTCGGCTATCGCAACGACCACCTGCGCGACCTGGATCTCGAAACCACCGGTCTCCTCGGGGTGCAGTATTTGCTTTTCCAGCACAAGCGCTTCCGGCTCTCGCTGGGGCCCGGGGCGGGATTCCGTTACCGCGAGACCGACGCCGGGCTGCTGGAGGGCACGCGTTTCAACGTGGATTTCGTCGAGGACCTCTCGTGGACGATCACGGAGCGGATCTCGCTCACGCAGGGCGCCAGTTTTCTCTACGACACCGCGCAGTCCGACGCCTATCGCGTGAGAAACAACGCCGCGCTCGGCGCGCGCCTCACCGAGCGGCTCCGCGCGAATCTTCGCTACGAATACGAGTTCGACCGCGCCCGGCCCGTCGGCCCGTCGCGCGTCGACCAGCGCCTGTTCACGACGCTCGGCGTGGAGTTCTAGCCCGCTCCCCGGCCCCGCCCCTTTTCACGCTCGCATCTTCCACGCCCAAAACAACGCCATGAATACGCGATCCCGCCCCGCCCGCCTCCTCGCAACCGGCATCCTTGCCGCGTTCCTGCCCGTCGTCGTCTCCGCCGCCGATTTGTTCGAGGTCTTTGTCACGAACGGCACCGACACGGTCCACGCCGGGGACTCCAACGTCCTCGATCTCGTGGAGAAACTGGTCAACACCGAGGGTCGTTTCGCCGCGTTCGAAGGGACCAACTTCAACGGCACGCTGCGCTACCAAGGCATCCCCGACGCGATCCGGTTTCAGCAGAACAACAACGGAAGCGGCGTCATCTACTTCGACCTCATCGGCGAGAGCTACAACTACGCGAACGAGGACGACCTGGAGGACTTCCTAAAGGACAACGGCGAAGGCCTTTACGCGCGTTTCCTGAAGGAGGTCGCGAAGCGGTCCGCGGTCTCGGTGACCGACGGCAACCCGAGCTCGACCACCGCCTCGTCCACGCGGGTCGATTTCCAGAATTTCGGGATGACGCCGCTCGGGGAATTCGACTTCGGCGAGGGCGCGATCCTCGCGGCCGAGGAAGGCGTCGGCCTCGGCGGCTTCGGTCTCGGTTTCAACAGCGGACGCTTCGAGGCCGACGTCGCCGGCGTCAGCTACGAGGGCCAGTTCGCGGAGGTCGGCTTCGCGTGGCTCAACGTCGGTCTCGGCGACCGCGTGCGCCTCGTCGCCCCGGTCTCCGCCAGCTACCTCGAGATCGAGGGCACGGCGGTTTACGGCGTCAGCCAGTCCTTTGCGCTGCCAATCCGCATTCTGCAGATGAACAAGACCGCCCGCTGGAACTGGCGCCTCACGCCCATCGGCGGCGTCAACGTCCGCGTGTCGCCCGACGCCCTCTCCGGCTCGCTCCTGTGGAACGCCGGCCTGGTCAACTCGATCGACTATCGCGTCAACCGCCGCCTCATCGTCTGCCTCATAAACCAGGCCACGCTTTTCCGCAGCATCCCGGTCGCCTATTCCGGCTACAGCTTCGACGCGGAGATCGACCAGCTCATCGCGAAAAACGGCGTGCGCTTCGTGACCCCGATCACCCGGCGCCTCCTCGGCGACGTGTTCGTCGTCCGCACCGATTTCCTCGAGGACGCGGCGGTGGAAAACTTCTACACCTTCGGGGCGTCGGTCGCCTTCAAGGCCACGAAACGCTTCAGCGTCACCCTCGGCGCCAACTACGACATCGGCGAGACCGACACCGACGACGAGTTCAAGTCCTACTCCGTCGGCCTCTCCTCCGCCTGGCGCTGGTAGGTCCGTCCCTTCGGCCCGCGCGCGGACGCGCCTTCCCCGCCCGCGCCCCGGGCCGCCGCGAACGTGAAACCCGGTCGTCGCCGCCTCTGGCTCCGCATCCTCGCCGCCCTCGGCCTTTGCGCGGCGGGCGGCTTGCTCTTGCTCGCCTTCGCGCCGCTGCCGGTCGGCTGGTTGATCAACCGCCATGGGCGCGATCTGCCGGCGCCGCGCCTGCGCGTCGAATCCGCCACGCTGAGGCTCCGGCCGTTTGGCGCGGGCCCGACGCTCGCGGTGCGGGGCCTCGCGGTGGACGAGGGCGACCGGCCGATCGCCCGTCTCGCCCGCCTCGACGTTTTCGCGCGAAAGGCCGGGCTGCTCGACGGCCGCGTCGCCGGGACCGTCGAGGCGACCGCGCTCGAGTTGACGCTCCCGGTCCCGGGCGCCGATTCGCCCGGGGAAAAGACACGGGCCGGGGAGGAGACGGCGCCGGATCTCCCCGCGATTCTGGCGAACACCCGCGCCTGGTTGGCGGCCGATCCGCGGGCCGTGGCGATATCGATCCGGGATGTCCGCGTCGCGGCGCCCGCCGGCCTTTTGCCTCCCGGAGCGGCCGCGCCGGATCTTGAACACGTGGACCTCGTGCTCGGCCCGCGGCCGGGGGGCGAACTGGTCGCGCGAGCCGAGATCCGTTCCGCAGCCGGGCTCGGACTCGCGCCGGTGATCGAGCTCGTGGTGGCGGGGGACAACCGCTCCGCCGCCGTGAGCGCCGACCTGCCCGCCGTGGAGCTGGCCGAAATGGCGGCGCTCCTCGCGCCCGGCCGGCCGCCGGAGACGCTCGGCCGCCTGTCGGCCCGCGTTCGGACGGAGCTCGATCTGGTCGCGCGCAAGCCCGGCGCCGTCGCGCTGGAGGTGGACGGCGACGAGCTCCGCCTCGCGTCGTCGGCGCCCTTCGCCTTTCCGCCGGCGTCCCTGCGCCTGCGGGC
>CBINJQ010000410.1:0-4003 GCA_966251015.1 uncultured Akkermansia sp. | reverse complement strand
GCTTCGCCGGGTAACCTTCGGCGTATTTGTTGGTGAGCACGCTGCCCTGGGCCTCCATCACGGCCGGATAGGTGAAGTTTTCGGACGCGATGAGCTCGATATGGCTCTCCTGGCGGGCGCGTTCGGCGCGGATCGCGGCGAAAATCTCGGGATCGAGGACGGACAGAGGCGAGGCGTTGAGGGACATGGCGAAGAAAAGAAAGGCGGAGCGTCCGGTCTCCCGCGCCGGAGGTCAAGTGGCGCGTCACGCGGGATCGGTCCGCCGCCGCCGGGCTCCGAGCCGCGAGGTCCTCGTTTATTCGTCGAACCGGAAGACGAACTCGTCCGGCTTGGCGTAGCCCAGGCGCCGACGGATAACCATCTCCACATACGAGGGATCCGTCCGGAGTCGCTCCAGCACCAGTTCCTGTTCGGCAAGCCGGGTCTCGACCTCGGCCAGACGATGACGAGTCTGCGCCTCCACCTCGCGCAGGCGCGCATACTCGGCCTTGGTCTGGCTCAAGACCACCGCGAGGCCCACGATCACGCCAAGCGAGGCGATGGCGCAGACGGCGAGGACGAAACGATGGAGCCAGGCGGACATGGAGAGGAAGGCCCACCGGTGTGACGAATGCTCCGCCTCCTGTAAATCGTCGCGCGGAGATTTTTCACCCGAGGATTTGGCGTGCCATGCCACCGGTGCCCCCGCTAGCCCTTGGCGCGATGTATCAGAGCTACTACGGGCTGACGGAACTCCCCTTTCACATCACGCCGGACCCCAAGTTCCTCTACCTGAGCCCCACGCACCAGGAGGCCCTTCAACACCTCAAATACGGGGTCTTCGAGAAGAAGGGTTTCATCGTGCTGATCGGAGAAGTCGGGTGCGGAAAAACCACGCTCTGCCGGCAGTTTCTCAACGACGTCGAGCAGGACGGGCGTTTCGATATCGCGCTCATCCTGAATCCTGCGGTCAACGAGGCGCAGATGCTGCGCGCCATCCTCACGGAACTGGGCGAGACGCCGATGCACCACGAGCAACCCGATTTGCTCGGTCAGCTCAATCGCGTGCTGCTGCAACGCATCGCCAACGGCCGCGACATCCTCCTCCTCATCGACGAGGCCCAAAATCTCTCCTTCGGTGTCTTGGAACAAATCCGGCTCCTCTCCAATCTCGAGACCGACAAACACAAGCTGCTCCAAATCGTGCTCATGGGCCAGCCCGAGCTGAAGGACATCCTCGCACGGCCCGAGCTGCGCCAACTGCGGCAACGCGTGCTCGTCCATTACGAGCTGAAGGCGCTCAGCCGCGGGGAACTCACGCACTACGTCCAGCACCGGCTCACTCGCTCGGGCAGCCAAGGGCGGCCGGGCTTCACGCCGTGGGCCTTGCGCGCGATCCACCGATACAGCCGCGGAATCCCCCGCGTCGTGAATAATCTCTGCGACAAAGCGCTCCTGGCGGCTTTCATTCGCGAATCCGACGAGGTCTCCTGGCGGGACGTGCGCCGGGCCATCAAGGACCTCAAAAATCTCACCGACTGACGAGCGCCGCGCCACGCGCCCCCGCCCGAAACGCAGCCCCCCTTCCCACTTCCGTGTCATGAGCCTGATCAACGAAGCCCTCAAAAAAGCCCAGCGTCAGCGCAGTCTCGACGCCGCGCCGCTTTCCTCTGCGCCCAGCGGTGTCGCCGCCGCCGCCGTGACCACCCATGTGCGCGCCGCCTCGCACAAGCGGTCCCTCGCGCCTCTTTGGTTTGGCTTCGGCTTGGTCGCGCTCGGCGCCACCGCGGCCTGGCTGGTGTTGCACTACGGCTCCGGCTCGTCCCCCGCCGCGACCCAGTCCGCCCCGGCCAAAATCGCCGCGGTCACGCCGTCCCCGGTCCCGGCGGCCGCGCCCGCCACTCCCCCCGCGCCGCCCCAGCCCGCGGTCGTCGCCGAGCAGTCCTCCGCCGCGCCCATGGTCGTGCTCCCGACGATACCCGTTATCAAACCCGCCGAGGTGCCTCCGCCCGCCGCGCCCTCCGCCGCGCCTCTCGCGACGTCGGGCTCCGCGGCGAAGCCCGCCGCCGTTCCCGCGCCGAGCCCGGCGGTGTCCACGCCGACGAGCTCCGCGCCCGCGATCAGCCAGCCGCCCGCGGCGACCGTCGCCCCCTCGTCGGCCGTCGCAAGTTCCCCCGCCCCGTCCACGCCCGTGGTCCCCGTGGCCGCCGTGCTGACTCCCGCGGAACGCGAGGCCAAGACCTACGAGTTCCTGACCCATCTTCGGCTGACCGGAGTGCGCGGCCTGGACCGCGAGGCGCGCGTGCTCATGAACGAGCGCGTGTGGCGCCTGAACGACGTCGTCTCGCCGGAACTCGGCCTGCGCCTCAGCGCGATTCGTCCCGGCCTGCTCGTGTTCACCGACGCGCAGGGCAAGACCTACGAGAAGCCCTACTGACCGCGGAAAATCGATAACACGAGGCCACCGGGGCTCGTGACTTGATCGGCCTTGATCGGCGCTGGGAGCCTGTCGGACCAAGCTCTACTTTGGCAATATGCGCCGGGAACACGCCCCGGCACATATTACCAAAATAGAATTCGCCAGGCAGGCAGCTAGGACGCCGTCCTGGAAGCCGCGTCCAGAGTGCGTTTACACGTTGCATATACCTGTAAAAACACCGTCACGAGAATCGCCAAACTTCCCGGCCCCGGCAAAAGCCCCCTAGGTGGAACCCCGTTCGTCCTAGGCCTTATAGTCCGCATTACCGCTTCGCATGACCTCCTTCGCTTCCTCCCGCACTCCCGCCGCGCGCGCCATGGCGCCCTCCCCCGCCGCGCTTCGCTTGCTCGCGCTCGTCGCGATGCTCCCCGCCCCGCTCATCGCGCAGACCACCTTCAACTGGACCGGCGGCGTGGACAACGACTGGAGCACCGACGGCAACTGGGACCAGACCGGCGCGCCCACCTCGGCGGACGCCGCCATCATCGAGAACGACGGCGTCGTTTCCGTCATCGACGGCGCCGTGGCCGACAGCCTTCAGATCGGCGGCAACAACACCTCGGGAACGGTCTCGATCAATGCCGGCGGCACGCTCACCCTGGCCGGCGGCCTCACCGTTGGCTGCGGTTGCGCACCCGCCGCCTTTACCGCGGACACGGGCGGCTCCGGCTCGAGTTCGTTTGTCTCCATCAACGCCGGCAGCACCTTCACCGTCACCGGCACGGGAGCCGCCTGGACCAGCGCCGAGGGAGTCAACCTGTCCGGCGCCGCGTCCGCCATCTCGGTCCAGGCGGGCGGCATGCTGACGATCAGCGGCCGGGACCCGAACATCGTCGGCGTCGACTCCGCTCCCGGTCGCTTCACCATCGGCGACTACGACGATGACGGCATCGGAAGCGAAAACTCGCTCACCATCGACAGCGGTGGCGTCGTCACGGTGCAAAGCGTCGTGATCCCTCCGGAGCTCGACGACCCCGAGAACCCGCAAGGCTTCGCCCACGGCACATCCCAGCTTGGCTACGCCGCCGGCTCCACCGGCACCGCCACCGTCACCGGCGCGGGCTCGGTTTGGAACACCGGCCACCTCACCGTCGGCGTCTTCGGAACGGGCGACCTCACCATCGCCGACGGCGGCGTGGTCAACACCGTCAACGCCGACCTCGCCAACGGCAACGCCGGCGGCGCCGGCGAGACCGTCGGCACCGTGCTCGTCACGGGAGGCGGCTCCCAGTGGAACGTCTCGGACGCGTTCAAAATCGGCGGCTACGCCGACGACGATTTCTACAACAGCGGCACCCTCACCATCGAAGACGGCGCGTCCGTCACCGTCGGCGGCGGGACCGGCCTCGTCGAGATCCACACCAACGGCCTCGTCAATATCGGTGTCGGAGGCCTCTCCGGCGCGCTCAACGCCGCCGAGGTTTTGCTCGTCGACACCGCCTCCGAGAGCCCGCTCAACGCCACCTCCGCCACCCTGCGCTTCAACCACACCGACGACATCACCTTCGCCGCGGCGATCACCGGCGCCGGCCGTGTCGTCAAGGA
>CBINJQ010000409.1:0-4006 GCA_966251015.1 uncultured Akkermansia sp. | reverse complement strand
TTCCTCTCCATCCCCACCGACACCCCGGCGCGCGACGAGCGGCTCGGCTGGACCGGCGACATCAACGTCTTCGCCCCCGCCGCCGCGCGCTTCGCCGACACCCGCGCCTTCCTCTCCAAGTGGATGACCGACGTGCGCGACGCGCAAAAAGCCAACGGAAACCTCCCCGCCATCGTTCCCCAGCCGCGCAACGAGTTCGACTCCACCGGCGTTGGCTGGCCCGACGCCGCCATCACCGTGCCCTACTCCGTCTGGCAGGCGACCGGCGACCTCCAGATCGTGCGCGCCAACTGGGCCGCGATGAAGTCCTTCCACGCCTTCGTCCGCGCCAGCGCCACCGCCGACGGCGACCTGCTCGAACAGGGCCGCAGCAACTGGTTCTCCGGCGACTGGCTCAGCCTCGAAACCGTCAACCGCCTCGAGGAGCACAAGGTCATCGGAACCGCCTACTTCGCCGAGAACACCCGCATGATGGCCGAGATGGCCGCCGCCCTCGGCGACACCGTGCCCGCCGCCGAGTGGACCGCGCTCGTGCCGCAAATCCGGCAGGCCTTCGTCAACGCCTACCGCGCCGCCGACGGCACCATCTACACCGGCACCCAGACCGCCTACGCCCTCGCGCTCGGCATGGACATGATCACCGACCCGGCGCAACGCGCCCAGACCGCGACCAGGTTTGTCGCCAAGCTCGCCGCCGACAACAATCACCTCCGCACCGGCTTCCTCGGCACGCCCTGGCTCCTGCCCGCCCTCTCCAAGATCGGACGCGAGGACCTCGCGATGCGCCTTCTCCTCAACGAGACCTATCCGTCGTGGGGTTTCCCCATCTCCATCGGAGCGACGACCATGTGGGAGCGGTGGAACTCCATCCAGCCCAACCTCGAGTTCGGTCCCGTCGACATGAATTCATTCAACCACTACGCCTACGGCGCCGTCGGCGATTGGATGTTCCAAAAACTCGGCGGCATCCAGACCCTCTCGCCCGGCTACCGGCGCGCGCGCATCGCCCCGCTCGTCGGCCACGGCGGCCTCGCCGAGGCCCGCTGCGAACAACTCACGCCCCGCGGCCGCCTCGCCACCGAATGGACCCTCGCCGAGGGCGTCGCCACCGTCCGCGTGGACGTGCCGGCCAACACCACCGCCATCGTCCACATACCCTCCAAGGCCGGCACGCCCGTCACCGAGGGCGGCGTCGACGCCGAGACCGCGCCCGGCGTCGCCCATCTCGGACGCGAAAACGGCGCCGCGCTCTACGAGATCGGCGCGGGGAGCTACGTCTTCACCTCCACGCTCGAACTCGCCGCGCCCGCGTCGCTCGTCGCCGAACCCGGCGTCGGGCAAGTCCTGCTGAGCTGGGCCGCCGTCCCCGGCGCGACGAGCTACGACCTGAAACGATCCCGCCAGCCTGGCGGACCCTACGCCGTGATCGCGAGCGGCCTCGCCGCCACGAGCCACGCCGACACCGGCGTGGTCCACGGCGCGCCCTACTACTACGTCGTCTCGGCCCGCAACGCCGCCACCGCGAGCGCCGACAGCCCCGAGGCCGTCGGTCAACCCGGCCTCGCGCTCAACCCCGGCTTCGAGACCCCGGTCACCGCGACCTTCCAATACAACCCCGCCGGCGGCTCCTGGGCCTTCGTCGGCCAATCCGGCGTCGCCACCAACGGCAGCCTCTTCACCTCCGCCAACTCCGCCGCTCCGCAAGGCGCGCAGGTCGCGTTCCTTCAGGGCACGGGCTCGATCTCGCAGACCTTCTCCGGTCTCGCGCCCGGCGTGAAATACACCGTGACCTTCGCCGCCGCCCAGCGCGCGACAGGCGCGAGCTGGAACCTCGCCGGCCAGACCTGGAACCTCGCGGTCGACGGCGCCGTCGTCGCGAGCTTCGGCCCGCCCCAGTCCGCCACTGGCTACGTCGACTACTCCGCCACCTTCACCGCCATCGCCGCCACGCACACGCTGGCCTTTGTCGGGACCAATCTCCGCGGCGGGGACAACACCGTGTTCATCGACAAAGTCCGCTTCGGCCCCGGCCCGCTCACACCGGCCCAGGCGTGGAGGCAGGACCACTTCGGCACCTTCGCCGACGGCGGCGCCGCCGCCGACACCGCCGACCCCGACGGCGACACGTTCAACAATCTCCTCGAGCGCGCCTTCGGCGGAGATCCCTCCCTCGCGGAGGCGGGATTGGCGCCCGGCCTCGACGAGTCCGCGCCGTTTCTGAGCCTCGTTTACCGACGCGCCTCCGAGGCCACCGATCTCGATTTCCTCGTCGAGGAAAGCGCCGACCTCGTCTCCGGCTGGAGCGAGGCGGCGGGAAGCCAGGAGCTCCTTTCCGACGACGGCGCGGTGCAACACGTCCGCTTCACCCGCCCGCTGGCCGACAGCGCCCGGCTTTTCCTCCGGCTCAAGGTCGCCGTCCGCTAATACCCCTTGCGAGGGGCTTTGGTTCTTTTGGTAGATGGGCGGGTCACTTCGCCCACCGTTCATCGGGGCGGTGCGCACCGGACGGCGGGCGCAGGGACGCGCCCGCCCGCTTCGAACCAAAGCCCAAGATCGTTACGCGGCCGGCATCTGCCCCCGCATGCACCCTTTCGGGCGTATTGTTCTGTAGCGAAATAACGGATACTTTTTCCCGCGCCCGCGCATGCGGGCGATCCCTTCAACCCACATCCACCATGACCCTGCCCCGCTCCCTCGCCGTCCTCGCCATTTCCTCCTTGGCGGGCGCCTCCCTCGGCTCCGCCCAGATCCTCTTCTCCGACAGCTTCGCCACCTCCGGCCAAAGCAACGACATCAACTTCGAATACGCGGGCGGCCGCCAATCCGGCACGCTCGGCCCGATCCAGTGGCGCCAAGGCGCGGGCGATCTCTTCGCCAACATCTCGGGCTCGGTCGGAAATGAGAGCTTCGGCGGCTACCAGACCCAGGTCGGCAACGCCGGCGGCCCCGGAAAACTCTGGCTCGTCGGCGCCGGTTCGGCGGGCGATGGCGATCAGCTGGGCGTCGCCTCCCCCGACCACAATTTCACCGCCAATCCGGGTGTCGGCGGCTACCTCTCCGTCCGCTTCGACCTCGATCCGGTCACCGGCGCCGCCGGCACCGGCGACGACTGGGGCGCGATCACGATCGGCTCCTCCGACCGCTCCAACTTCGGCGCGTCGGGCTCGGGCGGTCGCGGACAAGGCATCCTCAACTCGGCGGTGAATTTCGGCGTTCTGTTCCGCGACAACGGCGGCTATCAGGCCTTCAGCGGCGGCGCCGGCATCGGCAGCGGCTCCTATTCCGCGACCCCGGCCACGCCGACGACGCACTCGATCGAGCTGCGCATCCACGGCCTCGGCGACGGCAACGCCTTCGACGGTTCCGGCGACGCCGAGATCGAGGTGTTCGCCGACAACTCCGTCGTGGCGACCTTCACGCGGACCGGAGGCTTCACCGACAACTACATCACCCTCATGGGCTACAGCGGCGGCTTTGAGATCCACGCCTTCGACAACTTCCAGGTCGAGGTCGTGTCCGCCGTCCCCGAGCCCGCGTCCTTCGCGCTGCTCGCAGGTCTGGGGTCCCTCGTGGTTGGCGCCTCTCGCCGCCGCAGCCGCGCGTAGGAAATTCGCCAAGCCGTCTCGACGACAGTGATTCAAGCCTTCCCCCGGCCCCGTCAATCAGCGGTCACTTTCAAACAAATGAACCGCGAGGGCCGGGAGGCGAACGCCTGGGGGTCGGTCACGGTGGTCATCATGCTCGCGGCGGAGCCGCCGGGGTAGTCGCCGGGCGTGCCGGTCCAGATCGCGGTCATTTCGCCGATCCGGTCTCCGGCTACGACCCGATAAGTGATGTCGGCCGCATCCTTCAACCATGGGAAAGTGAGTGAGAGATGGCGATCGGTAGCGGCGTGGCTCCAAGTTGGGCGGGTTGTTCTCGGTCGGGCTGCTGCCGGTCGCGTATTCGAGCAGGTTGGGGATGCCGTCGCGGCGTCGGCGGCGCTTTCCAGATTGTCGGGCGTGCC
>CBINJQ010000408.1:0-4035 GCA_966251015.1 uncultured Akkermansia sp. | reverse complement strand
TGATGCGCTCGATGGTCTGCTGGCGCTGCTCGATGGAGTTGATGATGAACTTGCCGGAGCGCATGCGCTCGCGGAGGTAGTCGCGCTCCTGCTTGGTCAGGGCGCCGCGGGCGATCATGTCCTTGTAGGTATTCGAAATCCGGAGACGCGGGATGTAGTCGTTGTTGAGGTGGATCTTCCATTCCTCGCCGTCCTTTTCGACGGCGACGTCGGGGATCACGACGCGGTTGTTGTCGTCGGCGAAACGGCGGCCGGGCGCGGGATCGAGGCGGCCGATGTCCTCGATGGCCTCCTGCACGTCGTCCACGTGGACACCGCTTTTGCGGGCGATCTCGGGGATGCGGCGCCGGGTAAGGAGCTCGAAGTGGTCGCGGACGATGCGCGCGGCGAGGGTGTCGCCCTTGCCGGACGCCTGAAGCTGAAGCAGGAGGCATTCCCCGAGATTGGCGGCGCCGATGCCGGCGGGTTCGAAGGTCTTGAGGATCTTGGCCGCCTCCTGCGCGGCGTCCAGCGGCAGGCCGGCCTGGAGGGCGGCTTCGGAGGGCGTCTGCGTGAGAAAGCCTCTTTCGTCGAGGCCGCCGATGAGATGCCGGAGCGCGGCGTGAACCTCCGGGATGAGGTCGAGCAGGTCGGCTTGCCGGACGAGGTGCTCCTGGAGCGAGGTTTCGGTGACGAGGGAATCGAAGAAGTGCTGGCGTCGTTCGGCGTCCTCCGAGGTGTAGGGCTGGGAGCCGCCCTGGTCGTAGAGGTTCTCGCGCCAATCGTCGCCGAGCTTGGAGAGGACCTCGAACTCCTTGGAGAAATCAAGGGATTCGGGCGCGTCGGAGGGAGCGTCGTCCGCCGGGGGCGGGGAGGCGTCGGAGCCGTCGTCGGCGTCGACGGGGTTGTCGGCGACGGGCTCGGACTGGGCGTCGAGGCTGTCGGTGTCGTTGGAGACGTCCTCGAGGGTCGGGTTGCTTTCGAGTTCCTCCTGGATGACGGAACGCAGATCCAGCGCGGCCACCTGAAGGATCTTCAAGGATTGGCGGAGCTGGGGTGCGAGAACCAGGGACTGGCTCTGACGTTGGCGGAGGTCCTGATTAAACCCGGCGCACATGCGTGTTCGTGGTCGTCGTTGCGGAAGCGGACGGACGGTGGGCGCGCATGGGGCGAGGCGCGCGAAGACTTTAGCCGGCGCCCATCAGTTCGCGGAGATAGGCGCCGAGTTTCTCGTTGGTGGGGCCGTAACCGTCGCCATAGAGGTAGAGCTCGAGCGCGGTGAGAATTTCGGTGGCCGACTGGTAGCGCTGCTCGCGGTCGCGGGTGAGGGCCTTCTGGATAATGGTCTCGAGCTTGGGGTCGATGTCGGGACGCAGGGTGGAAAAGCGCGGAATCGGAAGGGACAGGATGTTGCGGCGGGACTCGAGCCGGTCGGCGCTGCGGAAGATGTTTTTGCCCAGGAGAAGTTCGGTCAGAACTATGCCGAGAGGGAAGATGTCGGCGCGTGCGTCGGTGACCGCGTAGCTGGCCTGCTCCGGGGAAAGATACTCGTCTTTGCCGGCGATCACCTGGCCCTCCTCGTTATACATGAGGTCCAATGCCTTCGCGATGCCGAAGTCGGTGAGCTTCACGTCGCCCTCGTAGGCGATCATGATGTTTTTCGGACCGATGTCGCGATGGACGATGCCCAGAAGCCGGCCTTCCCGGTCACGCTTGTTGTGCGCGTAGGAGAGACCTCGGGCGATGCGGGACACGATGAAGGCGGCAAGGTCCACCGGGATGGCTTTTCCAAGGGTGGTGTGGCGTTCGAGCAGCTGCTCGAGATTCACGCCGTTCACGTATTCCATCACCATGAAATACTGCCCGCCGATCATGCCCAGATGATAGGTTTGGACGATGTTTGTGTGCACCAAGTCCGCGACCAGCCGGGCCTCGCCGATGAAATTGTTCTGGAACTCGGGGATCGTGGAATATTCTTCGCGGATCAGCTTAACCGCCACGGTTTTGCGAAATTGTCCGGCTCCGCGCTGGCAGGCCTCGAACACCATGCCCATGCCGCCGTCGGCGATTTTGCGGACCATCTCATAGTGGATTTCGTTGAAGATGTGTTTGAGCGCGGCCACGGTGGCGCGAGGAAAGCATGAGGGTGATTGCTGGCAAGAGGGGAAATCTTGGCTAGCACGGAAATTGCTTCAGCATGTCGCCGGAGGTTGGCGGAAGGCCGGTGGCCATGGGCGGAAGTTGACAGGGGCTCTTGGCGGGGGAGGGTGACGCATGATTACTTTGACACCACGCGCAGCCCGGCAAATCCGCCAGATGCAGAAGGAGCTCGGGGCCGAGGATAAGGCTTTACGGCTCTTGGTTGAGTCGGGCGGTTGTTCCGGATTCCAATACGGCATGTCGTTCGACGAGGCGAAAGGCGACGACCAGCGTTGCGAGAGCGAGGGCGTGCCCATGGTTCTCGATCCGACCAGCGCGGCCTATCTGGGCGGCTCTCTCGTCGATTTTGACGACGGGCTTCAGGGCAAGGGATTCGAAATCAAGAATCCAAATGCTCAGAGCACCTGCGGTTGCGGGAAATCTTTCAGCTAGGCCGGAAGCAGGGAACCTGCGGGGAGAGCGCGACGTGGCGCCCGGACGCATGCGGGCGTCGCAAGATCACGGCGCCCGTCCGATATGCAGCGCGACGATGCCGAGCGTCATGCGCGTGGCGCTGATCTCGGTGAAACCCGCGCGCGCGAGCTCCTCGCTCATCGCCGCGTGGTCCGGGTAGGCCTCGATCGAGGCGTTGAGATAATCGTAGGCCGCTCGGTCGCCGGTGACTTTTCCCGCGATGGCCGGAAGGATTTTCTTCGTGTAGAAATAGTAGAGCGGCCGAAACCAGCGGTAGGGCTGGGAAAACTCGAGCACATGCACGCGGCCTCCGGGACGAAGCACGCGGCGCATTTCGGAGAGGGCGCGGTGGCGGTCGGCCATGTTGCGCAATCCGAACGAAACGGTGACGGCGTCGAAACTTTTGTCCGGGCAGGGAAGGTCGAGTCCGTCGCCTTGCCGGAAGACGATGTTTTTTTCGGGGCCCGGGAGCTCGGCTTGTTTGGCGACGGCCTGGTCGAGCATAGGCTGGCAGAAATCCATGCCTGTGATCTTGGCTTCGCGCCCCAATGCGCGAGCCAGTGCAAACGCGACGTCGCCGCTTCCGGTGGCGAGGTCGAGGACGTCGCGAGGCGCCGGGCCGCGCACGGCGTGAACCAGACGCTTGCGCCACCGTTGATCGACGCCCCCGCTCAGCAATCGATTGGCCGCGTCGTATCGGCGGGCAATGCGGGCGAACATCGTGTTGACGGCGAGCGGATCGGGCATGCGAAAGCGGTTGAAGCTAGATGGCGGCGGTTTTCGTGCAACCCCAGCCTTCCTCCCGTGCGAACAGCGTAGCAAAGCGCGTAGGGTGGGGATCTTAGGTGAATATGCGTAGAATGTCACCTAAGTGCTTGGGCAAGAGGCGCACGTGAGAACGGAAAACACTTGTTTACGAACGGCACCTGCTTGCCGCATTTGACGCAATCTTGGGTGCGAGAGTAACTTACTCGCACGAGCAAATTCCAAGATCACCCTTAAAACTCTTACTCCCATGCCCGCTAATCTTACCAAACGCGAAATCGTTCTCGAAATCTATGAGAAGACGGGGTTTCCGCAGAAGGAAATCGTCAGCACCGTGCAGATGACGCTTGATATCATCATGCGAGCCCTGTCCGAGGGGCGTAATGTGGAGTTGCGTAATTTCGGCGTGCTCGAGGTCCAGCGGCGCAAGTCGCGCATCGGTCGCAATCCGAACAAGCCCGACGCCGAGGTCGTGATCCCCGAGCGCGCGGTCGTGAAGTTCAAGTCCGGCAAGATTCTCAAGCAGCTGCTCAAGAAGCTGGACATCACCCAGCTCTAAAATCGGTTCCCGCCTTCTTCGCGGCGAGTTGGCCGGCCATCCCTTTCGGGAGGCCGGCCATTTTGTTTTTGGATGGCGTCGGCGCGGCGCGGCGCCCGATGCTGGCGGTTTTCCGTCAC
>CBINJQ010000407.1:0-4068 GCA_966251015.1 uncultured Akkermansia sp. | reverse complement strand
GACCGCGTTCTCCACCCATCAAGGCACCGGCGGCGCGCTCACCGCGGACTCCTCGCTCGAAGGTTCATCGGCCGCGTTTTTCCGCGCCGTGATCGACGACGTCGACACCGACGCCGACGGCCTGAGCGACTGGGAGGAGCTCGCCATCGGCTATGATCCCGACTCCGCCTACACCCGCCGCGAACCCGGCACCGATCTCGAGCGCCTCGCCGAACGGCTCGGCCAGTCCGACCAGGTCTCCATCAGCGCCATGGCCACCGAGTCGTCCGAAGCCTGGCCTCGCTCCATGACCGTCGCCATTCGCCGCCGCCAAGGCTTCCGCCCGCTCAGCCTCACCGTCGGTCTCGGCGGCACCGCCACCCGGGGCGCCGACTACGCCTCCCCGTTTTCCGCCAACGCCACTCTCGTGACCTTCGCGCCCAACGAGCGCGAAAAATACTACACGTTCACCCCGCTCGCCGACTCGCTCGATGGCGAGCCCACCGAGACAATCACCGTCACGCTCACCCCAGTCGGCGCCACGCTCGTCGGCCCCGCCAGCGTCGCCCTCTCCATCGCCAACTCCACCGCCACCAGCGCGCCCACCGTCCCCGAGGCCTCGCGCTTCCTCCAACAGGCCACTTTCGGCGCCGACGAGGCCTCCCTCTCCGCCGTCATGAACCGCGGTTTCGCCAACTGGATCTCCGACGAGGCCGCCCTCCCCAACCCCGGCCGCATAAGCCCCTGGGTCCATCGCCAAAACAAGACCACGCCCGGCAGCCCCGACTATCGCGCCCAAACGCCCCTCTACCCGAATCCCTCCCTCATCGAGGCCTACGAAAAACAGGTCGGCATCTGGCACGCCATCATGGGCCGCCGCGATCCCCTGGCGCCCGCAGCGGAGTCCGGCGCGCCCTCCGCGCTCCGTCAACGCGCCGCTTACGCCCTCTCCCAGATCCTCGTCGTCTCGGACAAACAGGCCGACCTCCAACACCACACCGAGGGCATGGCCGACTATTGGGACACCCTCCTCGTCCACGCCTTCGGCAACTACCGCGACCTCCTCCGCGCCGTCACCCTGCACCCGTGCATGGGCGTCTACCTCTCGCACCTGAAAAACCGCAAGGCCGACCCCGCCCTCAGCCGGTATCCGGACGAAAACTACGCCCGCGAGATCCTCCAGCTCTTCACCGTCGGCCTCTGGCAGCTCAACCCCGACGGCACCCGCCGCCTCGACACTTTCGGCAACCCCATCCCCGCCTACGGCAACGCCGAGGTCACCGCCTTCGCCCGCGTCTTCACCGGCCTCTCCTGGGCGCGCAACGTCGAGCGCAACGACTCCACCGGCGGCGTTACCGTCAGCCCCGCCTCGAGCTTCTTCGTCACCGGCTGGGGCGACTACCTCGCACCGATGAAGCTCTTCGACTCCGAACATGACTTCGCCGCCAAACAACTGCTCGCCTACCCCGGCGCGGCCAACGGCGGCCTGCTCGCCGCCCGCTTCGACAACCCGCTCGCCGAATCCGAAGGCCTCGTCGATCTCGACGCCGCCCTCGACAATCTCTTCAACCACCCCAACACCGCGCCCTTCCTCGCCCGTCGCTTCATCCAGCAGCTCGTCACCTCCAATCCGTCCCCCGCTTACGTCGGTCGCGTCGCGGAGGCCTTCTCCACCGGCCGCCACGCCGGTCTCGGCACCGGCCGCCGCGGCGACCTCCTCGCCACCTGGCGCGCCGTCCTCCTCGACCCCGAGGCCCGCGATTACTCCACCCTGGAGGACCCGGCTCGCGGGCGCCTCCAGGAGCCCTTCGTTCGCGCCGCGCAGATGCTTCGTTACTTCCGCGCAAACACCCCCGCCGGCGGCTTCCCGTTCTACTTCACGTCGCTCAGCCGCGTCGTCCTGCAGGAGCCGCTTTCCTCCCCCTCCGTGTTCAACTTCTACCTGCCCGATCATCGCCCCGCCGGCCAGATGGCCCGCGCCGGTCTCTTCGGCCCCGAGCTCCAACTCGTCAACACCGCCACCGCCATCTCCCTTCCAAACCAACTTCGCTGGTGGTCCTTCGACCTCAACGGCACCGGATGGGGCGCGAGCAACACCCTCAGCCTCGACCTCGCCCCGGAAAAGGCCGTCGCGCACGACGCCGACGCCCTCGTTCGCCGCCTCGACGCCCGCCTCGCCGCCGGCCGGCTTTCACCCGCGACCTTCAGCTCCATCCGAGACTGCATCGAGCGCTACAACTGGGGCTCGATGGACGACGCCATGCGCGCCGAGCGCACCCGCCTCGCCTACTACCTCGTCGCGATGAGCGCCGACGGCGCCGTCCTCCGATAGGTAGGGCGGGACCGCTGGGCCCGCCGCGTGTTCCTACGAGCACACGCCCCTCCGACGCGGCGCGCCCAGCGGTCGCGCCCCGCCTCTCTGCGGGACAACAATCGCTCCGTCCTTCACGTCCGCGTTTCCCCATTCCCCTCCCCGCCCGCAAATTTCCCAAGGTAAAGCCCCCGCTCCCACATGCGGGCGCGCCCCGTCCGCCCCGCCGTCGCCAGCGTCCTCGTGCGCGCCTTGGCTCGACGCATGTCGAAGCCATTATCTCGTCGCCAGTTTCTCGGGCAGCTTCCCTGCGCCACCCTCGGCACCGCCGGCGTCCTCAGCACCCTGCTGAACCTTCGCCTCGTCAGCACCGCCTCCGCTCAAACGCTCCCGCCCGTCGGAGACTACCGAGCCCTCGTCTGCGTCTTCTTCTCCGGCGGCATGGACAGCTTCAACGTCCTAGTCCCTCGCGCAGGCGCCGCCTACCTCAACTACGCCGCCTCGCGCGGCGGCCTTGCGCTCGACGCCGGATCCATCCTCCCTCTAAACCCGCTCAACTACACCGCGACGCCCCTCGGCCTTCACTCCGGCTTGCGCGATTTTCAACCCAGGGACGGCGGCGGCGCCAATCTCGGCCCTCCCCTCCGCGGCCTGCATCGGCTCTTCGAGGACGGTCGCGCGTCCTTCATTTCTAACGTCGGCACGCTCGTCCGGCCCACCACCCGCGCCGATTACCAGGCCGGCCTGCACCTGCCGCTCGGCCTCTTTTCCCACGCCGACCAGATCGAGCAGTGGCAAACCTCCCTGCCCGACCGCCGTTCGATCCACGGCTGGGCCGGCCGTATGGCCGACATCCTCCAGTCGTCCTACAACCGGGACGAGCGGATCGGGATGAACATCTCGCTCAACGGCACCAACTTCTTCCAGTCCGGCGAACACACCGCCGAATACGCCGTCTACCCCGCCGGCGTCCAGGAACTCGCCGGCTACGAAGGCAGGGACTCCGCCATCGGCTTCGCCATCGACAGCCAGCTCGCCGCCGAAAGCGCCAACCTCCTCGAGCGCACGATGCGCACCCGCACCCGCGACGCCATCGGCGCGTATCAGCTTTTTCGTGACGCCACGACCCGCGTCGCCGACGGCGGCGGCCGCGAGCCCGTGCCGCTCCCGTCCGGAAGCCACTTCCCCGACTCCGCCGCCAATCCGCTCGCCGCCCAGCTCCAAATGGTGGCCCGCGCCATCGCGGGCCGCGAAACGCTCGGCCACAGACGACAGACTTTCTTTGTCGAATTCGGCGGCTGGGACCACCACGACGAGGTCCTCCAGCACCAGGCCGCCATGCTGCCGCTGGTCTCCGAGGCCATCGCCGCCTTCTACAACACCCTGGAACTTCTCGGGGTGGCCGATCAGGTCACGCTCTTCTCCGCCTCCGACTTCGGCCGCACCCTCAGCTCCAACGGCAACGGCACCGACCACGCCTGGGCCGGCAACCACTTCGTCGTCGGCGGCGCCGTGAAAGGCCGCCGCGTGTTCGGCCGCTCCGCTCCCGGAGCCGATGCCGCCGCCGGCTTTTACCCCGACCTCGTGCTGGGTTCGCCGCTCGACACCGATCCGGTCAACTACAGCCGCGGGCGCCTCATCCCCACGATTTCCGTCGACGAGTATTTCGCCGAGCTCGCCCTCTGGTTCGGCGTCAGCCGCGCCAACCTTCCCCTCGTCCTGCCGAACATCGGCAACTTCCTGCCCTCCGGCTCCACCGCCGCCCCGGTCGGCTTCCT
>CBINJQ010000406.1:0-4070 GCA_966251015.1 uncultured Akkermansia sp. | reverse complement strand
GAGCCCGCCCCGGCCGCCCGCCTCCGACCCCGTCCTCCCGCGCAACAATGCGCGCGCCCGCTCCGTTGTTGGATCGTCCTGCCCTCTCAGTCTGAACCCTTCCCCTGGTTCCTGGTTCTCCCCTCCCCTGACCATGACTCGCATCCCCTCCTTCCCTCGGGGCAGGACCGCTTTGCTCGCGGCGGCCTGCGTCCTCCTCGCCTCATGCCCGCTTTGGGCGGCTCCCCTGAAAATCGATATCAGCAACAGCGGCCGCCCCATCGCCGAAGGACTCGATCCCGCCTTCACCAACTGGGGAGGCGCCGTGCAAAACTGGTTCACCGGCGGCAACACCACCTCCGCCACGTTTGGCGGCGTCACCGTCACCTTCACCCGCGTCGGCCCCAATGGCACCGCGCTGAAAACCGGCTACTGGAAAGACGGCGTCCAAAGCACCGCCTACAACGTCAAGCTCACGGGCGACGGCATCCTCGTCGACGGCGGCGAAGCCGGCGCCCAGATCGAGATGCGCATCGCCGGCCTCTCGCCCGGCTCCCACAGCCTCCTCCTCTACCTCAACAGCTGGGACGGCACCGCCGCCCCCAACGTCGCCCCGCTCGATATCTTCGTCGGCGACCCGCAAACCCAGGTCTTCGACAATCTCCCCGTCTCCGTTCGCGTCACCGACAACAACCTCGCCACCACCGCCTACTTCCCCGTCACCGCCGTCGCCGGCCAGGACGTCGTCGTGTTGGTCAAGGCCGACACCTCCGGCGCGCACACCAGCAAGAACGTCCACATAAACGGCTTCGAGATCGACGTCCCCAACGCCAAGGCGCAGGCCAACAACCCCGTCCCCGCCCACGCCGACGAACACGCCAACGCCGACACCGGCTCGCTCACGCTCTCCTGGGGCACCGCCGTCCTCGGCGCCACCTCGCACGACGTCTATCTCGGCACCAGCGAGAGCGCCGTCGCCGACGCCACCCCCGCTTCGCCCGAGTTCAGAGGCAACCAGACCGCCAACTCCTACCTCGCCGGCGGCATCAATCCCCACCTCACCTACTACTGGCGCGTCGACGAGGTGACCGCCACCGGTTCCACCAAGGGCAACGTCTGGATGTTCCGCCCGCGCCGCCTCGCCTTCCCCGGCGCCGAGGGCTACGGCCGCTTCGCCCGCGGCGGTCGCGGCGGCGTCGTCGTCAAGGTCACCAACCTCAACGACTCCGGCCCCGGCAGTCTCCGCGACGCCATCACCGGCGACTACGGCCCCCGCACCGTCATCTTCGACGTCTCCGGCCTCATCGACCTCCAGTCGCCCGACATCATCATCGGCGGCACCCGCCCCTACATCACCATCGCCGGCCAGACCGCCCCCGGCAAGGGCGTCACCATCAAACGCCAGCAGCTCGCCATGAGCGGCTCGCGCGATGTGATCTTCCGCTACCTGCGCCTCCTCGTCGGCAAGGAGTCCGGCGAGACGCAAAACGCCACCGGCATGGCCGGCGCCGACCACTGCATCATGGACCACGTCTCCGCCGGCTGGGGCATCGACGAGGGCCTCAGCACCCGCGGCGGCAAAAACCTCACCTTCCAGCGCAACAACCTCTCCGAGGCCCTCAACATCGCCGGACACCAAAACTACGGCGCCGGCACCCGTCACGGCTACGCCGCCTCCATCGGCGGCGACATCGCCTCCTTCCACCACAATCTCCTCGCCCACAACGAGGGCCGCAACTGGTCCCTGGCCGGCGGTCTCGACGGCGCCGGCTACTACGCCGGCAAACTCGATATCTTCAACAACGTCGTCTACAACTGGCGCGGACGCACCACCGACGGCGGCGCCCACCAGGTCAACTTCGTCAACAACTTCTACAAGCGCGGCCCCGCCAACGGCATCACGACCCTCCTCAACCCGCAATACGGCGGCTTCCCCGGCACCCAGCAGTATTACATGGCCGGCAACATTCTTCTGAACGGCGCCACCACCGTGACCAATCAGACGAGCCTGCTCAACATCGGCACCGAGAACGGCGGCACGCTCCCGCAAAACTCCACCCCGCCCTACAGCGCCACCGTCGCGTCGCCGTTCTTCCCGTCCCACGCGACGATCCACACCGCGACCAACGCCTACAAACAGGTCCTCTCCGACGTCGGCTGCAACCTCCCGCAAATCGACAACCGCGACACCCGCATCATCGGCGAGACCATCGCCGGCAACCACACCTACACCGGCAGTGTCAGCGGCACTCCCGGACTCCCCGACACCACCGCCGACGTCGGCGGCTGGGAAAACTACGGCAACGAGACCCGCCCCGCCGGCTTCGACACCGACAACGACGGTCTCCCCGACTGGTGGGAATCCATCAAGGGCCTGAGCAACGCCTCCCCCGCCGGCGACTACGCCGAGTGCAACGCCGATCCCGACGGAGACGGTTACACCAACCTCGAGGACTACCTCAACTGGATGGCCGCGCCCAACTTCGCGGTGAACGCCGGCGCGTCCGTCGACGTCGACCTCCACGCCCTGGCCCGCGGCTACCTCGCCACCACGCCCGTATTCACTTTATCGGGACAAACCAACGGTTCCGTCGCGCTCGTGGGCAACCGCTACGCCCGTTTCACCCCCTCCGGCTCCGATTCGGCTCTCGGCGGCTTCACCTTCACCGTCACCGACTCCGCCGGCGACTCCATGACCCGCTCCATCGGCGTCCACATCGTCGGCGCCGCCGTCGTCTTGCCCGAGGTCACCCTCGCCGCCTCCGACGCCTCGGCCGGCGAGTCCGGCTCCGACCAGCAGCTCCGCTTCACCGTGACGCGCACCGGCTCCACCGCCGCCTCGCTCAGCGTCCCGCTCGTCGCCTCCGGCTCCGCGACTTCCGGCGCCGACTATTCGGGTTTCGCTTCGCCGGTCACGATCCCCGCCGGCCAGGCTTCCGCCGACCTCGCCCTCGCCGTCCTCCCCGACGACGCCGCCGAAGGTTCCGAAACCGTCACGCTTTCGCTCGGCGCCGACCCCGCCTTCACCGCCGGCTCCCCCGCCTCGGCCTCCGCCACCATCGCCGACAAACCCTCCCAGGCTTACTACGCCGCCGTCATCGCCGATCCCGCCCGGCGCGGCCCGCTCGACGACCCCGACGGCGACTCCGTTCCCAATCTGCTCGAATACTTCACCGGCTCCAATCCCGCCTCCGGCTCCGGCGGCGGTTCCATCGTTGTCCCCTCCGCTGCTCCGACGCCCAACACATTCAAGGTCAGCTTCCCCCGCGCCCTGAATCGCCCCGACGTCGCCGGCGCCCTCCAGTGGTCCTCCGACCTCGCCGCCTGGCGCGGCGGCGGAGAAAGCGACGGTGTCCGAACCGTCACCTTCACCGAGGCCGTCGTCTCCGCGCCAGGCGCCGACCCCGAGACCGTCGAGGTCACCGCCACGATCACCGGCGACAGTTCGCGAATCTTCGTCCGCCTCCGCGTCGAGTAACCTGCTGCCGGGTGGGGCGCGCCCTTTCCGGCCGGCTACTCCCTCCCTCCTACCTGAAACATCTCCCGGGTCTTCGTTCGCCTTCGCCTCGAACGCGCCTTCGCTATACATCATGCCCCCTCGCCCCGTCACCGCCGCGCCGCGCCGCCTGGTATCCAAGTTGTCCCTGCTCCTCGCGACGGCCGCGACCCCCGCCCTCGCCCAGATCCCCGCCTTCCCGGGCGCGCAGGGCTTCGGCGCCTACGCCACCGGCGGACGCGGCGGCGACGTCTACACCGTCACCAACCTCAACAGCTCCGGCGCCGGCTCGCTGAACTACGGTATCCAAAACGCCCCGACGACCGGTCGCACCATCGTCTTCGCCGTCGGCGGCTACATCCCCATCGCGAACAATTCCGACACCGGCAACAAGACCGTCCGCCTCGTCCAAAACAAGATCACCATCGCCGGCCAGACCGCCCCCGGCGACGGCGTCGGACTCAAGGACGGCCGCCTCCTCCTCACCGGCAACAACCAGGTGATCCGCCACCTCCGCATCCGCCACGGCAAATACGGCGGCGCCGGCGACTGCCTCAACCTCGATAGCAGCGCGCACAACAGCATCGTCGACCAC
>CBINJQ010000405.1:0-4075 GCA_966251015.1 uncultured Akkermansia sp. | reverse complement strand
GTAGACGAGCACGACCCAGAAGGTGGATTTCGCGAGGCTTCCGTCGAGCCCGCCGAGGCTGAACTTGCCCTGCGCGGCGGCGTCGGCGAGCGCCGGGCCCGCGCCTCCGGGCATCTTGAGCAGGATGACGGCGAGCGCCGCGAGCGCGCCGCCCACCAGCACCACCGCCTGCACGACCCCGGTCCAGATAACCGCCTCCGTGCCCCCAAGAAGTGGATACACGACGATGACGACCCCGGCCACGAGGATGATCGTGCGGATGTCCCAGCCGGTCAGCGGCACCAGCGCGAGGGCGAGGAGATAGAGAATCGTCCCCAGCCGCGCCACTTGCGTGAGAATGTAACAGAGCACCGCGTAGAGCCGCGCCCATGCGCCGAAGCGACGTTCGAGGTGGTGATACGCCGAGAGGTCGCCCGCGGTGCGGTAGAAGGGCACGAACCAGCGCACCGCCACCCACGCGGCCAGCGGCAGGCTGATCGCGAAGACAAAGGCGTTCCAGTCGCCCGCGTAGGCTTTGCCCGGGTTCGCCAGAAAACTGATGCTGCTGACGTAGGAGCCGAAGATCGAGAGCCCCACCGCCCAGCCCGGCAGCGAACGACCGGCCGACATGAAGTGCTCGCTCTCGCGGTTTCGGTGATAAAACCACACGCCGAGTCCCGTCACGCCGACCAGGTAGGCGAACAGGACGAGCAGATCGGGAAGCGACAAGGTGCCCGGCATGGCGGCGGACGACGGATCAGGGTTTCAGCAGGCGCTCCACCACCGCCCGATCGACGGCGACGATGCAGCCGTGGCGGGCCTGCGGAGGAAAGCCGACGCGGTCGCTCACGTCTTCCCAAGTTTTGAGGTCGCGCGAACGCACCATGCCGATGGCGTCGAGCATGTGCTTGTCGAAGTAGACGCGGTATTCGTCGCCGACCTTGATCGCGGCGGGTCCCTCGGCCCAATAGGCGGCGCCGGTCAGCGGCGGCGACACCGGGTCCCACGGGCCCTCCGGCGAGCGGCCGCGCACGAGGCGGATGTTCTTCTGCGTGACGGGCGCGAAGGTCTCGTCCTTCACGAACATCAGCCAGTCGCCGGTGCCGTCCTCGGCGGGAACGATGTTCGCGTCGATGACATTGTAGCCGGCGTCGTAGAGCAGGGCGGCGGGCGTGAAGGTTTTGAAGTCCTTCGTGGTGGTCGCGTAGATGCGGTGGTTTCGCTCGGGACGGCGGTTGGACATCGCGGTCTCGGGGAAGCGGCCGAGGATCGTCGTCGACCAGTGGACGAGGTAGTGGCGTTTGGCCGGGTCCCACACGATCTCGGGCGCCCAGCAATTTTGCGCGTCGGGTTCGTGCGCCATGACGGGCAAGGTCTTTTGCTCGGACCAGTGGATCAGATCCTTCGACGACGCGTAGCCGATGGTCTTGCCGGTCCAGCCGGTGGTCCAAACCAGATGGAAGACGCCGTCGGGGGAGCGGTAGAGATGCGGGTCGCGCATCAGC
Source organism: uncultured Akkermansia sp. (assembly GCA_966251015.1). Classification (GTDB taxonomy): domain Bacteria; phylum Verrucomicrobiota; class Verrucomicrobiia; order Opitutales; family Opitutaceae; genus IMCC26134_A. The sequence goes on along the minus strand of CBINJQ010000405.1, from coordinate 2,591 downwards.
TTGTTCTCGCCAGCGGTGGGTTTGAGGTAGCTACGGCCCTCGTTGAGTTTTTCGAACCGGTGGCCGTCCGCGCTCCACGCGAGGCGGAAGCCTTCCCCCTCCTCGGCGTGATAGAAGTAGGCGAAGAGGTAGCAGGTCTCGGGAAGCGTGGAGGTCGAGGGCTGCGCCGGAGCGTTGGCGGCCGGTGTTTCGGCCGGGCCTGTCATGCAATGCGTGCAACAGCCGGAGACGAAACCGAGCGCGAGACCGGTCGCGAGGGACAGGCCGAGGTTTTTAAGAAGGCGCTTCATGCTCAGTCTCCGGGAAGAACGGTGGCGGCGGGTTTTCCGTCGTTGCCGATGCGGCGCACGCGCACGGCGATGCCGGGCTTGCCGGGCAGCTTCACCTTGCGGCCGGCGGCGTCGACGAAGTGGTAGTTGTCGAGTTTCTTGGTCGTGAACTCGCCCTCGACCGGCGTGATCGTCATGTCCCAAGTGTCGATGATCTCGGCCTGGTAGCGCTGCCCCTCGCTCACCCCGTTCTTGTAGAGCTTGAGGCTCCACTCGGTCGGCTTTTCGCGACCGAAATAGGTGAGATAGTAGAGGCCGTGAACACCGGCGGTGTTCACTTCCTGCCACTTGTCGATCGGATCGATGCCCTGCGCGGGGCTCTCCTCGAGGACCTTGCGCAGGAAGGCCAGGCGCGGCGCGCTCTTGCCGGTGAGCTTGCCGCCGAAAGAGGTCCAGGTGTCCTCCACCACGGTGGCGAAATAGTCGCCGTGGCCGACGTAGGCGCCGGCGACGGTGCCGTTCCAGAAACGATGGACCATCTCCTCGCCGGTGAGGTTGCCCCAGCGGTAGTGGGTGGCGCCCTCGTATTTGACTTCGTCATACACGACGGGCTTTCGCCAGACCCCGCGATACATCTCGGCGCGGCCCGGCTCGTCGACGGCGGCGCCGTTCTGCATCGAGACGTGGGTGATCCAGGGCTTGCCGTGGTCGAAGATCAGGGAGCCGTTGTGGATCGAGCGCAGTCGCTGGTGCGGGTCGCAGCTCCGGATCAGCTCGCCGAGACGGTCCCAGTCGGCGTCGGTCTTGGTGCGGAGGAAGTCGTATTCGTTGGCCAGCGACCACCAGACATGGCGGTAGGCGCCGAGGCGGGCGACGACGTAGCGCACGTAGCGCTCGTCGGAGGCGGCGTCCATGGTCTCGAAGCCGAACTTGCCGTAGGGATTGAACAAAATGAGATCGGCCTCGATGCCGAGCGCGCCTAGCTGGGCGACGCGTTTCTCGACGTGGCGGAAATACCCGGGGTTGAAACGGGTGAAATCCCAGTCGCGCGGCGGCGTGCCGGCGAAAGGCCAGCGCGGCGGCGCGAACTTGTTCTGATACGGCGTCGGCTGCGGGGTGAGCAGCATGCGGGCCTTGTTGAAAGGCGCGGCGGCGAGGGTGCGCAGCGTCTCCTCCTGAACCTCGTCGGGCGTGTCGGTCCAGTTGTAGATCGTGGTGCCGACCTGCTTGTAGGGCGTGCCGTCGGCGTAGGCGAAGTGGAAGGTGTTGTGAACGCGCACGGGACCGTGGTTGCCCTTCGCCGGGGCCGTGGCGGCGAACTTGCCGAGCTTGCCCGTGAGGTCCCAGCGATTGCTCTTCGTCTCGTAGCGCCAGTCGCCGACCGCGTCGGGGCTGAAGCGAACCTTGTAGACGCCCTCGCCGTCGTAGAAGCCCGGCACCTCGAACGTCGCGCGGCCGTCGGTGAACACCGCGCCGAAGCGGACCTCGGTGAAGGGATTGCCCTCGGCTGGTCCTTTCAGCTCGAGCTCGAACACGCCCCATTGCTCCACGGTCGCGGGCGGCGCGGCGCGGAGCGCGGCGACGGCCAGCAGGAAGACGGAACACAAACCAAGGAGGGCGCGGAAGGGTCTCATGCGGGAAGGGGACGAAGAACGAGTCGGGGTGAAACAGAGATCAGGGCTGGATGTCGGCGGCCTGGTCGAGACCGCTGATCACGGCTTTTTGCGGAAACTTTTGCCGATACTCGCGGGCCATCGCGGCGACGGACTCGGCGTTGGGCCGGCCGCCCTTCCACAGGCGGGCATGCTGGCGCGGCGCGAGCGATTGCCCGCCGGCGGGGGCGAATTCCTTCCCGTCGGGCGTTCGGAACCAGTAGGTGAGGTCGATCACGTCCACGACCGGGGAGCGGGCCGGGTCCGCGAGGATCGCGTCCTGCACGTCCTTCGGCGCGCTGAGCGCGATGAGCGGACGCTTGCCCGTCTCGCGCTCCCACTCGGCGATCACGTCGAGCCAGAACTCCATGAAGTGGAGCGGGCCGCTGTTCTCCGCCGTGAGCGTGTGGATGACGTTCGGCTCGTCCGCGAGGTTCGCGAGGCACTGGCGGATGTAGGCGCGGTGGAGCTTGCGGCGCACCGGATGCGTCACGTCGTAGAACGCGTCCGCCATCTTGATCGTGTCTCCGGTGAAGGGCGGCGGCTCGGTGAAACCGGTGTCGTTGATGTTGTTCACCGGGCGCCAGGGGCTGTCGACCCAGTGCGCGCCGGACTCGATGATGTTGTGCTGGAAATACATCTCGTTGATCAGCACGAGACCGTGGTGCCG
>CBINJQ010000404.1:0-4098 GCA_966251015.1 uncultured Akkermansia sp. | reverse complement strand
AAAAGGTCCTCATCGCCAACCGCGGCGAAATCGCCCTCCGCATCGTCCGCGCCTGCCGCGAACTCGGCATCAAGACCCTCGCAGTCTACTCCGAGGCCGACGCCCAGTCGCTCCACGTTCAGCTTGCCGATGAGGCCATCTGCATCGGCGGCCCCAAGGGCGCCGACTCCTACCTCCGCGCCGACCGCATCATCGCCGCGGCCGAAATCGCCGACGTCGACGCCATTCATCCCGGCTACGGCTTCCTTTCCGAAAACGCCAAGTTCGCCGCCCAGTGCGAAGCCTGTAACATCAAGTTCATTGGCCCCAAGTCCAAGTCCATCGAGATGATGGGCGACAAGGCGGTCGCGAAGGACACCGTCAAAAAAGCCAAGGTCCCCACCGTTCCTGGCTCCGACGGTCCCGTCACCACCGAGGCCGAGGCCATCAAGATTGCCCGCAAGATCGGTTACCCGGTCATCATCAAGGCGGTCGCCGGCGGCGGCGGTCGCGGTATGCGTATCGCGCACAACGACGTCTCTCTCGCCAAGGAATACAACGTCGCCAAAAACGAGGCCGAAAAAGCCTTCGGCAACGGCTCGGTCTACCTTGAAAAATACATCGAGAAGCCCCGCCACATCGAGTTTCAGATCCTCGCCGACTCGCACGGCCGCACGCTCCATCTCGGCGAACGCGACTGCTCCGTCCAGCGTCGCCACCAGAAGCTGATCGAGGAGTCCCCGTCCCCCTTCCTCACCCCCGGCCTCCGCAAGGAGATGGGCAAGGCCGCCGTCCGCGCCGCCGAGGCCGCCGAATACGAGAATGCCGGCACGATCGAGTTCCTCGTCGATGCCAAGGGCAACTACTACTTCATCGAGATGAACACCCGAATCCAGGTGGAACATCCAGTGACCGAGGAAGTTACCGGCATCGATCTGATCAAACAGCAGATCCTCGTAGCCAATGGCGAGAAGCTCGGCTTCGACCAAGGCGACATCACCTTTACCAAGCACGCCATCGAATGCCGCATCAACGCCGAGGACCCCGCGCGCAACTTCGCGCCCAGCCCCGGCACCATCGGCCTTTACTACGCCCCTGGAGGCCACGGCGTCCGCGTTGACTCTCACGCCTACAGCGGCTATCAAATCCCGCCGTATTACGACTCCATGATCGGCAAGCTGATCTGCTACGGCTCAACCCGTAAGATCGCCCTCGAGCGCAGCTACCGAGCCCTCAGCGAATATCTCATCCGCGGCATCAAGACCACGATCCCGCTTCAAAAGGCGATCATGAGCGACCCGACCTTCATGGAAGGCAAGGCCACCACCGCCTACATGGAAGAGTTCTTCGCCCGCACTCCGACGGATCTGTTCACGCAATAAGAGGCGGGCCGCTCGGCTCCATCGACGCCATGGGCGGCAGCTGCGGCGCCCTAGCTCTCGCCCGTCTGCGCGATCCCCGCATCGGTTGCCCCATAGACCTCATCGCCTCCCTCCCCCGCTCAATCCACAACCCTCAATTGGGACCTTGATCGCCAAGACCGCATCAACGGTTATCACGTTTATCGCTCCGATCTAATCGAAGCCCCCTCGGTTCCGCTGCCTGCGTTCACCGATTCCGCGCTCACGTCGGGCCACCGGTCTCACCGAAGCCTATCTCCCCGGCAACTTTCGACCGAGGCCGACATCGCGCGCTGGAACGCGCTACGCCCGCGCTACGTGGACTACACGAAGCTTCGCGAGCACACTGACCAGACGAGCCTGAAGGACATCGTCGCCTGCGCCGGCGGCGCGTGCGAGCTGGTGTAGCCCACCACCGACACCACCGACACTGCAAGAAAATCGGCGGGGGAAGCCTCGGGCGTATTCCGTTGGACGGGGCGGCCGTAGGTTTGTGCGTCTGTGTGCCTTCCGGGATGAGGAGCCGGTCGATGCCATGTTCCCCCTTTGAATCCCCCGAATCCCCCTTGAGAGCGCGGATAATAATTCACGCCTATCGGTAAAAACACGTTTGTCTTCGCAGGGAGAAACACCCTGCTGCCCGCTTTTCATGAAAGCACTGCCACGTTTCCTCTGTGCCGCCGCGACCTTTTTCATAATCGAAAAAACTCTGGCGCAGACCCCGACGCTGCCTCTTCCGCTCCCGGCCACCGGGGCGATCTCAGCTGGCGGTGACTATGTGCTCGCCCTCCGTTACACCGGCGCCGCCTGCGCATGGGGCGCAAATGAATACACCAAACTGGGCGTTCGCAGCACCGCCACGCTGATCGCGGTGCCGACGCGCATAAGGGACACATCGGCCACCCCCGTCGATCTCACCAACGTGGCCTTCGTCTCCGCAGGCGCAAATCATGGGTTGGTCATCCATACCGGCGGCGCTCTGCGTGTCGCCGGGCGCAACGATTCCGGCCAGCTTGGCGACGGCACTGTCACCAACCGTGGCGGTTACACGTCTATATCAGGTATCACCGGGGTGGTTCGTGCTTCCGCCGGCCGCGCCCATAGCTTGGCGCTGAAGTCGGATGGCACCGTTTGGGCCTGGGGCAACAACGCCTCCGGACAAGTGGGCAACAATTCCACCGCGAATCGCCTTACGCCGCAGCAGGTCAGCCCTGCCGCACCCGTCTTCCCCAATACCTTTAAAGCGGTTTCCGCCGGCGCCGATCACAGCCTCGCCCTGCGCAACGACGGCACGGTCTGGGCCTGGGGCGCGAACAACCATGGCCAGCTTGGCACCGGCACCACGACCGGCAGCTTGGTGCCGATCCAGATCCTGACTCTTCCGAATGGGCTGTCGGTCACCGCCATTTCCGCAGGTGACGGGTTTAGCGTCGCTTTGTTATCGGATGGCACCGTGCGGACCTGGGGCCGGGCGGAAAAGGGCCAGCTCGGCTACGATGACGACGCGTCGAGCTTGGTGCCGGTGCAGCCGACGGGGCTTGGCGCGGGGATCACCGCGATTTCAGCCGGCGACGCCCACGTGCTTGCGCTCAAATCGGACGGGACCGTTTGGGGCTGGGGCTCCAACTTCTCCGGCGAGCTCGGAGGGCTCGTTCCCGCCGCGCAGTTCCTTCCGTTGCCGGTCGCGGGGCTTGCCAATGTAACGCTCATCGCCGCCGGCGCGACCCACAGCGCCGCGGTGCTCGCCGACGGCGCGATTCTCGCCTGGGGCAATCCCAACGGTGCCGCTCTCGGCTCCGCGAGCCCGGGCTATGAATCCGTTCGTGTGCAGATCCAGGACGTGAAGACCGCCGCGGCGATTTACGCCGGCGGCGATCAAGCCGCCGTCGTGCGGGCCAATTCTCGCGCCTACCTCTTCGGTCGCAATGCCGACGGTCAGCTCGGCACCGAGGGCTTGGATCCCGTCGTCGCGCCTTCGCGCGTTCTCGCATGGCCCGGCTCCTACGGCGCCTCCGCCCCGTCCTACGCCTTCGGCGCCGGTCACACGCTCGCGCTCGTTGACGGCGTCATTTATTCAGCCGGGGACAATGCCTATGGCCAGCTCGGCAGCGGCGGCACCATCGACCGCATTACGCCCGCTGCGCTGTCGCTCTCTGGTTCAGCCATCACCAAGGTCGCCGCCGGCTGGCACCACAGCCTCGCCCTCCGCGCCGACGGCACCGTCCTTGCCTGGGGGCGCAACGACTCCGCCCAACTCGGCTTTGGCGCATCCTCCGCCACTCCCACGCTGACGCCCACGCCGGTCCCCGGCTTGACCAACGTGATCGCCGTCGCCGCCGGTGAGGCCCATTCGCTCGTGCTGAAGTCCGACGGCACCGTTTGGGCTTGGGGCGCCAACGCTTATGGCCAGCTCGGTAACAACGGCACCGCCACTCTCGCCACGCCGACGCAGGTCTCGGGGATCACTCAGATCGTTGCCATCGTCGCCGGGGCAAATCACTCGCTGGCGCTTACCAGCCCGACCCATGTCACCACCACCTTGCGCAATCGCGCCTATGGCTGGGGCCGGGGGACGTATGGTCAGATCGGTCATGCCGCCACGACCAATCGCCTGACACCCTACCTGCTGCCCACCACGAACATTGTGGGAATCGCCGCGGGCGAGGATCATACGCTCGGATTGCTTGGCGATGGCCGCGTGGTGGCCACCGGCCGGAAC
>CBINJQ010000403.1:0-4112 GCA_966251015.1 uncultured Akkermansia sp. | reverse complement strand
AAACCGTGGACGCGTCGGCCTTGCGCGGCGTGGACACGATAGCGGCACGCGCGGAAACGTGGCATCGGAGCACGCGCGGGCGCCTCGGTGGGAAGTTCCCTTGGAACCGCCCGGTAAAAAACCGGCGGGCGATTCCACCGCTTGATACCAGCGACTTAGCCGAATCGGGCGTGTCCGCGGAGGCGGCGGGGACGTTCGCGGGCGCGCGGATCGGATCTCGCCGACGACGGGCGAAGGGCCCCGCGCGTCCACCGATGCCGGGGTCAGGCTTGGACGTAGGTCCGGAGGCCGGGGCCGTTTGTTATGCGGATGCTCGACCCCTTGACCTCGATGAGGCCTTCCTTGCGAAAACGCGCGAAGGTTCGGGACAGGGTTTCGCTGGTGACGTTGAGCTGGCCGGCGAGGACTTTCTTGGTGATCGAGAGCTCGACGATCACGGGGCAGCCGGCGGCGGCGGCCGGGGACTGGCGCAGGAGCCAGTCGGCGAGGCGGTGCTCGATTTGCAGGCCTTTGATATCCTGAAGCGATTGCACGAGGTGCTTCAGGTGGAGGCTCATCGATCCGAGCATGTGCAGGGCGAGCTCGGGTTGGCGGCGGATCAGGTCGCGAAAGCGGGCGCGGTCGACGACGATGACCTGCGACGGTTCGAGCGCGACCGCGTTGGCCGGATAGTTTTCCACCGTGGCGAGCGTGACCTCGGCGAAGCTCTCCGGCGGACGGAACACGCAGATGATCTGTTCGCGGCCGTCGGGCGTGACCTTGTAGACGCTGATCGAGCCGGTCTGGAGGACGTAGAAACCCTCGGACTTCGCGCCCTCGCGGAAGAGCACCTCGCCTTTCTGGAGGTGCCGCAACGCGCAACCCTCGGCCACGGAGGCGAGATCGGCGGGCGAGAGCGCGGAGAAAAGCCGGCTCTGGCGCAGGGTGGCGCCGATGATGGTCTGGCGCGGCGAGGCGGCGCTGGAGGTCGAATGCATCGAAGCGCCGAGAATGATCGCTAGCCGAGGTTCATTTCAAGGCCGGGCGCGCCCGGGGAGCCGCGATTAGGCGGCGGGGGCGGGGCGCCAGTAGCTGGGGTAACGATGGCGACGCGTGGCGCGATGGTAGAGGATGGCGATGACGACCAGGAGAACGGTTCCGCTGAGGGTGGAAAACAGCAGCAGGCTCCAGCTCGGCTTCGCGAGGAAGATGATGATGGCGTTCGAGCCCGCGGGCGGATGGACCGTGCGGGTGAGCATCATGCCTCCGACGGCGAGGCCGGTGGCGGTGCCTACGGCCCACCATTGCGGGCCGCAGACGGCGAGGCAGCCCAAGGCGATCAGCGAGGCGAGGAGGTGGCCGCCGATCACCGCGCGCGGTTGCGAGAGAGGCGCTTCGGGAAGCGCGAAGAGCAGCAGCGTCGAGGCGCCGAAGGAGCCGAGCAGGAGCAGGGCCTGGGTCGTGGTGGCCAGATAGGACAAGGCTGAGACGGCGATCACGGCGCCGAAGGTGGCGAGGGCGATCTGGGACTTGGTGAAGACCGGAGACATCGGGGGGACGCCTATGAGGGGAATTCATGATCCGGGCGCCAGCTTTTTATCGTGATACGATATATGTGACGCGGCGGGCGGGGTGATTTTAAGGGCGACGAGCCGGGGCTCGTCGTCGAAAGCGGCGTCGTGCCGCCGCACTCCATGATCAGCCGGGGCCAAGGGGCTTGCTGGCTTCGCGGAGGAGCTCGATGAGGCGCGGGCCGACGACTTGGAGTTCGGCGCGGTGGGCGCGGTAGAGTTTTTCGAGAATGGCCCGGCCTTTGGGCGTCAGGGAGACGCGCAGGCGGCGCCCGTCTTCGGGCGAGGGCGAGCGGCGGGCGAGTTTCAGTTTCTCCAGCCGGTCGAGGAGGCCGACGGCGCTGTGGTGGGCGACGCGCATCTGCTCGGCTAGTTCGCCGACGCTGACCCAGTCGCGGCCCGGAAAGCCCTCGATCGCGAGGAGGGCCTGGTATTGCTGGGGCGTGACGCCGTGGCCGAGGGCGGCGCTTTCGCTGAAGCCGAGGAAGGTGCGCAGCGTGTAGCGAAAGCGGGCGAGCAGCTCGTAGTCCTCCTTGCTGAGGCGGGCGGGCGCGGGGGCGGAAGCGGAGGACGGCATGCGTTCCGAAATGGGCCGAAGAACGCGGGTGGCAATCCGCAAGCCCCGGCGGGCGGACGCCGCGCGGGAGGCCGATGCGGAGTTGGCGGCGGACTACTCCGAGACCTGCGGCTGGTTCCAACCGAGTTGTTCGCGCGCCAAGGGCGTGAGAAGCTCGGGGCTCCAGACGGGTTCCCAGACCAGCTCGACCTCGGCGCCGCGCACGCCGGGCACGGCCTCGGCGGCGGCGCGGATGCCGTCGAGGATGACGCCGCCGGCCGGGCAATACATCGAGGTGAGCGTCATCTTGACGTGTGCGACGGCGTCGTCGTCGACCTCGATCTCGTAGATCAGGCCGAGGTCGCGGATGCTGACGCCGAACTCCGGGTCGTAGACGCGGCCGAAGGCGTCGAGGAGGGCGGGGACGAGAGGATGATCGCCGAAGAGACTCATGGTCGGGAAAGCGGGGAGGACGAGATGGCGGTGAAGGCGCCGCGCGGGGGCGTCGAAGGCAAAGGGGACAGCGGAGGCGGAACACGGCGGAGGTGTCGCATGACGCGGGTGGCGTTGCCCAATGCCAGGAGCGCGGCGAGCACGAGCAAGGCGCCGCCGACGCGCGTCGGCCAGGCGGCGGAGTTCGCGGCGCCGAGCGCCAACCCGGCGAGACCGGCGAGGTGGGCGACGAGCCAGGCGTGTTCGAGCGGTTTGGAGGAGAGCGTGGTCGCCACCGGCACGGGCTGGCGTCCGACGCGCGGCCCGTAGGCCTTCATCCAGACGAGGAAGGGGAGGATTTTGGCCAACATGCCGAGGACGGCGAGACTCAGTCCGCCGACGATGATGAGGAGCCCGTAGGCGGTGGCGGCGGGGAAGAGTTTCTCGGGTCCGATATCGGCGCCCAGAAGCGCCGCGCCAAGCGCGGCGGCCGCGGCGAGGAGCGCCATGCCGATCACGAAGGCGAGCACGCCGGGCTCGAGCTTGCGGCGCCGCCGGGTGGCGAGCGTGGCGAGAAAGGCGGACGCGGTGCACGCGAGGCCGGCGAGCAGGACGAGGCCGGCGCCGAGCGCGAGCGGGCGGACGCCGAGCGCCAGGCCGACGGCGAGCAGGGCGAGCCCGAACTGCGAGGCGAGGAGGCCGGCTTTGGCGACGCGCGGGCGGCGGGCCTCGCCCATCGTGAACATCGGCACGAGTTGAAACGTCACGCCTTGCAGCAGCGTGGCGAAGTAGCCGACGAGGCCGAGGTGCGCGTGCGCGCGCAGCACGTCGAGGATCGAGAGAGGGAGAAAGGGGCGGCCGCGGTTCGCGGCCATCAGCACGCCGGCGAGGACGGTCGCGAGAAGCCAGGCGGCGGAAAGAGGGAAGCTCCACGCCGCGGCGTCGCGACGGCGAGAGGCGAGGAAGGCGCGGAGCGTGACGATGAAAAACAGCAAGGCGCCCGAGGCGAGCGCGAGGCCGCCGAAAGCGGCCAGGAGGTAGCGCATGTCGGCCAGGCCGAGGATGAGCGCGACGACGCCGCCGAGGTGGAGCACGGCGTGGGTCCAGAGAAGTTTTTCGGAAACGCGCAGCGGCGCGCCGAGCACGACGGGCATCAGTTGATACGACGCGCCGAGGCAGACGCTGAGCAGGAAGCCCGGCAGCCAGAGGTGGGCGAGGGCGACGACGCGCGGGTGGAGGTGCGGCGGGAGTCCGCCCGCGCCGAGGAGCGCGAGCCAGAGCGCGCCCGCGCCGAAGGCGAGGAGGCCGCCGACGATGAAGGCGAGCGGCAGCCTCGCGCCGGCGACGAGCGGCATCAGGCCGGGGCCGGCGGGAGCGGGGGACTTGGTTGAGGTCACGTTCACGTAGAGCGGATCGGGTGACTCGGGGCTTGGATTCGGTCAGGTCGTTTCGGTGGACGGGCGGGTCCCTCCGCCCGTGGAGAGGACGGCGCCGCTCCCACGCAGCGCGCGGGGACGCGCACGCCCACCGTGTAGGCGCGTCGGCGGGCCCAGCGGTCCCGCCCGACCCCCGAA
>CBINJQ010000402.1:0-4114 GCA_966251015.1 uncultured Akkermansia sp. | reverse complement strand
AGAAGGCCCAGGAGACCCTCGATCTCGCCCACATCACCTGCAACAAGAACACCGTCCCCTTCGAGACCCGCTCGCCCTTCCAGGCTTCGGGCATCCGTCTCGGCACGCCGGCCGTGACCTCGCGCGGATTGGTCGAGGCCGACATGGATGTCATAGCCGAGGCGATCGACACCGTGCTCAAGGCCATCGGCACCCCGAACGAGGCGGCCGCGATCGAAACGTCCAAGGCGCTCGTCGCCACGCTCACGAAGAAGTATCCGCTGCCCTACGCCTCCTGATTATTGAAACCGCTAAAGGGCGCTAAAGTGCGCTAAAATCGGATGTCCGGCCACGACCCGGCCGGCTCGGTTCAGCGTCCTTTGGCGAGATTTAGCGGTTTATCATGTCAGAACTCCAGACCTACACCATTCCGCCCGGCACCCGCCGCGAGCGCGCGGACAAGCTGCTCGCCGCCGCGTTCCCCGACCATAGCCGGGTGGCCTGGCAGCGGGCTTTCGATGCGGGCCGCGTGAAGCGCGGAACGGAGGTGTTGAACAAAAAGTCCGAGCTGCACGCCGGCGACATCGTCGAGTTTTCCCACGCCGACGTCGTGCCTGCGGCGATGAAACCCGCCGACATCCCGCTCGACGTGCTCTTCGAGGACGAGCACCTGCTCGCGCTCAACAAGGCCGCCGGCATGGTCGTCCATCCCGGCGCCGGCACCGGAGAGGACACGCTCGTTCACGCGCTGCTCGCGCACTGCGCCGGCTCGCTTAGCGGGGTCGGCGGCGTGGAGCGGCCCGGCATCGTTCACCGTCTCGACCGCGAGACCACCGGGGTGATCGTCGTCGCCAAGACCGACGCGGCCCACCGGGGGCTTTCGGAGCAGTTCGCGGAGCGTCATCTTCACAAGGAATACCTCGCTCTGGCGGTCGGCGTGCCTCGCCTGTTGAGCGGCACCATCGAAAGCAGCATCTCGCGGCATCCGATCCATCGGCACCGAATGACGACGGGCGAGGGCGGCAAGCCGGCGCGCACCGATTGGAAGTTGGAGAAGGCCTTCGCGCCCGCCGCTTCGCTCCTGCGCTGCCACATCCACACCGGGCGCACGCACCAGATCCGCGTGCATCTCAAGTCCATCGGACACTCCATCCTCGGCGACGCGACCTACGGATGGAAGGACAGCGCGCCGCTGCCGATGCGCCCGCCGCGGGTGATGCTCCACGCGGAGCACCTGGTTTTTCATCATCCGGTGACGGCGCGCCAGATCGAGGTGCGCGCGCCGATGCCGGAGGATTTCCGCGCGATGATCGCGGCGTTCGAGGCCGCCCGCGCCTGAGCGGCCCAGGCTCGGCGGCGGCCCGGCGGCCTGTAGTTTCACCTCATGTCATCCACGCCAAACCCCGCTCCCTCGAAAACCCGCGTGCTTTTCGTGTGCATGGGAAACATCTGTCGTTCGCCCGCGGCGGAGGGTGTTTTTCGTTCTCTGGCCGAGCGGGCCGGCCGTTCCGCTCATTGGGAAATCGCGTCGGCGGGCACGATCGGCATGCACGCGGGGGAGTTGCCCGACCCGCGGATGCGGGCGGCGGCCGCGCGCCGGGGTTACGCGTTGCGCAGCCGGGCTCGTCGCATCGAGCGCGAGGATTTTTCGCGTTTCGACCTGATCGTCACGATGGACGAGGACAACCGTCGCAACGTGCTTGCGCTCGCCGCGTGCCAGGACGAGCGGGCGCGAGTCCGTCGCTTCGTGGAGTTTTGCCGCAAGCACGTGGAGGCGTCGTCGGTTTCCGATCCCTACTATGGCGGAGCGGACGGGTTCGAGCGGGTGCTCGATTTGCTCGAGGACGGCTGCGCCGGATTGCTGGAGCATTCGCAGTAGCGCGGCCGCCCCGCGCTCCCGCCGGACGACCGGCGACGGCGGCCGTGCGAGGCGTTTTTCCCGGAATTCCGGGGGTTTTCGGCTGGCGTGCGTCGAGGCCCGACATTGGTTTGCTCGTCCCCATGCACGCCCCCAACCCCGAGACGGATCTTTTGCGCGTGGCGCCCAGCGAAGCGGCGCCCTGGGACAGGGTGCAGATCGCTCCGCCCCCGGCGTGGGCCGACGCGGGCCAGGCCTACGACGCGGGCTTCCGCGGCAAGGCCGACGCGCATGTCACCCAGTTGCTCTGGTCGTGGCAGGTCGACGCGGAGTCCGGCCGGACTTTCGCCACCACGGCGCGCCGGCTGGACACCGCGATGGCCGTGCAACACGAGTCGCAGTGGAGCCTCGATCTCGACGCCCGCGCCTCGCGCCTGACGCTGCATTGGCTGCGTATTGTTCGCGGGGATACACGGATCGACCAGTTGCAACGCGACCGGATGCGCCTGTTGCAGCGCGAGACGCAGCTCGAGCACCACGTCATCGACGGTAGCTGGACGCTCCTTCTGGTCCTCGAGGACGTGCGGCCCGGCGACGTGATCGAGGCCGCCTACACGACGGAGTGGCGCCATCCGATCCGGCCCGAGGGCTGCGAGGTGTTTTTCGTGGTTCCGCCCCGTCTCTCGGTCGCACGCCACCATCTCTCCGTCCTAAGCGATCCGGCGCGTTCCGCGCTGCGCTGGAAGGCGTCTCCCGACGCTCCGGCGCTTCGCGAGGAATCCGGCCCCGACGGTCGCCGACGTTGGATCTGGGAGGGCTCGCAGCCCGTGCCGCGCGAGCCCGAGCCGAACCAGCCGACGACTTATATCGACAATCTCTGGGTGCAGGTTTCCGACCTCTCGGACTGGGGCGAACTCGCGTCCCGGGTCGACGCGGCCTGGAACGCCTCCGGCGAGGCCGCCGACGTGGACCAGCTGGCGGCTTTCGCCAAGCCGGCGAAGCTCGACGCGGCGGCGATCTCCGGTCTGGTGCGCCAGATCCAGGACGGATTCCGCTATCTGAGCATCAATCTCGAGACCGGTGGTTGGATACCGGCGTCGCCGCGGAAGACCGCGCGCCAGCGTCACGGCGATTGCAAGGATCTCGCCTGGCTCGCGGTCTCGGTGCTGCGCCGTTGGGGCGTGGCCGCCCGGCCCGTGCTCGTGGGCACCGGGCTGCGCGAGCGCGTCGCGGACCTGTTGCCCATGTCGATCGCGTTCAACCACGCCATCCTCGAGGTGGAGTGGGAGGGGGCGAAGCGCTGGTTCGACCTCACCTCGCGCGACCAGGGCGGCGGCTTTGAAACGCAGGCGGTGGGCTGGTTCGGTCGGGGCCTGGTGATCGACGCCAAGGACGGCGGGCTCCGGCCCCAGCCGGGATCGCGGATCGGCGGCGCCTATTCCATCAAGGAGACGGTTCTCCTGGATTCGAACAGGCAGTCTGTATCGATGGTTGAAATACGCCTGCGCGCCGAGGGCCTGCAGGCCGACAACCTGCGCGCCGAGCGCATGGCCCGCGGCGCCGAGGCGTTCTCCCGCGAACGCGAGGACCAGGCCCGGCGCCGGCACGGGCGGGCCCGGCGCTTGGGCGAACTGCGTTGGCGCGACAACCGGGATCGCAACGTGATCGAACTGGCGGAGGCGTTCGAGATCGGGCATGCGGTCTATCCGGGCGAGCAAGGGCAGCGCGCCACCTACGACGCGCCGGCGAGCCTCCTGCCGCAAGGGTTCCTGTTGCCCGACGATGTCGCCCGACGCGGTCCGTGGGACATGCCTTTCCCCCTGGAGGTGGCGCATGAGATCGTGGTCAAGTCGCCCGCCTTGGGCGTGGGTTCCTCGCCGCGCCGCCGCTGGTCGACGCCCGAGTTCGAGGCGTTGATCGAGGGCGCGATGGTTCGCGGCGCCTGGACCAAGCGGATGCGTTTCCGCGTGGGCACGGCGGAGATCCCGGCCGACCGCGTGGCGCAGTATCGGCGAGATTTGGAATCGGTTTTTCGCGAGCTCGGATGGCGTGTGTTCGTGCCTTGGGGTCAGCCGAGGCCGAGGCGTGGAGATCGTTTCGGCGAGCTCGGCGAGGAGGGCGTGGATCCGGTTGGCGGAACCCAGTTGCCGCAAACCCGTTCGTCGGCCCCGGGCTCGGCGGCCGTGTCGGTCCCGGAGGCCGCCTCGCCCGCGGCTCGTCCGCTTCCGCCATCGTTGCCCGCGCCCGCTCCTCGCTCGGAGACTCCGTCGTCCGATG
>CBINJQ010000401.1:0-4122 GCA_966251015.1 uncultured Akkermansia sp. | reverse complement strand
CTTACATGTTCTTCTCATGTTCACTGTCCAGCAGGTGCGCCCTGCCGGGCGCACCACGAAAAAGCCGCCCCGTGCGGGGCGGCTTTGTCACGGAAAAACGGCGGGCGGCCGGCGGCGAAGAGATCAGACCACGCCTTCGCTGCGGACCCACTGGATGGCGTGGCGGACGAGGTCGGAGCCCTTCTCCAGGCGGAGTTTCAACTTCAGATGTTCGCGGTAGGAGTCGATGGTCTTCACGCTGAGGTTGAGCTTCTCGGCGATCTGGCGGGTGCCGAAGCCGTTTCCGATCAGCTGGAACACCTCCATCTCGCGATCGCTCAAGGTGTCGATGGTGAAGACGACCTCGTTCTTCCGGCTGCGAACGAGACGGTGGAGCATCTTCTCCTTCATCTTTTCGCTGAGGTAGAGATCGCCGGCGATGACGCTGCGGATCGCGGTGAGGATGCGATCGCTGGCCTCGTGTTTCATCACGTAGCCCTTGGCGCCGGCGCGCAAGGCGCGCTCCGCGTAAAGGCTTTCGTCGTGCATCGACATGATGAGCACGGGGAGATCGGGAAGGAGCGCCTTCACGTTTTTCATCAGCTCGATGCCGCTGGTCGTCTTGAGCGTGATGTCGACGACGGCGAGATCGGGCTTGAGACGCTGGATCAGTTGAAGCGCGGCGGGCGCGCTGTCGGCCTGGCCGCAGACGACGAGGTCGGGTTCCTGGTCGATCAGCACCCGGACGCCCTCGCGGGTAACGGGATGGTCGTCGACGAGGAAGATGCGGTGGCGGACCGGTTCGGAGGAGGTGGAGCCGGGCGCCGCGGCCGGCGCATTGGATGGCGAAGCAGGCTTGTTTTCAGTTTTCATCGGGAAGGAGAAAGGGTGATGCGGAGGAAGAAGAGGCGGCGGCGCCGACAAGCGTCGAGGGCGTCGGCCAATCGCAGATGACACGCGCCCCGAGGCCGAGGCTGGAGCGCACCGTGAGCACGCCTCCGAGCATGTTGGCGCGATAATGCATCAGGCGCAGGCCGCGACCGGAGGCGCCGCGCTGGCCCTGCGTGTCGAAGCCCTGGCCGTCGTCGAGGATGATGAGGCGGTGGCGGTTGTCGCGCGAAAGGAGCCCGACGCGCACCCGCTGGGCGGTGCCGTGGCGGACCGCGTTGTGGATCGCCTCTTGCACGATGCGATAAAGATGGATGGCGCCGATGTGGTCCATCTCCGGGGACGGGCCTCGTAGCGTGAAACGGCATTCGATGTTGTGCAACCGCTGCGCCTGATAGGAAAGGTCCTCGAGCGCGGTCGCGAGGCCGTGTTCCTCCAAGGTCACCGGGCTAAGGCCCCGGGCAAGCGCGCGCGACTGCTCGGTGGCCTCGTTGGCCAGGCGGGCGACCATCTCGGCCGTTGCGGTCTCGGCGGGCAGTTTCGCGCGAAGACGATCCCGCAGCGCGGCCGCCATGCAGGCGAGGCCGGTGAGCTGCTGCCCCAAACCGTCGTGCAAATCCGCGCCGATGCGCTGCTGCTCGTCGTCGCTGGCGGAAAGCAGCTCGCGCTCGAGGCGGCGGCGTTCGCTGAGGTCGCGGCCGAAGAACGTGGCGCCCGAGCCCTGGTCGGAATCGAACGACACGGAGAAATCCACCGACCACTCGCGTTCGCCCTGGTTGCCCCCGAGGGCGAAATTCGCGCTGCCCCCCGTGAGGGCGTGCGCGACGGCGTCGCGGCTTTGCGGAAACACGTCGGAGAACACACGCCCGAGCAGATGCCGCGGGGCGAGTTCGCGGGCTTGCAGCCCTTCCCCCTGCGCCTCGATCACGCGGCCTTGCTCGTCGAGACGGCCCGCGATGACGGGCAGGTTTTTCAGGATGCTTTGGAGCAGCCGCGCCTGACGGCGGCTCTCGTTCTCCGCGGCGACCCGTGAAGTCACGTCGATGGCGAACCCGATCGCCCCGCGGCCCTGCGCCTCGTCGAACCGGAAATAACAGTCGAAGTAGTGGCGGGCGTCGCCTCGCTCGACCTCGTTGGTGAAGGAACATTCCCCGCCGGCGACGGCGCTCTTGATGCCGGCCTGGAGCGAAGGCCACATCTCGCAAGCGTTGCGACCGATCAGCTCGGAGCCGTTCACCCCCAGCGTCTCGAGGCCGCGTCCCCGCGCCTCGACGACCGCGCAGTCCCCGTCGACGCGTCCCGCGATCACCGGCAGGTGCGAAAGCACGCTGTTGAGCAGATGGCTCGTGCGACGAAGCTCGGCCAAGGTCGTGGCCTGCTTGCGGGCGTATCGGATGGCGCGTTCGAGCTGCACGCTGGTGAGGCCGACCTTGCACAGATAATCCGAGGCGCCGGTCTGAAGCGCCTCGTTGTCGATGTTCGGGTTGTCCACCCCCGTGAGCAGGATGATGGGCATGTCGGTGCCCACGGCCACGGCCTTGCGCAGGAGATCCAAACCCGTGCCCGCTCCGAGCCCGTGGTCGAACAGACCGGCGTCGTAACGCCGGGTGCCGAGCTTGGCGATGCCCTCGTCGAAAGACACCGCCCAATCCAGCTCGTAGACCTCCATCAACTGCGGGCGGCTCAGCAGCATGGATAGAAAATGGTAATCCTCCTCACGGTCCTCGACGACGAGGATTTTGAGCGAATTCGCGCGTGTTTGAGGCATGGGGTTGGGTTGAGGATGGAGGGTGGCAAGCTGCTGCCTCGTAAAGGCTACGCGTAAAGCATTTTGGTCGGCATCGGTGCCGTGCCCCGCACACGGCATAGGTAAATCTCCCATTGATTCATATCCAAATGAATGGGTTGGTTTTAACAAACGTTCCGAGCGCGATACCACAAGGGCTTTCAGAGGCTTGACGGTGAATTTACCGGTGTTTCGAACCTCCGGGCGGCCGGATGGGGATGCGCGGAACAGGGGCGTAATCTCGCCGCCATGAGCCTGCCCGACCGGGGAACCACGTTGCGGGAGTTTGATCGTCGTGTGCGTGAGCGCTTGGCGCGCATCGGTTTCCCCATGCTCAGATGGACCCTGGCGCTTGTTTTCATCTGGTTCGGCCTGCTGAAGCCCTTGGACGCGAGCCCGGCGAACGACCTCGTGAAACGCACCATCTACTGGCTCCCGCCCGACCGCTTTTTTCCTTTCCTTGGCTGGTGGGAGGTGGCCATCGGGCTGTGTTTGCTTTGGCGCCCGTTGGTGCGCGTCGGAGTGCTCCTGCTGTTTCTCCAGATGCCGGGGACGTTTCTCCCGCTCTTCCTCCTCCCCGAGGTGTGCTTCAACCGGCCGCCCTTCGAGCTCACGATGGAAGGCCAATACATCGTCAAGAATCTGGTGCTCATCGCCGCGGCCATCGTCGTGGGCAGCCGTCTTCCGCCGCTCCCGTCCGCGGCGAATTCGCCGCGAACTCCGGAGAAGGCGGGCGGTCCGGCCCCGATGTCCGTCCCGTAAGTCGGCTGGGTGGCGCCCCTTCGCGCTCCGGCCTATGCTCACGAAGTGCGACGCGACCGAACCGGTTTCGACCGCGGGCCGCACAATTCATCCACGCCAATAACTCAATCCGCATGAAAACCTCATCCACCCTGCTTTGCCTCACCCTCGGTGTTCTCCTTGGCGGCGCTTTCGTGTCAGGCTGCTCGAGCACCTCGACGCGCGAAAGCACCGGCGAGTATATCGACAGCTCCACGCTGACCGCGAAGGTGAAATCCGCCCTGGTCTCCGACGAGCTGGTCAAGGCCCGCGACGTCCAGGTCGAGACCTTCCGCGGCACGGTCCAGTTGAGCGGGTTCGTCGACAGCGAGGCCCAAAAGGAACGCGCCACCGCCGTCGCACGCTCCGTGCAAGGCGTGCGCGACGTGAAGAACAACCTGATCGTCAAGTAACACGCCTCCGCCCGCGCGCGCGTCTCGTCGCGAAAACCCCCGCCAACACCATGTCCACCGCAGTCGCCCCCCTCCCCGGCCTTTCCGAACTGCCGGCCGCCGCCCAGGCGTTTGAAGCGCTTGTGCGCGGACGACGGGCCATGCCCGGTTTTCGCGACGAACCCGTGCCGCACGAGGTCGTTGATCGCGCGCTCCGTTTTGCCGCCGAGGCGCCTTCGGGCTACAATCTGCAACCGTGGCGTTTCCTCGTGCTGCGCACGCCCGAGCGTCGCGCTT
>CBINJQ010000400.1:0-4130 GCA_966251015.1 uncultured Akkermansia sp. | reverse complement strand
CTTCGACTGCTTCTGGATGCGCGAGTTCGACTGGTGCAACTTCGAGTGGGACCCGCGCGTGTTCCCCGATCCCGCCGGCATGCTCGCGCGTTTCCACGAGCGCGGTCTCAAGATCTGCGTCTGGATCAACCCTTACATC
This sequence comes from uncultured Akkermansia sp., assembly GCA_966251015.1. Taxonomy (GTDB): domain Bacteria; phylum Verrucomicrobiota; class Verrucomicrobiia; order Opitutales; family Opitutaceae; genus IMCC26134_A. The sequence goes on along the minus strand of CBINJQ010000400.1, from coordinate 3,991 downwards.
GGCCAGCGCTCCCGCCTCTTCGCCGAGGGCGCCGCGCACGGCTACTTCATCAAGCGCGCCAACGGCTGCGTCTGGCAGACCGATCTCTGGCAGCCGGGCATGGCGATCGTCGACTTCACCAACCCGGCGGCCCGCGCCTGGTATTCCGCGCACCTCCGCCGCCTGCTCGACATGGGCGTGGACGCGCTGAAGACCGACTTCGGCGAACGCATTCCCACCGACGGCGTCGTCTACCACGACGGCTCGGACCCGGTGAAGATGCACAACCTCTACCCGATCCTCTACAACGAGTGCGTCTTTAACGTCATTCGCGAGGCGCGTGGCGAGGGGGAGGCGGTGCTGTTCGCCCGTTCCGCCTACGCGTCGAGCCAACGCTTCCCGGTGCATTGGGGCGGCGACTGCTGGTCCACGTTCGAGTCGATGGCGGAGAGCCTGCGCGGCGGCCTGTCGCTCAGCCTTTGCGGCTTCGGCTTCTGGAGCCACGACATCGGCGGCTTCGAGGGGACCGCGCCGGCCTCGATCTACAAGCGCTGGGCGGCCTTCGGACTTCTGTCCTCGCACAGCCGCCTGCACGGGGCCGGGAGCTACCGCGTGCCGTGGGTCTACGACGAGGAGGCCTGCGACGTGCTGCGCTTCTTCACGAAGCTCAAGTGCCGGATCATGCCGTATCTCTGGGCCGCGGCGGTGCAGGCGCACCGCGAAGGCATCCCGACGATGCGCGCGATGATGCTGGAGTTCCCCGGCGACCCGGCCTGCGACACGCTCTGCCGCCAGTATATGCTCGGCGGCTCGCTGCTCGTCGCGCCCGTCTTCACCGAGGACGGCACGGCGGACTTCTACCTGCCGGCGGGCCGCTGGACGCACCTGATCACCGGCGAGGTGCGCGAAGGCGGACGCTGGCACCGTGAGCGGCACGACTACCTCTCGCTCCCGCTCTACGTGCGCCCCGGCACGCTGCTCGCTTTCGGCGCCGACGACACGCGGCCCGATTACGAATATGCGCGCGGCGCCACCTTCCGGCTCTACGAACTGGCCGACGGCGCGAGCGCGGAATGCCGCGTCCACGACCGCAAGGGCGAACTCGTCGCGACCGTCGTCGCGCGCCGCTCCGGCGGCGAGGTGGGCTTCGAGGTGGTCGGCGAGTTGCGCGACGCGAGGTTCGCCCTGGGCGAGGGCGAGCCCGTCGCGCCGCCCTCCGGCCGACGCGGCCTGACCCTGCGCGGTTGACGCCGCAGCGACCTCCCGATGCCCAAGACATCCAAGTCGCGGAAAAAGCCCGCCCGCGCCGCCACGCTCGTCGATGTGGGGCGCGAGGCGGGCGTCTCGGCGATGGCGGCCTCGGCGGTGCTCAACGGCGTGCGAACCTCCTCGCGAATCGCGCCCGACACCCGGTCGCGCATCCTCGAGGCGGCCGCCAAGCTCAACTACCGCCCCAACGCGGCGGCGCGCGCCCTGATCCGCCGACGGATGAACACGCTCGGCGTCGTCGCGGTCGTGGAGGCGGGCGACCTCAACCACTACTTCCTGGAGGTGTTCAACGGCGTGCTGAGCGCCGCCGCTCGCCACGGCCAGAACACGACGGTGTTCACCCTGCACGACTGGGAGAAGGACGCGCGGCGCATCGGCGCGTTCTGCGACGGCCGCATCGACGGGCTGGTCATGATCGCTCCGCTCATCAACGAGGAGGCGGCGTCCGCGCTGCCCGCGCACACGCCGATGGTGTCGGTCCACGGCAACCACGAGCTGGACGGGGTGGTGAACCTCGATCCCGACGAGGAGTCGGGCAGCTTCGCGCTGGTGTCCCGTCTGATCGAGCTCGGGCATCGGCGGATTCTCCATTTGGCGGGCCCCGCCGGGATGCGCGGCGCCCGGCGTCGCGTCGCGGGCTACCGGCGGGCCTTGGAGCGGGACGGTCTGCCCTACGATCCCGCGCTGGTCCTGGAGGCGGGCTTCAACGTGCCGGACGGCCGCGAGGCGACGAGACGCTGGTTGCTGGCGACTTCGCCCGGCAAGCGGGCCACCGCGATTTTTTGCGCCAACGACAGCGCGGCCTACGGTTGCGTGGAGGCCTTGTCCGCGGCGGGCCTGCGCGTGCCGGACGACGTGTCGGTGGCGGGCTTCGACGACACCCTGCTGGCGCGGGCCTGCGTGCCGCAGCTCAGCTCGGTGCGCCAGCCTTTGCGGCGGATGGGCGAGCGCGCGGTCGAGCTCCTGCTCGATCTGGCGCGCGGCGCGCCCATGCTGAGCGCGACCGAGGTGTTTCCGACCGAACCGGTGTTGCGCGCCTCCGCGGCCGCGCCGGCTTCGCCGCCCCGGGGCGTTTGATGCCCGTTGCGCGAGACGCTTCGGGCTTTGTTCAAAGCGGGCCGGCTGGCGCGGGGATCTTCAAGGTTGGGGCGGCGTGGCGAAATCGGCGGGGCTGAACTCGGCGCTTCGTCCTTGGGCGAGCGCGAGGGGGAGCTCGCGGGCGCCGTAGCGGAGTTTGCCGGGCGCGCCGGCGGTGCTGGTGACGCGCACTTTTTCCAGGCGGCCGGCTTTCCAGCTCAGGTCCAGGGTGAAGCCGCCGCGGGCGCGCAGGCCGGCGACGGTGCCGTCGGGCCAGGCCGAGGGGAGGGCGGGCAGGAGCTCGATGGCGTCGGCGTGCGACTGCACGAGCATCTCGCACACGCCCGCCGTGGCGCCGAGGTTTCCGTCGATCTGGAAGGGCGGGTGCGCGTCGAGGAGATTTGGATACAGGCCCGCGCCCCCGCTCATGTTCATCCCGCCGGTGTTGGTGTAGGTGAGCAGGCTCCGGAGCAGGCGGTAGGCGTGGTCGCCGTCCCGGAGCCGGGCCCAGAAGTTGATCTTCCAGGCGCGGCTCCAGCCGGTGCCTTCGTCTCCGCGGGCCTTGAGGGAAACCTTGGCGGCCTGGAAAAGCTCGGGCGTGCCGGCGGCGGTGATCTGGCGGCCGGGGTGGAGCGCGAAGAGGTGCGAGACGTGCCGGTGGTCGTCCTTCGGGTCGTCGCGGTCGGTCTCCCACTCCTGGAGCTGGCCCCATTTGCCGATCTTGGGGCCGAGGAGGCGCGAGCGCATGTCGGCCACGCGATCGCGGTAGGCGCGGTCGAGCCCGAGGATGTCGGCGGCCTCGATGTAGTTGGTGAAGAGATCGTGCACGATCTGCTGGTCGTAGGAGACGCCATGCTCCTCGGGGCCGTGTTCGGGCGACCAGCCGAGCGGGGTCACGAGCGTGCCGTCGGGGCGGGCGACGAGGAAATCCTCCCAGAACCCGACCACTTCCTTGATGACGGGGTAGGCGACGTCGCGCAGATAGGTTTTGTCGCGGGAGAACGTGTAGTGCTCCCAGAAGTGCAGGGCATACCAGGCGCCGCCAGGGGGATTCCATTTCCAGGTGCCGCCGCCGAAGACGCCGTTTTCGGTGCGCACGGTCCAGCCGCGCTTGGCGGTGGCGAAGAGGGGCTCCTCGCGGGTGCGCTCGCGGTAGACGGGGATCTGGCTGGAGACGTAGTCGAGGAAAACGCGATGGGACTCGGCGAGGTTGGCGGGCTCGGCCGGCCAGTAGTTCATCTGGACGTTGATGTTCGAGTGGTAGTCGGAGCGCCAGGGCGGGTTGTTGGAGTTGTTCCAAAGGCCTTGAAGATTGGCGGGGAGGCCGCCGGAGCGGGAGCACGCGATGAGCAGGTAGCGGCCGTAGTTCGCGACGAGTTCCTCGAGGTCGGGGTCGGCGACGCGGTCCTTGGTGTAGGCGAGGAGGCGCCGGTCGGTGGGACGGGCCGCGAGCGCGGGCGCGGTCGCGCCGAGGTCGAGGGCGAAGCGCCGGTAGAGGGACCGGTGGTCGGCGACGTGGGCGGCGTGGAGCGCGGAGAGCGAACCGGGGGCGACGGCGTCGACGCGGCGGGCGACGGCGGGGGCGGGGTCGTCGCCGCGCCAGCCGCGGGCGCGGTCGGGCGAGTAGTCGGTGTCGGCGGCGAGGACGAGGGTGAGGCTGTCGCAG
>CBINJQ010000399.1:0-4158 GCA_966251015.1 uncultured Akkermansia sp. | reverse complement strand
CCGAGGGCAACACACGCGAGACCGGCGGGAGCGAAGCACAAAGCGGAACGCAAGAAGGACGTGGACATGGCGCGGGCGGGAACCGGATCGGAAAACGAAAACCCCGTCGTTCAGCGCCGGGGCGGGGCGGGATGGCCGGGGCCGCCGAGGGGTGGCGGACGGCGATCCCGACCCGCCCCGGAAACGGGAGGGACGATCAGAACTTGTTGCCCGCCCCGTTCTTCACGCGGGTCGGCACGTTGGACGTGGCGTCGAGGGTGTAGCCGTAGTTGGGAGTGAATACGGTGTCGTTGCTCGTGGCCTGCGTGCCGGTGCAGCTCGCGAAGGTGTTGCCGGAGGTCTTCAACTTGGCCGCGTTCTCCTTGGCCAAGGGGCTCTTCACGCCCTGGTAATAATTGTTCTGGCTGAGCATCTGGGAGATGTTGCGCGCGGTGGTGCAGTAGTCGTTCCCGGCGCAGTCCCAGTAGTTGTTATACATGTGGACCTGGCCGAAGCGGTCGGCGGGCATGCGCTGCTTGCAACCGGTGGACCACCAGTTGTGGTGCCAGGTGATGCGGTAGTTGCTGGTGCCGTTGCCGGAACCGACGTCGGTGTCCGAGGAGCCGATGAGGTTGGAGAAGTTGTGGCCGTTGTTCCGCGTGTAGTAGAATTTGCACCACGAAACGGTGATGAGGTCGGAGCCGTTGATGATATCGAGATTGCCGTCGGTGCAGTCGTAGATGGCGCATTTGGTCACGAAGACGTTGGTCGAGTTGGCGATGGTGATGCCGTCGTTGGCGCCGGCCGAGCCGGTGTTGGCGGAGATGTTGAGGTTCTGGACGATCACGTTGCTCACGTTCGAGATGTTGAGCGTGCCCTTGATCGTCGCGGAGGTGTTGGCGCCCTTGACGGTCTTGTTGCCCTTCACGTTCACACGTCCGCTTGCGCCGAGGTCGATGGTGCCCGAGACGGTGATGTTATAGGCGGTGGTGGACTCGGCGTATTGCCGGAGCTGGGCGGCGGTGGTCACGGTGACCGAGGCGCCGCCGCCGCCGCCGGTGGCGTTGCGGCCGAAGCCGTCGGCGGCGAGGGAAACGAGGGGAGCGAGGCAAAGCCCGAGCAAGGTCAGGGCGGATCGACGGAACGATTTCATGGGGTATCGGGGGGGTTTGGGGTTTGGTTTCTCGGAAGGCCGCCACCAATGCGGCGGACAAAGGAATCGAGAGGCGTGCAGCAGCCCCGCCTGCGCTCGCGAAAAGCGCGGAAACGAATTCGTCGTCGGTTGTTCGGCGTCGCGGGCGCGCATGACGCCCGGCGATCAGCGGCGTCCTCGCCGACGGCCGACGCGGAGGACGCGAACACGGCCGAACGACGAAGGCCCGGGGCCTCGAAGACGAGCGGGGTCGGGGTAACCAGGATTTCGGCGCCCGCCCCCGGGGCGGGGACGAACGGGAAAGAACGGGGTGAAAGCTCCTCGCGCCCGTCAAGGGGGTGGGGCGCGCGGTTCCGGTGTAGTGGCTTCGTGGTGACGGCGAAACAACGTGGTTGAAATACGCATTGTTGACCGCGAACGCGCGCACGCCCTTGCGACGGCGGACAGACCTCGGACCACGGGTGGACGGGCGGGGCCCTCCGCCCGCGGTTCGCGCCGACGCGCGGCGGGCGCGGGGACCGCCCGCCCGCCTCGGAAGCAAGGAGCCGGCTCGGCGGGCCCGTCCGGCCTCAGCCCTTGCGGCGGAACTTCGCGAAGGGCAGCGGCTTCTCCTCGCGCTCCGGACGCCGTCCGGAACCGCCGCCGTCGCCGGAGCCCGGCGGCCGGCCTTGATGCGCGTGCGAATGCGAATGTTTCGCCGCCGCTTCGCCGGATGAACGGGGAGCCGGGGCCTTCGGGAGCCCGGGGGCGCCCTCGGGCACGCGCATCCCGCAAGGCGCGGTCGTCATGCCGCCGCCACTACAAGAGCCCCGGCCCGACGGCGCGCCGCCGCGCTTGACGGGATCGATCTTCGGCGCGGGGGTGACGTCGCGGGTCTCGCGCTTCTCGTCGAGCAGGCGGCGGGCGGTGTCGTTCAGGCCCAGGCGCTGGAGCGTGCCGCGGAGGGCCTTTTTCATCTCGGGCTTATACCAGAAGAAAAAGCTGCGCTGCTCCTGCTTGGCCTCGGGCGTGCGCGCGACGTCGACGGGGCGGTTCTCGATGGGGTGCAGGCCGGTCGCGTAGATCTCGGTCGCGACCGTCATCGGCGTGGGCGTGAAGTCCTGCACCGCCTCGAGACGGTAGCCGAGATCCTTGGTCTTGAGCGCGAGATCGGCCATGTCCTCGGGACGCGAGCCAGGGTGCGAGCTGATGAAGTAGGGCGTGACCGGCATCTCGGGCTTGCCGGCCTTGGCCGCAGCGGCGGCGAACTTCTCCTTGAACTTGTAGAAGAGGTTGAAGCTCGGCTTGCGCATGACGCGCAGCACGTGATCGCTCGTGTGCTCGGGCGCGACCTTGATGCGGCCGGGCACGTGGTGGGCGGCGAGCTCCTCGATGTATTTTTCGTGGCTCGCCTTCACCTCGGGCGTGGCGCCCTTGTCGTGGAGGAAGAGATCGTAGCGGATGCCGCTCGCCACGTAGGCGTGTTTGACGCCCTCGGTCTCGCGCACGGATTTGTAGATGTCGAGGAGCGCGGTGTGGTCGGTGTCGAGATTGCGGCAGACGTCGGGCCAGATGCAGGAGGGACGGACGCACTCGTCGCAGATCCACTGCTCCTTGCCCTTCATCTTATACATGTTGGCGGAGGGCCCGCCGAGGTCGCTGATCGTGCCGCGGTAGTCGGGCATCTGCTTGATCGACTCGACCTCGCGCAGGATCGACTCCTTGGAGCGCGACGCGACGAATTTGCCCTGGTGCGCCGAGATCGTGCAAAAGCTGCAACCGCCGAAGCACCCGCGATGCATGTTCAGCGAGTGCTTGATCATCTCGTAGGCGGGGATGGGACCGCGCTTGCGATACTTCGGATGCGGGAGACGCGAGTAGGGCAGGTCGAAGGACGCGTCGATCTGCGCCTCGCTCATCGTCGGATAGGGAGGATTGACGACGAGCAAACGTTCGCCAGTCGCCTGGAGGATGCGCCGCGCCTTCACGCGGTTCGACTCGGTCTCGATGGCCTTGAAATTTTGCGCGTAGAGGCCGCGGTCCTCGAGGCACTCCTCGTGCGCGTGGAGCACGTGGTCCTCCCAGTTGGCGTTCTTCGGCGCGGGTTTGCCGGCGGGCAACAACACCGCCGTCTGGGCGATGGTGGTCAGCGAGGAGAAGGGCACGCCGCGCTTGAGCAGGCGGACGCATTCCTTGAGCGGCAGCTCGCCCATGCCGTAGACGAGGAGGTCGGCGCCGCTGTCCGCGAGGATGGAGGGCTTCAGCGTCTCGGACCAGTAATCGTAATGCGTGACGCGACGGAGCGACGCCTCGATGCCGCCGATCATCACCGGCGTGTCCGGGAAGAGTTGTTTGAGGATCTTCGAGTAGACGACGGTCGCGTAGTCGGGACGGAAGCCCGTCTCCCCGCCCGGCGTGTAGGCGTCCTCGCTGCGCGGTTTTCGCGCCGCCGTGTAGCGGTTGACCATCGAGTCCATGCAGCCGGCGGTGACGCCGAAGAAAAGCCGGGGCGCGCCGAGCTTCTTGAAATCGCGCAGGTCGTCGCGCCAGTTGGGCTGCGGGATGATCGCGACCTTCAACCCCTCGGCCTCGAGCAGGCGGCCGATGACGGCGGTGCCGAAAGCGGGATGATCGACGTAGGCGTCGCCCGAGACGATGATGACGTCGAGTTGCTCCCAGTCGCGCGCCTTCACCTCGTCGGCGGTGGTGGGCAGCCAGCGGGCGGGGTTCCAGACGGGTTCGCTGGAGTAGATCTTGGCGGGAACGGTGGCGGCGGGCTGACTCACGATATAAGGACGGCTCAGCGTGGACAAAGGCCGCCGCATGGGAATCCGCAAATACCTCGCCGCATCCTCGACGTGGAACCTCGTATGCGTTTGACCATCTCACCTCGTCCCTCCCTGCCTAAACCCATGACCCGATCCGCCTTCCTTCGTCGTCTCCTCGGCTGCTCCGCCATCGCCGTCCTCCTGCTTGGCACGGCCTGCACGCCCAAATCCACCCCCACCGCGCAACCCGCCGCGCCCGCGACGGCGCCCGTCGCCGCC
>CBINJQ010000398.1:0-4171 GCA_966251015.1 uncultured Akkermansia sp. | reverse complement strand
CGGGGGCACCTTCCGCATGTCTTTCACCAACTTTGGCACGGGCGGAAGCCACTCGTTCGGAGGCGAATACCTCGAGCTCGTTCCGCAGGAGCGCATCCGCTACACGGACAAGTTCGACGATCCCAACCTGCCGGGCGTGATCACCGTCGAGGTGACCCTCAAGAAGGTGCTCTGCGGGACGGAGCTGCATGTGGAGCAGGCCGGAGTGCCCGCGGTCATTCCCGCCGAGATGTGTTATCTCGGCTGGCAAGAGTCGCTCGCGCAGCTCGCCCAGCTCGTGGAGCCGGAGATCCCGAACTAAGCCAAAAACCATCGGGCCGAGGCGAAGCCCGCGGATTCAACGTTGCAACGCCACCGCAACTTGAGCGCCGATTCGGGCGACGAAGCCGACGCGATGGAGGGCGGGCGATCACGGTCCGTTTTCGCGGTGGCGCCACCCGCCGCTAGAGCGGGTCAAACAGAACGACAGCCGTATTTGTCGCCTCTCGAGGTGGGGCGGGACCGCCGCCTTTGCCTCTCGGCCCTTGCCACTCCGCCGCGGCGCGCCCGGCGGTCGCGCCCTACCTTTCGGCAACAGAAGGCGAAACAACGACCTCGCAGGGGCCGGTTGGCGAGTCGCGCCTGCTGCTCCCCGGGAGATCCCCGGGGGCGTTTTAGGCGCCCGGGACGGTCGCGTTTGGCCGAAAGACGGGGTTCCCTTCGCGCGCATGAACCTCGAATGTCGGCTCACGGATTACCTGGTCGCGCCGGGCAAGAAGCTCAACCTGGCCAAACGCCCCGCCGCGATTCCCCCTCTCTACGCCTCCAAGGACGACTATCGCGAACTGCTGGCCCAGTATCGCGACGAGATCAGCGACATGCAGAAAGTGCTGTATTCCCATAATAGATACGCCCTGCTGCTGATCTTCCAGGGCATGGACGGCTCCGGGAAGGACGGCGCGATCCGGCACGTGATGTCCGGCGTGAACCCCCAGGGTTGCCAGGTGTTCAGTTTCAAGCGACCGAGCGACGAGGAGTTGGAGCACGATTTCCTTTGGCGCACGACGCTTCGCCTGCCGGAGCGCGGCAGGATAGGCATCTTCAACCGCTCCTACTACGAAGAGGTGCTCGTCGCCCGCGTCCTGCCCGAGGTGCTGGCGGCGCAACGCCTGCCGGAGGAATGCGTGAATCCGAGGACGATCTGGCGGGAGCGCTTCGCCGACATCGTCCGCTTCGAGGACTATCTCTTCCGGAACGGCACGCGCATCGTTAAGTTTTTCCTCCACATCTCCAAGGAGGAGCAGAGGCGGCGTCTGCTCGCCCGGATCGACGAGCCGGACAAGAACTGGAAGTTCGAGATGGGCGACCTGGACATGCGTAAGCGCTGGGACGACTTCCAGATCGCCTACGCCGAGGCGATCGCCGCGACGAGCACCCCGTCCGCGCCTTGGTATGTCGTGCCGGCCGACGACAAGCACAACGCGCGCCTGATCATCTCGCATGTCATCACCGAGACCCTGCGCGGATTGCGGATGAATTTCCTGCGAGTCACCGGCGAACAACGTAAACGGCTCAAGGCGGCGCGTCGGGTGCTTCAGGACGAGTGAGTGAATCGGCGTGAACCACGACGGGGGAGGCGTCCGGATCGGCGCGCGGCTCGAGCGAAGCGTTGATCTCCCTCGGAATGATTCGACGCCCGCGGCCAAGACGCTTTTCTCCCGCCGCCATGTCCTTTGAAAGCCTTGAAGTCCGCCCCGGTTCGTTGCCGCGCCGCGTGATCGGCCTTGATACACGCGTGCTCACCGTGCCCGACGGTTGGGACTTGTTGCCGCCGGGCGACGCCGCCCTCAGCCGGCGCATCAAGGAAGACGGGCCGAGCTGGACCGTGATCGAGCAAAAGGGGCGCAAACGTTTTTCCCGAGGCATCTGGGCGCCGGCCTCGCGGATCGCGGCGTTGCGCGCCGAGCTCGCCCTCGAGCGGCAGGACCCGGCCTATCAACGCAAGCTCGACGCCGGTCGCCGACGCCGCGCCGAGGAGCAGGTCGCGTATGCGGGGGAGTTTCGCGACGCGGTGCTGGCGTTTCTGAACTTCCATCCCAACCACCGGACCGACGCGGAACGCATGGCGCGGCTGATCACGGATCACGCCACGCCGGTCGGCAGCGGCACGGTGGCGAGGACCGAGCGCATTCCCGTCGAGCAGCGCGCCGAGGCCGCGACCATCGCGTGGATGCGTCACCAGACCACCGGCTACGACCAGATGACGATCGCGCGGGTGAAGGGCGAGCGACGCGAGGTGCGGCGCATGCTGGCCAGGCGGTCGGTGGAGCTGCTCTCCGGATATCGCCGCGGCGCGGTGATCGATCCGGCGAATTGCCCCTTGGCGAAAGCGCTCGCGGCGGCGCGGAAGGAGACGGCGGGTTGAAGCGCCGCGGCGGGCCGGATCAGCCCGCCGCCGCGGTATCCAGGGCCGCGAGAACACCCGGCCGGAGAAGATGCCGGACCGCGGCGATATCGCGGCGGAGCCGGAGATGATCGAAGCCGTCTTCCTTGAGCAGCTCGTCGCGGTTTCCGTAGCTGCGTCCGATGTTATGGACGCGAAACCGCCCCGATCCCGAAGCCGTGCTCCAGCGCAGAAGGCGGTCCCTGCTCCTGGTTTCGATTTCGAGCCCGAGGATATCCCTGCGGGCGTCGAGGAACACGACGACGGTGTGCCCGGGGAGTTCGAGCTGCTTCCGGGCGGGCTCGCCAGGGTGTTGGTTGATCATCACCTCGCGCACGCCCTCGTGCGGCGAGTCGACAAGGAAGAGCGGCTCCGCCAACGCCTCGCAGCCCGCGCAGCGCGGTCGACGGGCGCCGCCCCGGGCGGGCGAAGCCTCGCCGATGGTCGCTCCGCAGAATTCGCAACGAGCGGGCCGCGCGGAAAGCATGGGCGTGGCAGGCGCCCGCCGGATCTCAGGCCAGGCCTTTGGCTTTGAGCAGGGCGGCCAGTTCTGCCTGGTCGGCCTGCCCTTGGACGGTGTTGAGGAGCCCGAGAACCTTCAGGCGATCCTCCGGGCCGCAGCTGGAAATCTCGACCATCCAATCCTCGGCTTTCGCGGCGCTGACGATCACCTCGTCGGACCACGCGATGACTTCCGCCGCGTCGATGGCGCCGGAGGTGATGCCTTTGATGTAATACTCGGCCTGGGTGCGATAGTTCATGGGGCGGCGACTCTTGGGTTCGTCCCGCCGCTGCCAAGGGGGAAACGTCCGCTTCTCGCCGGCGCCGGCAGGCGTATTGCGACCCGCGCGAGCGGAGGCGGCCTCCCCCGTCCCTCGCGGTGGCGCGGGCGATCTTCGCCCCGGCATCATTCCCGCGGGCGAGGTCGAGGCGTCGTCGGCGCGCGGATGTTTGGCGGATTTTCTATCGTGCTATCATCGGCGGGTCTGCTTCGCTGCACGTTCATGTCCTCTTCCGAATATCCTCTCGACACGGTCGAACAACGCGTGAGCTACGGCGTCGCGCTCAACATGGGCGCCAACCTCGCCCGCCAAGGCCTTGAGATCGACCTCGGCGCCTTTGTGGTCGGCCTGCAGGACGGTCTTTCCGGCATGCCGCCGCGCGTGGCGGAGGCGGCCCTCCGGGCCGCCTTCGAGACCGCGCAGGAACGGATCGAGGCCGTGGCCGCCGAGCGCGCCTCCAAACAGGCCGGCGCCGGGCTCGCGTTTCTCGAGGAGAACAAGGCGCGCCCGGGCGTCGTCGTCACGCCTTCGGGCCTGCAATACGAGGTGCTCCGCGCAGGCTCGGGCGCCAGGCCCTCCTCTTCGCAAAGCGTCGAGGTTCACTACCACGGCACCCTCGTGGACGGGACCGTTTTCGACAGCTCGGTGCAGCGCGGCGAGACGGTGTCGTTTCCCGTCACCGGCGTCATTCCCGGCTGGGTCGAGGCGCTTCAACTCATGCAGGTCGGCGCCAAGTGGCGGCTCTTTATCCCGTCCGATCTCGCCTACGGTGATCGCGGCCAAGGCCCGATCCCGCCCGGATCGACGCTGATCTTTGACGTCGAGTTGGTCGGCATCAAGTAGGCGGCGCGCTCGGACGGGAGAGTCCCGTGATCGCGAGGCGGGGTTCTCCGCCGGCTACGGCGATTTTAGTAAAACCGTAGCCGTATTCGTCGCCTCTCGGGGTAGGGCGGGACCGCTGGGCCCG
>CBINJQ010000397.1:0-4188 GCA_966251015.1 uncultured Akkermansia sp. | reverse complement strand
GCCGGCCCTCGCTCAAAGGAAATACCCGCGCTGCTTGTCCGAGATCGGCAGGCCGGCTTTTTCCATCACCTGGAGCAGGTCTTCCCAGACCATGCGCTTCGACTTGTTGCTGCCGTTGCGCAGCAAATAGCTCGGATGGTAGGTCACCATCAGCGGCTTCCCCGCGAAGTCGTGCCAACGGCTGCGCGCCGCGCCCAGCGTGGTGAACTTGTCGCCGAGAAGCCCCTGCGCCGCGGTGCCGCCCAGCGCGACCAGCAGGTCGGGCTGCACGATCTCGATCGAGGCCCGCAGGAACGGCAGGCAAAACGCCATCTCCTCGACGGTCGGCGGACGGTTGCCGATCTGCTCGGCGCCGGCCGGCGTGGGCATCTGCGGACGCCAGCACATGATGTTGCCGATGTAGACCTGTTCGCGCTTCAGTCCCATCGCGCCGATCATCTTCGTGAGCAGCTGGCCGGCGGGGCCGACGAAGGGCTCGCCTTGGACCTCCTCCTCCGCGCCCGGCGCCTCGCCGACGAAGAAAATTTTCGCGTCGAGCGAACCGACGCCGAGGACCGCCCTTTTCCCCGGCCGCACGTTCGCGAGACAAACCGGGTGCGATGTCGCCATCTCCTTCAACGCCGCCCATCGCGCGGCCTTGTCGCCCTCGGGCAAGGAGACTCGCGGAGGCGGAGGCAAGGCGCCCGAGGCCGGCGCGGCCGGCGCGAGCTTGATGACCGGCGCGGGGGCGGGAGCCGCGGCGGGCGGCGCGAATTCCCTGCGCGCGGCCGGCGCGGCGGAGGGCGGAACGGACGCGTCGCGCGATTGCGAGGCGGGGCGGTTCGCCACGCTTTCGACGGGCGCGATGCCGGCGGCTTCCGATCGGGCGCGCACCAAGGCGCGCAGGCCGGCCAGCGCTTCCTCGCTCACGGGCACGACTTGCTCGCCCTCGGCTTTCAGCCGGGCCAGCTCCTCGGAAATCGCCTGAAGCACGGCGCGCATCGCAACCTCAAGCCTGCGTCGCCGCAGGGGCGCGGGTCAGCATCAGTTTTTCGACATATTTCCCGAGCAGATCGAACTCGAGGTTGACCGGATCGCCCGCGCGTTTCTCGCGAAGGTTCGTCGCCGAGACGGTGTGCGGGATAAGCCACACGGCGAACGAATCCCCGTCGACCTCCGCCACGGTCAGCGAGATGCCGTCGATGGCGATGCTGCCTTTATGGATGAGGTGTTTGCCGCCGCCGGCGGGCGCCTTGACGCGCAGGTAGCGGTCCGCCCCGCGCGGTTCCAAGACCTCCACCACGCCGAGTCCGTCCACGTGGCCCGTGACGAAGTGGCCGCCCATCTTGCCGCCGAAGCGCAGGCTGCGCTCGAGGTTGACCGCCGAGCCCGGGGCGATGGCCGAGATGCTGGTGAGGCGGCGCGTCTCCTCCAGAAGGTCGAACTCAAGTCCCGCCTCGTCGAATTTCACCACGGTGAGGCAGCAACCATTGACCGCGATGCTGTCCCCGATGGCGACGTCGGCCAGCGCCGCACGGGCCGCCACGCGCAGTTTCCACGCGTCGCCGCCGCGCTCGAAGCGCTCCACTCGTCCCGTTTCCTCGATGATACCGGTAAACATGTTTGCGCGTCACGATTCGCCGCCGAACCGGCCGAGGCAAGACGCGTCAACGGCTGATCCGCAGGCGCCAGAAACGCCGGGTCTCCGGCCGCGAAAGCGACAGCGCGACCGTCTCCACCGTGTTTTCGGTGCCGAGAAGAATTTCGCCCCCGCCCGCCATCGTCTGCCACGGGCCGCCGAGATCGTCCGCGTATTCCACGACGTAGGCCACCCGTGCAAGAATCCGGTCCCGCTGGCGTCGATAAACAAAGCGCAAGGCGCCGCTCGCGGGGTCGACCTGTAAACCCGGGCTCGGCGCCGCGTCGCTCGCCCGCGGATTCCCGCCGACGGCGAATTCCATGAGATTGGCGCGTCCGTCGGCGTCCGGATCGGCGAGATCGTCGGCGATGGAGGTGTCCAACTCGTCCGGCGTGAAGTGCCGCAAGCGCCACGTGAACAGGGTCTCGCGTCCGAGCGGTTGCTCATGGATCGCGTCGGCGAACTCGGGGTGATCGACGAAGGGGTTTCGATTCCCCTGAAAGCGTTCGTAGACGATCTGGTTGCGCCGCCGCTCCCACTCCTGCGGGGCGAACTGGCGGTTCCACTGCAACAAAACGCTCTTTCTCCCCATCTGCGGAGGGTTGCCCGTCGTCGAGGAAGGCGGCGTTTCGACGAGAACGAGGTCGGTGGTGTTGGTTTCCGTGCCGTCATAGCGCGTCGCCATGTAAAGCAAGGCGCGCGCGATCCAGCCCTTGTCGACGTCGGGCGGCTCCCAGGTGTCCGCCGTGAGGCGCGCGAGCGGCGCCTGAGTCACGGGGGCGAGAGTGCCGCCGAGGTCATACCACCGGTTGTTGCGCGAGGAATTGGCCGAGGGATTGGCCGCGCGCAGATGGTGCAGGTCGGAAAAATCCGGCCCCGAGTCCGGCTGCCCCACGCCGCGCGAGTCCGGCCACACATGTTCGCGGTTCCACGTCGCGCCTCCGTCCCACGCCCCGCTGCGCGAGTAACCAGACCATCCGACGGAATACACGAGCAGGATGTTTGTGATCGCGGCGGGGTTTTCCGGGGGGGCGGGATAGGCCTGGTCGCGATCGGTGACGGCGAGATCCTGCCTGAGCTGATCGTAGCCGCGGATCACGTGGCCGCGAATCCGTGCGTTCAAAGCGCCGTCGAGCGCCGCGCCCGACAAGCCCGTCGCGGACGCGTAGTATCCCGCCGGTGGGGAAAACGCGTCGGCGTAGGCCCGGGCACTCGGTCCGACCGCGAGCGCGGCCGCGAAAAACAGGAAAATACGAGGCATCAACCCGGCACTTTGCTCCCGGGTTTGCGGCCGGACTAGGTGGGCAAACTACGTGCCCGGCTCCGGGGGAAATGTGACGAATCCCGCAACCCGCTCCCGTTCGAAAAGAAGCGCGGCGCCCCGGCGAATTTGGCGTCGCACGGTTGTCACACGATTTACCCGAAAGTGCCATCGCGCCTCCGCCGCGTGAGCGCCCGCAGAGGCTCGCGCAAGTAACATTGACCCTCCCGGGACGCGGGCGTTTGGTTCTCGGTTTTTCCCTTTCTCCCATGGCCACGAACTGCACCGACTACGACTTCCTCCAAATCGAGCCTCATTGGCAAAAGCTCTGGTCGGACTCCGCCGCGTTCCGCACTCCCGCCATCGATCCGTCGAAGCCGAAATACTACGTGCTCGACATGTTCCCCTACCCTTCGGGCGCGGGCCTCCACCTCGGCCACTGCGAAAACTACGCGATCACCGACATCCTCGCCCGCTACCAGCGCGCCAAGGGGAAAAACGTCTTGTATCCGATCGGCTGGGACGCGTTCGGCCTGCCGACGGAAAACTACGCGGTGAAAACCGGCCGCCATCCGCGCGAGGTCACGATCGAAAACGTCGCCACCTTCCGACGCCAGCTGAAGGCCATCGGCGTGTCCTACGATTTCGAACGCGAGGTCGACACCACCGATCCGCGCTACTTCCGCTGGACGCAGTGGATCTGGCTCCAGCTCTTCAAGAAGGGCCTGGCCTACGTCGAGGAGAAGCCCGTCTGGTGGTGCCCCGCCCTCGGCACCGTGCTGGCCAACGAGGAGGTCATCGACGGCCTTTCCGAAGTGGGCAAACACCCGGTGGAACGCCGCCCGCTCCGCCAGTGGGTTTTGCGCATCACGGCCTACGCCGAGCGCCTGCTCTCCGACCTGAAGCTCGTCGACTGGCCCGATTCCACCAAGCGCATGCAGGAGGCCTGGATCGGCCGCAGCGAAGGCGCCGAGTTGCTCTTCGCCCTCGAGAACCCCGCCCTCGGCGACCTCAAGGTCTTCACCACGCGCCCCGACACGGTCTTCGGCGTCACCTTCATGGTCATCGCGCCCGAGCACCCGCTCGTCGACGCGCTGACCACGCCCGCCCAGCGCGACGCCGTCGCCGCCTACCGCAAGCAGGCGTCCGCCAAGAGCGACCTCGAGCGCACCGATCTCGCCAAGGGCGAGAAGACCGGCGTCTGGTCCGGCTCCTTCGCCATCAATCCCGTCAACGGCCAAAAGATCCCCGTCTGGATCGCCGACTACGTCATCATGGGCTACGGCACCGGCGCCATCATGGCCGTGCC
>CBINJQ010000396.1:0-4198 GCA_966251015.1 uncultured Akkermansia sp. | reverse complement strand
ATCGCGCTCGCGATCACCACCCGCCCCGCCCGCCTGCTCCCGCCGGATAGATTGTTCATGCCGCAAGATCCTCCCCCGCGGCAAGGTGGCAAACCTTACGCCTCCGTATCCCGAAGTCCGGCGGCGCCCCGGTGACCTCGCGCCTGCGAGTCCTTGCTCCGGCGCCCGGCCTAGGCTCTGCTGCACCCCAACCTCCTGAAATGCCGACGCGCGCCCGCCGCTTTTTCGTCCTCGCCGCCCTTCTTGGGCTCGCCGCCGGCTGCGCCCACCGCCCGACCCCGCCCAGTCCCGCGTCCGCCGCCGCTTCCATCGCACCTGTGGCGCCGCGTCAGACCGCCGCGTCCCACGACTCGGAATCCACGCCGGCCACCCGT
Organism: uncultured Akkermansia sp.; assembly: GCA_966251015.1. GTDB lineage: Bacteria > Verrucomicrobiota > Verrucomicrobiia > Opitutales > Opitutaceae > IMCC26134_A. The sequence goes on along the minus strand of CBINJQ010000396.1, from coordinate 3,824 downwards.
CGCAGCCGCCCCGGCACGCCGTTCACCCGCGCCCAGCCGGATCAGCCGTTCTCGCCGCTCCTCGTCGTCACCACGCAGGTCGCGCACGACGACATCTTCCTTCATGTGCTCGCCGGTTCGGGCCCCGGCTACCAACCCGTGCGCAAGCTCTACCACGGGCAACGCGTGTTCATCCTCCCGCTCGCGCGCAACTACGCCTTCGACGCGCTCGAGAACGCCGACCTCACCTTCGAGTTGTCCGTCCGCAAACCCGACGGCCGCCTCGACGGGACTCCGCTCTCCGCCTCGCTCTGGCAGGGCATGGTCTCGACTCCCGACCTGCTGCTCTACCCCTCGTCGACCGTCAGCTTCTACGCCGCGCCCGACGATCCCGTCGGCGAATACCAGATTCTCGTCCGCATCCACGATCACCTTGCCGGCGTAGTGAGCGAGCTTTCCCATACCCTCGAAATCGAGGCCTACGGCGCGCCGCCGCTCCCGGAGGATTTCGATTCGGAGCGTTGGTTCCAAAGCTACTATCTCGCGCCCACCCCCGAATTCGCGCTCCCGGCCCTGCCTCTCTTTTTTCAAAAGCTGCCCGCCGACAAACGCGCCGGCGCCATCCCGCCGCTGCTCGGCTTCTACGATCAGCTCCTGACCGACAACCCCTGGCTCCTCCCCGCCTTCGGCGCCCGCCTCGCCGCCGCGGAGGCGGACGAGGCCTTCGCGCTCTCGCTCGTCCTCGGTTTTCATCTGCGCGCCGCATCCGCGCCTCCCGCGGGCCTCGACACCGGACTGTGGGACCGCCTCGCCGACTTCCGCGGGCACGCCTGGCCCGCCGATCCCGACGCGCCGCTCCTCCAGGCCTCCCAACTCGACGCGCTCTGGGGCCGCTTCTTCGCCAGCGCCCTCTACGCCCCTTTGCAGCGCCTCCTGGAACCGTTGGCCAACACCGCCGACCTCGGCGCCGCCGAACGCTGGCGCAAGGCCCTCCCCGACGCCGAAAGCCAGGAGCTGCTCCCCATGCCCGACCTGGAGGACCCCGAGACGCCCGTCGAGATCCGTCGCGAGGTCCTCCTTCGCACCGCGCTTTGGTCCCTTCGCGCCAACGCCCGCCAACATCCTCTCGTGCGCGGCTATCTGGAGCAGACCCTTCGCACCGGCGACCTTGCCCCCGGCGCCCGCGCCTTGCTGGAGCGCGCGCTTCGCGCCGACACCGGCCCGACCACGCCCGCGGCGCCCGCCGTGGCCGTCGCGCCGTCCGCTCCAAATTCGTAAAAGGCTCGCGCGCTGTTGCCTCCGCAAGCCCCGCCCCCCAGTCTGGCGGCGCGTCGGCTCTTTCCCTCCCCGAGCCCGCGCTCCGGCCTTCCGGCCCCGCGCCCCCTCGGTCCTCTCTTCTTTCGCTCCACGCTCCCTGCTCCACGCTCCAACCATGCACACCTGGAATTTCTACCGCATCGGCGGCTTCGACCAAGTCGCGCTCACCAGCGCCGCCGACCTCGAGAACCTTCACACCCTCGACCAGAAGCTCTGGGTCGCCCTCTCCTGTCCGGTGAAGGGTCTTGAGCTCGACGAAAAAACCCTCGCCCTTCTCGACACCGACAAGGACGGCCGCATCCGCGCCCCCGAGCTCCTCGCCGCCATCGCCTGGGCCAAACCCTACTTCAAGGACCTCGGCATCCTCCTCTCCGCGCAAAGCGAGATCCCGCTCGACGCCTTCGCCGACACCGCCGAGGGCCGCGCCGCCTCCGCCTCCGCCAAACGCATCCTCGCCTCCCTCGGCAAAACCGGCGCCGCCACCATCTCCCTCGCCGACGCCGCCGACACCGCCAAGCTCTTCGCCGCCACCAAGCTCAACGGCGACGGCGTCATCATCCCCGCTTCCGCCGAGGACCCCGCCCTCGCAGCCCTCCTCGCCGACATCGCCTCCGCCACCGGCGGCGCCCCCGACCGCTCCGGCGCGCCCGGCGTCGACCAGGCCCTCGCGGACAAGTTCTTCGCCGACGCGGCCGCCCTCGTCGCCTGGACCGAAAAAGCCTCCGATCCCGCCATTCTCACCCTCGGCGCCGCCACCCCGCTCGCCGCCGCCGCCGTCGCCGCCGTCCGCTCCAAGATCGACGACTGGTTCGCCCGCTCCCGCCTCGCCGCCTTCGACCCCCGCGCCCTCTCCGCCGTCAACCGCTCCGAAGCCGAATACCTCGGCCTCGCCGCCAAGGACATGACCATCACCGCCGACGAAATCGCCGGCTTCCCCCTCGCCCGCGTCGAGCCCGGAAAAGCCCTTCCCCTGCGCGACGTCGTCAACCCCGCCTGGGCCTCCCGCCTCGCCGCCCTCCAGCGCGACGCCGTCACGCCCGCCTTCGGCGCCGACCTCGCCGCCCTCACCGAGGAGCAATGGACCTCCCTCAAGACCAAGACCGACGCCTACGCCGCGCACGCCGCCGCCAAGCCCGCCCTCTCCGTCGAAAAACTCGGCCTCGAAAAACTCCGCGCCCACCTCGCCTCCGCCGCGCAACTCCGCCCCGCCCTCGCCGCGCTCATCGCGCAGGACAAGGCCCTCGCGCCCGAGTTCGACGCCATCGTCAACGTCGAGAAACTGCTCCGCTTCACCCGCGACTTCCGCGCCCTCCTCCACAACTACGTCAACTTTTTCGACTTCTACTCGCCCCAGTATCTCGCCGCCTTCCAGGCCGGCACGCTCTACCTCGACAGCCGCTCCACCGAGTTCTGCATCGAGGTCGCCGGCCCCTCGCCCCTCGCCGCGATGAGCAAGGCCTACATCGCCTACTGCGACCTCAAGCGCCCCGGCTTCCCCGTTCGCAAAATCGCCGCCTGCATCACCCAGGGCGACAGCGACTACCTCTTCGTCGGCCGAAACGGCCTCTTCTACGACCGCCAGGGCCGCGACTGGGACGCCTCGATCACCAGCATCATCGACAACCCCATCAGCGTCCGGCAGGCCTTCTTCGCCCCCTACAAAAAGTTCCTCCGCATGATCGAGGAACAGGTCGCCAAACGCGCCGCCGCCGCCGAGGCCGCCAGCAACGCCCGCCTCGCCGCCGCCGCCGACAAGACCGCCAACGTCGACAAGGTCGCCCCGCCCCCCGCCGCGCCCGCGCCCAAGCCCGGCGAACCCAAGAAGGTCGACGTCGGCGCCGTCGCCGCCATCGGCGTCGCCATCACCGGCGCCATCAGCGCGCTCACCCTCATCCTCGGCTACGTCTTCGGCCTCGCCGCCTGGCAATACCCGCTCGTCCTCCTCGGCCTCGTCCTCGTCATCTCCGGCCCCTCCATGCTCATCGCCTGGCTCAAGCTCCGCCAGCGCACCCTCGGCCCCATCCTCGAGGCCAACGGCTGGGCCATCAACGGCCGCGTGAAGATCAACATCCCCTTCGGCACCAAGCTCACCGAACGAGCCGTGTTGCCCAAGAACAGCCGCCGCGACCTCAACGACCCCTACGAGGACAAGGAGGCCGCCGCCCGCCGCCGCCGCATCACCGTCCTCCTCGTCGTCGCCGCCGTGCTCGCCTGCGTCCTCTGGCACCACCACCGCCAGGGCTACTGGATCTGGGCCGACGCCGTGACCAGGCAGCAGGTCCGCGACGAACGCGAGGCCGCCGCCGCGCGCGAGAAAGCGCGCAAGGAAATCATCGACGCCGAGGCGAAAAAGCAGGTCGAGGCCGCCGCCGCGAAGTAAACGCCGGAGCGTCATCCCAGGTGGACGGGCGGGTCCCTCCGCCCGTGACTCGTCGAGGCTGTGCGCACCCGAGCCGCGTGCGCAAGGAGGCGCGCGCCCACCCACATTCAGGCACGCGCGAAGGGCCTCGGGCGCCGCGCCATCTTAT
>CBINJQ010000395.1:0-4217 GCA_966251015.1 uncultured Akkermansia sp. | reverse complement strand
TCAAGCGCGGCGATTTGCTCTTCGCCTTCGGCGCCGCGGGCACGTCGCCGGTCCTCCTCTTGTCCGCCGACGGCCTCTCCTGGACGCGGCACACGCCCACCCACTGGACGTTCCCCCACGGCGTGGACGACGCCGGCTTCTACGGTCTCGGCCTGAACAACGTCTTCGCCCGCTCCACCGATGGTATCACCTGGACAACTACGCCCACCAACTCGCCGCGCAGCCTCGCCGCGGTCGCGCGCGGCGCGGACCGCTTCGTAGCGGTGGGCGGCGGCGGCACGATCCTCCACTCCGCCACCGGCTCCGCCTGGAGCCAGATACCGGCCCTCGACACCTCCAACCTCACCGCCATCGCCCATGGGCACGCCGGCTTCGTCGTCGGCGCGTCCAACGGCAATCTCTACCATTCTCCCGACGGCCTTTCCTGGACCGCCCTGCCCGGCCTCGCCTCCGCGCATATCGTCTCCATCGCCTACGGCTCCGGGCGCTACGTCGCCGTCGGCTACTCCGTCGCGCTCGTCTCCGAGGACGGCGTCACCTGGCGGCGCGCCAACGGCTTCACCCAAGTATCGCCGGAGAAGGTGGTCTACGCGGAGGGGCGCTTCTACACCGCGAATCTCCTGGTCTCCGAGGACGGCCTCGACTGGACCGACCTGACGCCCGGCCGGAGCCCCTACCTCCGCGGCGTGGCCGCCACCCCTTCACGCCAGGTCGCCGTCGGCGACGGATATGCGCTTCTCACGTCTCAAAACGGCCGCGAATGGGTCGCCGAGCGCGAGCCGCGCTCCGACGTTCTCAACGCGATCTGCCACGGCGCCGGTCGCTGGATCGCCGCCGGCAACGACGGCAACGTCTACACCTCCACCGGCAGCCCCTCGGCGTGGACGCCCGTCCCGGTCGAGGCCGGCTTTCTCTCCTCGATTCGGTGGCACGGCGATCGCTTCCTCGCCACCGCCGCGAGCGGCGCCCTGCTCTCCTCCCCCGACGGCCTCGGCTGGAGCCGCGTCGCCCTCTCCGGCGGCCCCGCCCTTCGCGCCACCGCCAGCGGCGGCGGCCTGCACATCGCCGTCGGCGACGAAGGCGCCATCCTTCGCTCCACCGATCTCTCGGCGTGGAGCCGCGTGCCAGGCACGCCATTCGTCCCCCTGGCCGATGTCGCCCACGGCGCCGGACGCTTTGTCGCCCTCGCGCCCGGAGGCGCCACCTTGGTCTCCACGGACGGGTTGACGTGGGAAACCGGCTCCACGGGTCAGACCACCGCCCTCAGGTCCGTCGCCTACGGCGCCGGACGCTTCGTCGCAGTCGGCTATTCCGGCACCGTTCTCAACTCCGTCGACGGGTTGTCCTGGGCCCCGGCCTCGCCCGCATTTCCCTCCCTTCTTCTTGGCGCCGTGCGCTTCATCAACGGCTCGTTCCTCGTCTTTGGCGGCAGCGGCAACGTCTACCGCTCCACCGACGGGCTGAGCTGGACCGCCCATTCCGCCAGCATCCTCGACGACATCGCGTGGGACGGCTCGACCTACTTCGGCGTGGGTTACCAGCGCTTCTACTCCAGCACCAATGGACAGACCTGGACCGTGCAATCCTTCCGCCCCTTCGGCACCACCCAGCTCCACGCGGTCGTCCACGCCCAGGGCCGCTTCGTCAGCGTGGGCTCGGAAGGCTGGATCGAGACATCCTCCGACGGCCGAACCTGGTCCCCGCGCGCTTCGGGAACGACCATGCCCCTCTACGCCATCGCGCACGGCTCGGGACGCTACGTCGCCGTGGGCTCCAGCGGCTGGCGCACCCATTCGACCGACGGCATCACGTGGACCGCGCAGCTCTCGACGGACTCGCCCCGTCCGTCCTTCTACGCCATCGTCCACAACGGCCAGCGCTTCATCACCGGCGGAAGCTCCGGCGCGATTCACACCTCCGAAGACGGCGTCACCTGGACCGCCCGCGCCTCCGGCATCACCAGCCAGATACAGAGTCTCGCCGTCGGGCCGGACCGCGTGCTCGCCCTCGGCTTCAACGGCGAGGTCCTTTCGTCGCCCGACGGGGTGGTTTGGACCGGGCAAACCGTCTTCCCCAATTATCCCCGACAGGTGTTCTACCACGCGGGCCGCTTCGAGATCGAAGACGCCCACGGCAATCGCCACAGTTCCGCGGACGGCCTCACCTGGAGCAGCGCCTTGCCTGCGGACGTCCACATGCCCAACGCCACCGCCGAGATCTCCGGCGCCTGGCTCAGCGTCGACAGCAGCTCGGCCGTCCGCGCCCTCGCCCCGCCGCCCCTCATCACCCGGCAGCCCGTCGACGCCGCCGTGCGACTCGGCGCCCCCGCCGCGCTCTCGATCGAACACCAGACCGCCGGCCCCGCCTCGATTTCCTGGCGCCAGGAGGGGGTGCCGATCCCCGGCGCCGACACCGACACCGTGTCCTGGACGCGTTTCCCCTCCGATGCGGCCGGCGTCTGGCACGCCCGGGTCACCGGCCTTGGCGGCACCGTGGAGTCGACCTCCGCCACGCTCACGCTGACGCCCCACCCCGCCGACGCCTGGCGCGTGGCGCGCTTCGGGGAAGAGACGTTTCTCAACCCGGCGCTGGAGACCTCGGTTTGGGGATGGACGGCCGACCCCGACGGCGACGGCGCCAGCAACCTGCTCGACTACGGAGCCGGCGACGCGGTCCACGGCGGCCCCGCCGCCAAGGCCCTCGAAGCGCTGCCCGACGGCCGCCTTCGTCTGGTGTTCCTCCGCCGCCATGACGACCCCGATCTGTCCACCCGCGCCGAGACCGCCGCGTCCCTCGACGCGTCCTCCGCCTGGGCGGCGGACGCGAGCCACGTGGTCGAAACCGTCGTCCAACGCCTCGACGCAAGCACCGAACGCGTCACCGCCGAAACCGTCGCGCCGGCCGCTCCCGCGCGCTTTCTCCGCGTGCGCAGCGAAATCGTCGGCGAGCCGGCCCCGTGAGCATGCTCGCCATCCGGCGATAGGCGGCGGGCAAACCGGACTCTTTTCTGGTGCAATCTCGCGAAAGCACGTCCGCGGATTGCCAAAAAGCCGCTCCGGCGCGAAGTCTGACCCGCCGCGTCCCCACTTCGGTCGCGCTCGCGTCCCATCCCTCTTTTCCGCCGTGGCCCAACTCTCCGCCGCCCCTTCCGACCCCCTTGGCCACGCGCTGCTCGCCGGACGCATCGCGAGCATTCCCGCCACCCTCGCCGGCATGCTGGAGCGCGGTCCGACGCCGCTCTCGGCGCGCACCCTCGCCACGCAACGCTTCCTCGTGACCGGCACCGGCAGCTCGGAGGCCCACGCGCGTTATCTGGTGATGTTGCTCAACATGTTCACCGACCGCGCGGCCGCCTATCTGCCGCTGTCCGGCTTCGTCGAGCCGGCGCCGGGCGCCTTCGCGGGCAAAACCCTCGTCGTGTTTTCCCAAGGCGTGTCGCCCAACGCCCAGATCGCGTTGCGCCGCCGCCGCGAGTTCGCCCACGCGATCCTCTTCAGCGCAAGCACGCCGGCCGCGGCGCTCGCCGCCGGCAAGCCCGACCGCGCCGCGCTGCTCCAAGGCCTGCTCGACGAGGGCAACGAACTGGTCGAGTTCCCGCTCGCCGAGGAATACACCACGCTCATCCGCTTCGTCGGCCCGCTCGCGGGCTACCTCGCCGCGCTGCAATTCACCGCGCAGTTCGCCGGCTGCCGCGCCCCGCTCCCGACCAAGGAGCAGCTCGCCGCGCTGCTCGCCGCCAAAGCGCCGCGCGACCTGCTCGACGCGATGCTGCGGCTGCCGAGCGCGTGGTCGGGCGGCTTCAACCTCGTCACCGCGGCGCCGATCTCGGACTTCAGCCAGAACCTCGCCTGCAAGTTCATGGAGGGCGTCTACTGGCCCTGCCCGCCGATCAGCGATTTTTTGCAATTCGCGCACGGGCCCTTCCAGCAGATGAACGCCGCGCCCAAGCCCGTCATCTTCCTGCAAGGCGGCAGCGCGGCCGAGGCCGAGATGGTCGACCGCAGCGTGCGCATGCTCCAGGAGGTGGGGCTGGCGGCCTTCGTGATCAAGATAGAGGCGCCGCCCCTGTATTCGATTTTCGGTTACGAAGCGGCGTTGAACGACCTCGTCTTCGCCGTCATGCGCCACCTGCGCGTCAACCAGGTCGACTGGCCCGGCAAGGGCCGCGACGACCTGCTCTACGGCTTCTGTCCGGATCTGTAGGGCGCTGTTGCGGT
>CBINJQ010000394.1:0-4231 GCA_966251015.1 uncultured Akkermansia sp. | reverse complement strand
TCGAGTCCCAGGGCCCCCTCCAGCGCATCAACCTCATCAACGACGTGCGCAACCTCTCCTTCCCCGCCCCCGGCGACTACCAGATCCAGATCGAGGTCGACGACGAGATCCTCCTCGTCACCAACCTCACGGTGGCCAACTAAGCCACGCCCGCGTGGCACGGGCTTCCCGCCCGTGTTATCCGACGCAGCCCTTTGCGCCGCGCCCCACCCCGGGCGCGGCGCTTCTGTTTTTCCTTTCCGGTCCCGGCCCGCCCCTCCTCGCTCCCTGCTCCTGGCTCCCCGCTCCACGCTCCCATGCCCACCCTCGATCTCCTCGGCGTCGGTTCCCCCATCATGGACCTCACGGCCCACGTGCCCGAGTCCTTCCTCGCCCAGGTCCGCGGCGACAAAGGCGGCATGGTCCTCGTCGACGCCCCCGAGATGGAGAGCATCGTCGCCAAGCTCCCCTCCGCGCCCGAACTCGAAAACGGAGGCAGCGCCGCCAACGTCACCCGCGCCGCGACTCAACTCGGCCTGCGCACCGCCTTCCTCGGAAAACTCGGCTCCGACGCCACCGCCACGAGCTACCGCGCCCAGGCCGCCGCCGTCGGCATCGACCTTTCCCGCTACAAGACCGCCCCCGGTTTGCCCAACGCCCGCTGCCTCGCGCTCATCACGCCCGACGCCGCGCGCACCATGCGCACCGACCTCGGCGCCGCGATCACCCTCTCGCCCGACGAGTTGACCGAAGCCGACTTCGCCGGCGTGCGCCACGTCCACATCGAGGGCTACCTCGTCTTCAACCCCGCGCTGGCCGACGCCGTCCTCGCCCGCGCCCGCGCCTCCTCCGCGACCGTCTCGCTCGACTTCGCCTCCTTCGAGGTAATCCGCCACACCCGCGACTGGTTGCTGAAGCAGATCCGCGCCGGCGGCATCCGCATCGCCTTCGCCAACGAGGACGAAATCCGCGCCCTGTATCCGGATTCCGGCGACGACTACGGCTCCCTCGCCCTCCGCCTCGCCGCCGAATCGCCCGGCCTGATCTCCCTGGTCAAGATCGGCAAGGACGGCGCCTGGCTCGCCCAAGACGGCGAGCTGCACCGCGTGGCCCCCGTGCCCGCCGACCGCGTGGTCGACACCAACGGCGCGGGCGACAGCTTCGCCGGCGGATTTCTCTACGGTTTCCTGAACGGCTGGCCCCTCCCCGCCTGCGCCGCCCTCGCCTCCGCCGTCGGCTCCGAATGCGTCCGCCACAGCGGCCCCGCCATCCCCGCCGCCCGCTGGCCGGTCTTGCGCAAGCTGGCGGCCAATCTGGCCGCCTCGCGCTGAGCCATCGGTTGCGCAACCATCACTCAGTGTCTACCGTCCGCCTTTCCGTCATATGTCCGAAGATCTCGCCCAGCTCGTCACCGGCATCGCCCGCCGCGCCCGCGCCGCCTCGCTCGTTCTCGCCACCGCGACCACGGAGCAAAAAAACGCCGCCCTGCGCGCCCTCGCGAGACTCCTCCCCGCCGCCGAGGCCGAGCTCCTCGCCGCCAACGCCAGGGACCTCGCCGCCGCCGAGGCCAACGGTCTCGCCAAGCACCAGATCGAGCGCCTCTCCCTTTCGCCCACCAAACTCGCCCATCTCGCCGAATCCGTCGCGCAGGTCGCCGAGTTGCCCGACCCCGTCGGCCAGATCCTCGAATCCTGGACGCGTCCCAACGGCATCAAGATCCGCCAGGTCCGCGTGCCCATCGGCGTCATCGGCATCATCTACGAGGCCCGCCCCAACGTCACCATCGACTGCGCGATCCTTTGCCTGAAGTCGGGCAACGCCTCCATCCTGCGCGGCGGCAAGGAGATCTTCCACACCAACACCGCCTTCGCCGCGCTCATCCAGCGCGCCCTCGCCGAGGCCGGCCTGCCCGCCGACGCCGTGCAGCTCATCCCCACGACCGACCGCGCCGCGCTCAACACGATGCTCAAGCTCGACGAGCTCATCCACTGCATCATCCCCCGCGGCGGAGAATCGCTCATCCGCTTCGTCGCGCAAAACTCCACCATCCCGGTCATCAAGCACTACACCGGCGTCTGCTTCGTCTACGTCGACAAGTCCGCCGACGCCGTCATGGCCGAGCGGATACTGATCAACGCCAAGACCCAGCGCCCCGGCGTCTGCAACGCCGCCGAACAGCTCCTCGTCCACGCCGACGTCGCGCCCGCCGTGCTGCCCCGCCTCGCCGCCGCGCTCGCGGCCAAGGGCGTGCAACTCCGCTGCGACCCTGCCTCGCTCGCTATCCTCTCCGCCGCGTCCGCGTCCGGCTCCGACGTAGGCCGCCCGCTCGCGGGCGCTCCGCTCCCCGTCGCGCCCGCGACGGAGGCCGACTACAAGGCCGAGTTCCTCGACCTGGTCATCGCCATCCGCGTCGTGCCCGACCTCGAGGCCGCCATCGCCACGATCAACCGCGACAGCTCCGGCCACACCGACGCGATCATCACCGCCGACGAGACCGCCGCGCGCCGCTTCCAGGCCTCGGTCGACAGCGCGGTCGTTCCGTGGAACGCGTCCACGCGCTTCAACGACGGCTTCGAGTTCGGTTTCGGCGCCGAGATCGGCATCAGCACCGACCGCCTCCACGCCCGCGGCCCGATGGGCCTGAAGGAACTCTGCTCCTACAAATACCTCATCGACGGCGAGGGCCAGATCCGCGGCTGAGCGCGTCAGTCACGTCCCGCCGCGCCTTCCGCCGCCGCCCATGCCGCGCCTTAAAACCCTCCTGCTCGCGACGGCGGCCCTGATTTCCGGCGCGGCCTTCGCTCTTTGGCTCGTCGCGCGCGACGAGGCTCCGCCCGACATCTCGGATCTGCCGGAAATGCGCCCGTCGGTTCCGGATTCGGAGAACGCTTTTCTCGGGATGATGGCCGTCGCGCAAACGTTGGCCGAGCGGGCAAAGGCCGATGAAAAACTGGCCGCCGCGCTCGAAGGCTCCACCCCGTCCCGGGAACGTCCGCCTGAAGAACTCGCGCATCTGCGCTCCGCCACCGCCGACCTCATCGCACCCTGGCGAGAAGCCTTGGCGCGGCCGCATTCCGTGGCGCCCGCGTTTCTCGACCCAAACAATCCGCCCTACGATTTTGGGAACCTCCGCAGACTCGGTCGCCTGGCCGCGTTCTGGTGCGCTCCCGAGGACGGCGTTCTACCGAACCAGGAAATCGCACGGCGATTCGCCGACGCTTTGCGGGGAGCGCACCACGTCACGGAATCCAACGACACCTTGATCGTTTATCTCACGGGCATCGCCATCACCCACTACGCGCTTCACGAGCTCGCCGACTGGGTGAACGCCTCGCCGCCGGAGCCCGCCGCGGCCCGAGAGCTGATCCTGGCCCTCGAGTCCGCCCGTCTTTCGCGCGAACCTCTCGCGGCCATTCTGCACAACGAGGCGCATTTCGCGGTGCGAGGCATCCAGGAGCATGAAATCGAGAAATACGTCGATGGCATGGCCGCCGTCGGCATCGCTCGCCCCCCGCGCGGCGCGGTGTTTTTCTACAAACCCAACCAATCCGCCCGCTGGTCGGTGGAGGAGATGCGTTCCGGCATCGCCCAGTTGGACGTCTTGCCGATCTCGTCCCTCGTCGTCCCCAACCCCGACCGAGGCCCGGCGACGATCCTGTTCGGCCTGCCGCATCCGGACAACGCCTTCGGCCGCCACTACGCCGCCCAGCGGTTTTTCGATTTCTCCGGGCTGCTCCGCCTCCGCCCCCTGACGAACGCCCGCCTCTCCGCGCTTCAGGCCCATGTCGCCCTGCGCGCCGAGCAAGCCGCGCGCGGAGGCGCGCTTCCCTCCTCTCTCGACGAACTCGCTCCCGCCTATTTCCCGCGTGTGCCGGTCGACGCGGCCGACGGCGCGCCCATCCGCTACTCGCGCGAGCGCGCCGTCGTCTGGTCGGTCGGCGCGACCGGCCACGAACCCGCCGACGAGCCCGCGCCGCTCCCGGCGATCGAATACCGGCTCGCGCCCCGGGCCGCCGCGGACTGAGGGTCCGCCCGCGCGCTTTCTCGTATCCGCTGTTGGATACGCCCCGGCGTCGCTTCCCCATGGAGGGGCGTCTCCGGTCCGAACGAAGAAGCGCGGCCCCGTCAAAGCGGGCGGACGCGGCCGCCGTTCAGATACCCGCCTTGCGCACGAGCAGCGTCGCGGCGTCTTCGACGCTCGCGGGCGCGGCCTCTCCCTCGGCCTCGGGCGGAGCGACGGGCAGCTCGAGGA
>CBINJQ010000393.1:0-4300 GCA_966251015.1 uncultured Akkermansia sp. | reverse complement strand
CGGCGAAACCGCCATCTGGCTCGACCCCGGCCTCGCCTTCGGCACCGGCAACCACGAGACCACCCGCCTCTGCGTCGAACGCCTCGTCGCCCGCGCCGAGTCCACCGCCCGCCGCGGCCGCGTGATCGACGCCGGCTGCGGCTCCGGCATCCTCGCCCTCTCCGCCGTCCGCCTCGGCTGGACCGACGTCTCCGGCTTCGACAACGACCCCGAGGCCGTCCGCGTCTCCGAGGAAAACGCCGCCCTCAACGACCTGGCCGGCGCCGTCCGCTTCACCACCGCCGACCTCGTCTCCGGCCTCCCCGCCGGCACCCAGGCCGACGTCGTCCTCGCCAACATCCAGGCCGACGTCCTCCTCCGTTTCATCCCGCAGCTGGTCAACGCCATCGCCCCCGGCGGCCTCCTTGTCCTCAGCGGCATCCTCGCCCGCGAAAACGACCAGGTCCGCGCCGCCTACGCCGCCGCCGCCCCGGGCTGGCGCGTCGAGCATCGCCTCATGGGCGAATGGAGCGACGTCGCCCTCTTCCGCCCGTAAGCGTTTTGGAGGACGCCGTTCCCGGCGTCCGCGCCCGCGCTACACGCCACAACCACCCGCCCCCTCACCGCTCCGGCGCATATCGCGCCGGATCGAAGGCCGGCGCCAGCACCGCGAGAAACTCCAGCGGCCCGCCCGCGCCGGCCCGCAGCGCATGCGGTTCGCCCCGCGCGATCACCACCACCGATCCCGCCCGCACCGGCGAGTCCGCGCCGCTCAAAGTCGCCACGCCCTCCCCGGCCAGGACCACGAAAAATTCGTCGCATCCAAAGTAGCGGCTCGACCCCGTCGAGGCGCCGGCTTCGAGCCGAAACCTCGCCAGGCTCACCGCCTCCGTCCGCGTCGCCCCGGCGCGCCCCGCCAACTCGCGCAGCGTCACGCCCGTCGCCACCGTGATCTCCGCCGCGTCCCCCGGATCGATGACGCGACCGACCACGCCGCCCGCTCCCTTCGGCAACTCCGCCACCGCCATGATCGAGCGCTCCTTCTCCGCCCCGGCGCCCGCCGCCGGCCGTGTCAGCGAATCCGCCCGCGTCAGCGCCGCGATCTCCTGCGCCGCCTCCGGCCAGCCGCGTTGCAACTCGTCGCGATAGCCCGGCTCGTAATCCTCGGGGGCAAAGCCCGGCGCCAGCGTGCATCCGAAGAACGAATACGCCTCCTCCGCCTCCCGGTCCGGCCGCGCGCCCATCCAGGAACCCGCCGGCACCGTCACCTGCGGTTTCTCGCCCGCCAGGACATCCGCCCCGAAACGCGTCCGTTCGACCCGTCCCCCGGGATGCAGCACCAACAACTCCGCCGCGTCGCCGCCATAGAAGTGCCAGGTCTCGTCCGTCTTCAGACGGTGCATCGCCGAGAAATCCCGCCGCGTCATCACCGCCATGATCGCGCTCCCCGCCGCCCGGCCGCCGTGCTCCGCCCGCACCCCCGCCACCCAGCTCGGAGCGAACCACGCCCCTTCGTGCGGGATGGGCTCCATATGATAACGCCGGATCAAGGCCCCGGCGCGTCCTCCGGGCTGTTTGGTTTCGGTCATGAACAGGCAAATAAGAACCCGGCGAGCCGCGGGGAATCCCGCAATCCGCGCCCCCGTAAATTTCCCGCGCATCGCATTGGAGCCGTCAAAATTACCTGCGCTCCGGCCCGGTCCGTGCTCCGCTGCGCCCGCGCTTCTTCTCCAACTCCCGCGCACCTATGGTCCACCCCCACACGGAGCTCCGCTTCGTCAATCCTCGTATCGGCTGGGGCGTCTTCGCCACCCGGCTTATTCCGCAAGGCACCATAACCTGGGCCCTCGATCCGCTCGATCAACGCTTCACCGCCGCGCAGATCGCCGCGCTCCCCGCCTACGCGCGCCGCATGCTCCACACCTACGCCTACGTCGACGCCTCCGGCCGTCACGTTCTCTGCTGGGATCATGCGCGTTTCTTCAACCACTCCTGCGCGGCGAACTGTCTCGCCGTCGGCTACGACTTCGAACTCGCGATCCGCGACATCCGGCCCGGCGAGGAGCTGACCGACGACTACGGCACGCTCAACCCCGCCGAGCCCTTCCCCTGCGCCTGCGCCGCCGCCTCCTGTCGCGGCCAGGTGCTCCCCGACGACATGCTGCGCTTCGGCGACGCCTGGAACGCCGCCGCCCGCGCGGCCTTCTTCCGCATCCGCGAAGTGGAGCAACCCCTGTGGGAGGTCCTCGCGCCCGAAGACCGCGCCGCCGTCGAAACCGCGCTCGCCGATCCATCTCGCCTCCGCCCGCTCCACCACCACTACCACGCCGCCACGCTCACCCCCGCCTGATCCTCAGCGTGGAGGGACGCCGTTCCCGGCGTCCACGCCCGCGCCCAAGACGTCGTCCGCGCCCGACGCCGCATCGCCTGCCGCGCCATTCACCTCACGCCGTTTCCTCGGCATCGCGTCCGGCCCGTGCCCCGCCTCCGCGTTCGGCCGCTTCCGCGCGAACTCCATGATCAGCTCCGGAAACGCCTCCCTCGCCGGCGACTCCGCCAGATACGCCTCCGCCTCCGCCTTCCGCCCGCGCGAACAGAGCCCCGCGTAGACATGCAGCTCGAACTGCAAACGCAGCTTCCGCGCCGTCTCCGCCTCGCCTCGCGCCTCCAGCAAAAACAGCAGCGCCTCGAAGGTCGAAAAGCGCCCGTCGCCATTTTGTGCGCGCAGCGCGTAGCGGCTCTTGCCCGTCATCGGCAGCCGCACTCGCCGCCCCCAGTCCTGCACCTGCGCCAGCATCCCGCCCGCCTGCGCCCAGCTCGCGTCGAGCAACAGCACCTGCAGTTTTCGCCCAGCCGAAGCCTCCGCAGCCAGATCGCGCTCCGGCACCTCCTGGCCGTTCGGATGCAAGATCCACAACTCGCTCGCCTCCGGGCGCACGATCTCCTCGCGCACCAAGGGCCGCTCGCGCCGATACAGATGCACCCGCGAGCCCTCCACCACGCGCGGGATCAGGTTGCCCGTGCTCGACGGCCGATGCGCCTCCAGCGCGTGCTGCAACACGTCCACGTGGATCGGACACGCCTCCGCCCGCTGCGCCGCGCAGACGCACCAGCGCGGCGGCAACTCGCAGCGCCCACACCGATGCGTTCCCTGAAGCACGACACTACGAGCCATGGTTCTCCGTGTTCTCGCCCGCGTTCATCCGCCACCCCCCGGACCGCCGCCCGTCAAGTGGTGCGGGTGCCGACGCTCATGCACCAAAGCGAGCACATGCAGTGTCTCATCGCTCACCTCGTGATAGACCAAGTAAGGAAACGGCCGACATCTCCGACACGGAAAGCCGTGCGGCCCCACGTGGTCGCCTCCACGCCAGTTCACGACCGTGCGAACCGTGGATTTCACCCTCTCGAAAAAGTCCGCCGCCAGTCGCTCGGAAACCTTGCGGTAATGTTCGCCCGCCTCGTTCAGATCCTCGCGAAACCGCGTGCTGAACACGACCTTCATGCCGGCTCGCCAAACACCGCCTCGAACGAAAGCCCCTTGTCTTCGCCCGACTTCAAACGAACCAGACGCTCCTGCAGTTCAACCCGGATCTCCGCATCGCTTCGTCCATCGGCTGTCACGCTGTCCAAAAGCAGACGCGCCAGAGCCGCCCGCTCTTCCAGCGGCAAACTCAAGGCCTCCTCGGCCAAATAAACGCTCGTCAACGCCATGTCGGACAAGATGCCCGACGAAGGCACCGAAGCAAGGCCGGTTCACTCGGCCGATCCCCGCCATCACCGCCCCCGCGCCGCCCGCAGCACCGCCTCGGTGATCAACTGCCCCGCCGGCCCGTGCAGGTTCGCCTCCCCCGCGTGCGTCGCCCAAGGCAGCTCGATAAAGACGTGCGGCACGCCCGCCTTGCCCAGCTCCGCCGCCAGCCGCTCGCTGTGCCGGCACCACACCAGTTCGTCCAACTTTCCGTGAACGAGCAGCGTCTTCGGCGCCCCCGCGTGAACCAGCTTCTCCCCGCTCGCGCTTCGGAACCGCGCCCGCGCCTCGTCGTCGTCCGGCCCCCCGCCGAGGAACTGCGACATCAGTTTGTGCGAATTCAGCGCGTCGTGCTCCGACCGGATCGACCACACGAATTCCATGTCGTGGCACGCATACAGCGCCACCACCGCGCGCACGCCGGGCAACTTCTCCCCAAACGCCGTCGCCGTCGCGATCTGCCCCCCCGCGCTCCGCCCCGCCAAAGTCAACCGCTCCGGATTCACGCCCAGCGCCTCCGCATTCGCCCGTATCCACCCGATCACCACGCGCAAATCCTCCGCCTGCGCC
>CBINJQ010000392.1:0-4312 GCA_966251015.1 uncultured Akkermansia sp. | reverse complement strand
TCCCACCCTCCCGCTTTTGCTCATTCCCCGATGTCCACCACGCAGGAATTCTATATCCGCAAGGCCACCGAGACCGACGCGCGCGGTCCTTTTACCTTGGAGCAACTGAGTTCGCTCGTCGAAACCGGGCAGGTCGACGCCGAGACCTACTATTACGACGCCGCGACCGAGAATTGGGTCGCGATCAGCGCCAACGCCGGGCTCATGGAAATTCTTTATCCGGCCAAGAAGTCCCTTCGCGTGAAGCCCAAGAGCGAAGCACAGGTGAAGACGCTGAACACCGTCACTCGCGAAGACCGCCCGATCACGGTGAACGACATGCTCCTCGCCGCCGAGGGCCGCACCGCCGACACGAAAAGCAAGGCCGATCCCGCCATCGCGGAGGGCCGCGCCGCCGCCATCGGCCTCTACGCCGCGATGGGGATGCTTTTTGTCACCGCGGCCGCCTACATCCTGCCTCACATCGACCGCATCTTCGCCCTCGACCTGGTCGGAGTTCTGCAAAACCCGATCTGCCTCTTCGGAGTGCTTAATCTCGCCCTCGGCGCCTGCCTCGCCCTCGGCGCGGTCGGCGCGTATCCCGCCGTCCGCTTCGCCGCGATGCTCGGATTCGGCTTCAACGCGGCCGTCTTCTATCTGCAGGGAGAAACACTCCCCATGGTCTTCTCCGCCGCCACTGGTTTCGGTCTGTTTCTCTGCACGCTCCTCCTGAACCTGCCCGGCGTGATCATCGCCGCCGCCCTTGGCTTCATCGGCGCATGCGGCGTCGCCCACCACCTCTTCACGTCCTGATCGCATAGTCGCCGCGCGCGCCATGCCCTCTTCCGAGCAGCCGTTCTGGCAACGCGCCGTCCGCATCTACTCCCGCGACATCTGGCGCAACGAATACCTCGAGGGCCGCGGTCCCCGGGCCCGGTTCTACGCCTTCCTTCGCGTCATCTCGATCACCCTGACCGGCGTCGTCGAGACCAAGACCCCCAGCCGCGCGGCGGCCCTCAGTTTTTCGACTTTGCTCGGCCTGGGGCCGCTCATGGCCATCGCCGTCCTCGTCGCCGGCTTCGTCCTTGACCGCCAGGACCCCGACCTCGCCGTCAACACGCTCAATCGCCTCGTCAAATTCGTCGCGCCTCAGATCACCCAATACGAACGGCTCGAAGCGGAGAAAAAAAACGCCCACGCCGATCCCGTCGACGACCTCGAACCATCCCGACCGACGTCCGGCGACGGCGTCCCCTCCCCTTCGTCGCCGAACAGCTCGTCGAAGTCCGATATCGTCACCGCGACCCGGCTAAACATCCCGCCCTCGAGCGAGTCTCCCTCCGCCGCGCCCTCCGCCTCCGACACCAACCCGGAACTGGTCGGTTTGATCGACGGCTTTATCGCCGGCTCCCGCAGCAGCACCGCGGGCATCGTCGGAGTCGTCACCCTCATCTTCATCGTCCTCCAGCTTTTCACCTCGGTCGAAAACGCCTTCAACGAGATCTGGGGCGTTCGCCAAGGCCGCTCGTGGGTCATGCGCGTCGTCTTTTACTGGACCGTGCTCACCCTCGGGGCCGTCCTCTTTTTCGCCGTCGTCACCACCCTCTCCGCCGGCGCCTACCTCAACCTCGTCGAACGCAGCCTCCCCTTCGGTCTCGGTCCGGCGGTCGTGGGCTTGCTTCAGTGGATGCTGCCGTCCCTGTCGATCATGCTGCTCATGCTGGTGCTGACCCTGTTCTACAAGTTCATCCCCAACACCCGCGTCCTCTGGCGCAGCGCCTTCGCCGGAGCCTTCCTGGTCGGCCTGCTCGTGGTGCTGAACAACTACCTCGCGTTCCTCTACCTTTCCAAGGTCGTCCAGCAACGCAGCCTGTTCGGGTCTCTCGGCATCCTGCCGATCCTCATGTTCGGTCTCTATATCTTCTGGTTCTTTCTGCTGCTCGGAGGCCAGGTCAGCTACGCCATCCAAAACGTCCACTTCCGGAACAGCCAGGCGGCGTGGAACACCCTCGCGGAATCCATGCGCGAGCGGCTTTCGCTCACCGTTCTTCTTCGCATCGGGCGCCGTTTCCGTGATTGCCTCCCTCCGGCCAAGGCCAGCGAACTCGGGACCGAACTCGGCGTGCCCACCCAAATCCTGAACGAATGCCTCAACCGTCTCGTTCACATGCGCCTGCTCACCCCCGTCCCCGCCCGGAAGGGCGACCAGGAAAACGACCTGCGCTACCAGCCCGCCCGGCCGCTCAATCGCACGACCCTCGCGGACTTCAAACGCCTGGACGACGACCACGGCGGCGACCCGACCGGCCCCACGCTCACCGACTTCGATCCCATCGTCCTCGCCTACGACGAACAGCTCACCGGGTTCCAGGCCGGAACGTTCTTCCAGCGCAATCTCGACGAACTCATCGACACCTACCCGATGATCCGCAGGAAAGACTGACCCCGCCGCCGCCCGCGCCCCGACCCGCGACCCATTTGTCGCGCCGGCCATTGGTCATTCTACGAATCGCTCCGCGATTCGCGGTTGCCTGCCACTCCTTCCCCCGCTCAGGTTCTTCCCCTTTCCCCCATGATTTCTTGGATCCAACGCACCTTCCAGCAGCACTTCAAGTGGCTCTTCCTCGCCCTGCTGGTCGTCGTCATCATCTCCTTCGTCTTCATCACCAACGCCTCCTCCGGGCTTGGCAGCGGAGCCCACGCGAAACTTCCCGACCGCCCCTTCTTCGGCCTCAACCTCTCCAACGCGGAAGACCGGCGCGTCCTCATGCAAGACGCGGAGCTCAGCCTCTTCCTCCGCCGGCCCGCCTACCAGCAACCCAGCGAGGCCGAGACCCAGGATTACGCTCTCCAGCGGCACGCCGCCCTCCATCTCGCCGACCAGATCAACCTCCCCGCGCCCGCCCCCGACTCCCCCGAGTTCGCCGCCTTCATCCAGACCCTCGGCCGCTTCTCCGGACCGGACGGCAACTTCGATCCCAAGGCCTATTCCTCCTTCATCGACTCCCTGAAGATCAATCCCCGCCTCACCGAGGGCGACGTCGCCCGCGTCCTGCTCGACGACGTGCGCGTCCAGACCTACGAGAACCTCCTCGGCGGCCCGGGCTACGTCCTCGACTCCGACCTCGCCGAACAGGTCGCCCGTCGCGACACCCGCTGGTCCCTCGCCGTGGCCGAGATCGACGGCAAGGCCTTCGCACCCCGTATCGATACTTCGGATACAGCCCTCGCCGCCTGGTTCGAGACGAACTCCCGCCGCTACGAGGTCGGCCCCCGAGTCTCGGTGTCCGCCATCACCGTTCCCGCCGAGCGCTTCGCCGACTCCGCCAAACTCTCCGACGCCGACGTCCGCGCCGCCTACGACGCCAACCCCGCGCGCTACCCCGCCCCCCCCAAGCCCGCGTCCGATCCCAAGGTCGCCCCCGCCACGCCGGAAGATCCCGAGGCCAACTTCGCCGCCGTCCGCAGCCAGGTGGAGGCCGACCTCCGCAAACAGCGCGCCGAGAAAGCCGCCCTCGCCTTCGCGGACGACCTGGCCGTCAAGCTCCTCGAGCAGCGCATCGCTCCGGACAAGCTCCCCGCCTTCCTCGCCGCCCAAAAGCTCGCCCTTCAGGATCTCGGCCCCGTCGGCGAAGGCTCCGTCCCCGCCGTCCTCGGCGGCGACTCCTCCGCGCAAGTATCCGGAGAAGCGCTCCGCCTGAGCTCCGACCGCCCCTACTCCAATCCCCTGCCCATCCCCTCGGGCGCGGCCATCCTGGTCTGGCGCGAAAACATTCCGTCCCGCGTGCCCGCCCTCTCGGAAGTGCGCGAGAAGGCCCTTGCCGATTATCAAGCCTCCGAAAAGCGCCGCCTCTTCAACGAGGCCGGTCGCAAGCTTCGCGAAACCATCGCCGCCTCGATCTCCGCCGGCAAGGCCTTCGCGGACGCCACCAACGAGGCCGCCGCGGCCGCCGGCCTCAAGGCCGACATCAAAACCCCCGCCCCCTTCACGCTCGCCCAGCCCCCCCAGGATCTAAACTACTCGGCCTTCCAGACGCTCGCCACCCTCAACCAAGGCCAGGTCAGCGATCTGATCCCCACCGGAGAGACCACCGGTGTCCTTGTGCATGCGCTCAAGAAGGACGTCCCCGCTTTCGATCCCGCCGCTGCCGCCACGGCGGAAATCAAGCGCATGATGGCCCCCGCCCTCGCCGCGCGCAACGCCCGCGGCATCCTTTCCGCGCTGGCCCAAAACGAACTCGCCAAGTCCGTCCCGGCCACCGAGTAAGCGGATACTCGCCCCGGACGCCCCGCCCCGGCAGCCCTGCGCGCCGGGGCTTTTTCTCGGCCCCAT
>CBINJQ010000391.1:0-4316 GCA_966251015.1 uncultured Akkermansia sp. | reverse complement strand
TATGAAGTGCGGCGAAGTGCCTCGGCTCGTCGCCTCCCCGCCGCCCCCTTCCCGAAACCGTCCCACTGCCCGTCCGCGCGAGCCGACACGTCGGCTCGTCGAAGGCGGCGACACGTCGCCGCACTCCATGGCACCGGCACCGCTCGCCCGCCGTCACCGTTTCCGGTCCGGCCGCTCAAGCTGGAACCGATCCCGAGTGGTCACGTAATCCTCGCCGCCGAGGCGCCCGATGGCGTCGACCCTGGCCGGATCGACCGCTCCCTTTTCCCCGAGCACGTCGTCGCGCACGTGCAGTCGCAGGATGTCGCAGATCACCACGTGCGCCGCCATCGCGCCGTCGCCCACCGGCACGATCTGCCGCACGCGGCACTCGAACGCCGCCGGCGCGGCCGCCACGCGAGGCGGTCGCACGGTCACGCTCGGCGCCGACTCGATGCCAAAGGCCGCGAATTCGCTTTCGCCGTGAGGCAGGCGCGCGGCGCACGCGTTCATCTTGGCCGCGAGCGCGCGCGGCACGATGTTCACCACGCACTCGGGCACGGCTTCGAGGTTGAGCACCGTGTCCTTCTTCGCGCCGTCGCGCAGATTCACCGGCACAAAGAGCAAGGTCGGCGGCACGGACGTCACGCCGTTGAAAAACGAAAACGGCGCGAGATTCGCCCGCCCCCGCGCGTCGACCGTCGACACCCACGCGATGGGACGCGGCGTGATGAGATCGGTCATCCACGTGTAGGCTTCGCGGGCGGAGAGCTTGGCGAGATCGAGTTCCATGCGACCACCTTCGGCCCGGAACGCCTGCGCCGCAACGTCCCCCTCTGCGCACCTTTTGCGAAAATCGCATTCTCCTTCCGGATGGACACCGGACATCCGGCAAAGACTTGGAATTTCAGGTCTTGGGTTTCAGACCTCCGCCCTCCTCCACGTGCCCGATTCTCCGCTCCGCCAGTCTCTCCGCGCCGCCCGCGCCAACCTCGGCCCGGGGCTCGTGCTCCAAGCCTTCGCCACGGCGCTCGTCACCGCATACTATCTGCATGCGCCCTCTCGCGCCGCGTTGGAGAAGCTGGCCGCGTTTCGCGTCGAAACGGGCATGCCTTTCGCGCTGGTCTCGACCGCGATCTTCGGCGCGCTGATCCCCTTCGCGGTCCTTTGCCTCACCGACGCCGGCCGCCGCCGCTACGGGTTCTCGCAGATGACCGCTCTCATCGTCTACTGGGCCTACAAGGGCTTCGAGGTCTCGGTCTTCTACGCGTGGCAGGCCCGCTGGTTCGGCGAAGGCAAGAGCTTCGCCACCGTCGCGCTCAAAACCTTCAACGACCAGTTCGTCTACTGCCCGCTCTTCGCCGCGCCTGTCACCTGGCTGGTCTACACCTGGGTGGAAAATGGCTTCTCCGTCGCGCCCCTCGCCGCCGAGTGGCGCGCACCCGGCTGGTATGCGCGCTGCGTGCTGCCGCTGCTCGTCACGACCTGGGTCGTGTGGGTGCCGGCGGTGGCGGTGATCTACATCCTTCCCACCGCGCTCCAGCTCCCGCTGCAAAACGTGGTGCTGTGCTTTTTCACGCTGCTCGTCATCTTCATGACCCGCCGCCCGGCGCCCCAGCCCGTGTAGGTTTCGGCTGAGATTTTTGGCAGGGCGGGACCGGGCGGTCCGCCGCGGATTTCATAAGAGCAACGATCACCACTCGTCGCGGCGCACCCGGCGGCCGCGCCCGACCCTCGCTTCATCACCACAAACCACGAATTATTCTAATAACACAAAAATTCATCGCTATACTAACAAGATTAGCTTCGGCTAATTTTGTTATGCCCACGAATCATCCCTCCTTCGCCGCGTCCTCAGCTTTGCTTCTCAGCGCCTTGTCCTCGCCCCTCGTTCTCGCTCAAGCCCCCGAGCAGCAGCCGGTTCACGAGCTCCCGCCCCTCACCGTCACCGCCAGCACCCGCACCGAACGGCTCTTGTCCGAGGTCGCCATCCGCACCGAAGTCATCCTCTCCGAAGACCTCGCGCTCCGCGCCCCGCTCAATTTTTCCCAAGCCGTCGAGCTCTCGAACGGTGTGCGCGTCGAGTCCAACTGCCAAAATTGCAACACCTCCGAGGTCCAACTCCTCGGCCTGCCCGGCGCCTACAACCAGATCCTGTTCAACGGCGTCCCGCTGCTCTCCACCCTCGGCGGCGTCTACGGCCTCGAGCAGATCCCCGTCGCCTTCGTGGACCGCATCGAGCTCGTCAAAGGCGGCGGCTCCGCCCTCTACGGCCCCGGCGCCGTCGCCGGCGTCCTCAACCTCGTCACCACCCAGCCCGTCCGCTCCGGCGGCTTCGCCCAGGCGGGCGTCGAACTCCAAAAGGACGAGCCGCTTTACCAACTCGATCTCCGTCTCGACGCCGCCAACGACCAGGCCTCCGCCGCCCGCGTCGGCACCCTCGCCGCCACCGCCGTCGGCCAGTTCTCCACCAACGACGCCATCGACTTCAACTCCGACGGCTTCTCCGAAATCACCGAAAAAGACCTCCGCGTCGGCGGCCTCCAGGTTTGGCACGCGCCCACCGAGCGCACCCGTCTGCGCGCCGACTACACCTTCACCGCCGAAGAGCGCCGCGGCGGCGACCAGCTCTCGCAGGCCCCGCACCTGACCAACATCACCGAATCCCTCGACACCCGCTACCACCGCGCATCCCTTGCCTGGGACCAGGATATCACCCCCGACCTCGATATCACGGCCAGCTACGCCTACGCCTTCATCGCCCGCGACAGCTTCTATGGCGGCCTCGGCGGCCGCCCCGCCACCGATCCCCTCGTCCCCGAATCCGCCCCCGGCGCGGGCGACAACGAGCAAGCCCTTCTCGACCTCGGCTACGCCACCATCGGCGACGTCGTCCAGGATCAATACGGCCACACCGAAAACCCTCTTCACTTCGTCGACCTCCTCGCCCGCCACCGCCTCGGCGCCCACGCCCTCGCCTACGGCCTCCAGTTCAAGCACGAAGCCATCCACGACGAGAAACGCGACTTCACCGGCGCCACCGTCGGCGCGCCCCTCGTCGACGACGATTTTTCCGACCTCGGCCTCCTCCTCCAGGACGAGTGGCAAGCCACCGAACGCCTCGACCTGGTGCTCGGCGCCCGCGTGGACGACGCCTCCACCGTCGACGGCCTCGTTTACTCCCCCCGCGCCGCCGCAGCCTACGCCGCCACCAAGCGACTCAAACTCCGGGCCGCCCTCTCCACCGGCTTCCGCGCCCCCGACGTCTTCAGCGAGGACCTTCACGTCGACACCCTCGGCGGCGTGCCCGTCCCCGTCGTCAACTCCCCCGGCCTGCGCGAGGAAAACTCCCGCACCGCCCAGCTCGGCTTCGACCTCCGCTCCGCCCCCGGCGCGCACATCCCCTGGGCCTGGGACGCCACCGCATCCTACACCGGGATCTCCGACACCTTCGTCATCGCCCGTTCCGGCGCCGGCTCGTCCGCCGCCGACCTCCGCGACAACGGCTCCGGTTCCACCGTCGCCGGCCTCGAGTCGAATTTCAGCGTCCGTCCGGCCGACGCCCTGAACATGGTCTTCGGCGTCGCCGCGTATTCATCCCGTCATGACACCGCCGAGGTCGTCTTCGACGACGGCTCGACCGTCATCTCGACCCGCGACTACCTGAAGACCCCGAAGCTCACCGGCGTCGCCCAGGCCGTCTGGTCCCCGCTCCGGGAGTGGGATGTCGTCGGCGGCCTCAAATACACCGGCCCGCTCGACGTCGTGAACAACCGCACCGCCACCCTCAATCGCACCGACGACTTCTTCGTCTTCGACCTCGGCCTCGTCCGCCACATCGCCCTCGGCGGCGGCTCGCGCCACCTCGACCTGAGTTTCGGCGTAAAGAACCTCTTCGACCAACGCCAGCGCGACCTCGAGACCGGCCCCGCCCGCGACAGCGACTACGTCTACGGCCCCCGCTTCGCCCGCTCCTTCTACACCCAGGTGCGCTACGAGTTCTGAGCCGCCTTCACTCCATCAAAAACCACGCCGACACCTGCCGGCTGGTAAACTCCTCACGCCCGATTCGATAACGGTCCGCAGCGGAATGGCGGAGCCGTTTCGTGGCCTGTCATACCCCGACGAAATCGCTCCGCGCTTCCGCTACGTCGGACCGGGCGCTGGCAGAGCCGCGCCTCCGGAAGCGTCTCACTTCTTCGGCGCCGGCAGGCTCTCGTAGTCGAAGCCCCAGTGCGCGGCGAGGGCGCGCGCCTCGGCGTCGGTGAGGTGGACGATCGCTCCGTGCTTCGGGCTGGAGAAATTGGTCGCGCGCATCACGCCTTCGTTGAGGCGCC
>CBINJQ010000390.1:0-4323 GCA_966251015.1 uncultured Akkermansia sp. | reverse complement strand
CTAGACTGCGAATTTCATTTTTCACCCGGCGGGTGAAGAGGCCATGGAGTTTCAGGTAACGGGGCGAGGCGTTGATTTAGCGGTGCTTAGCGAAACTTAGCGGTTCAACACACTCCGTCTTTGTTCGGCGAACCGCGGGCTTTGGGTTCATACTGTAATGCAACGCCCCGCGCCTGCGCTTAAACTCAATTTCTTGCCGAAGCATCTGTCTTATTGCGCAATCCCCGGCTCGCCCGACGCCGCTAGCGCATGCCCCTTCCCCACGTCCTCCTCGTCTTCCGTCACCGCTACAACCCGGCCGTCCACCGGGCCGTCGCGCGGCACGCCGGGCGTCGACGCTGGCATCTGAGCATGCGCATCCACGCCGAGGACCGCCCGCTCGCCGGCCTCTCCGCGCTCCAAGGCGTGCTCATCGCCGACACTTTTCCCGAAGCGGTCATCCGCTCCATCCTGCGGAGCGGGGTTCCGGCGGTGAACCTCACTTCCGACCCCGATCCCTGTTCCGGCGCGCGCGTCGTCGGCGACAACGCCGCCATCGGCCGCCTCGCCGCCGGCTACTTCCTCGAACGCCAACACCGCCGCTTCGCCTACTACGGCGCCCCCGACTCCGTCGCCAGCCGCCAGCGCCACGCCGCCTTCGCCGCCGCGCTCGCGGCGCAAGGCCACGCCTGCCTCGAACTCGACTCGTCCCCTCGCCTCGACGATCCCGCGCTCGACTGGTCCGCCGAGCTCGGCCGGCTCCACGCCCAGCTCGCTCCCCTCCCCGCGCCCCTCGCCGTCTTCTGCTTCAACGACCTCCAGGCCGGGCGCATCCTCGACGCCGCCCTCCACTTCGGCCGACTCGTGCCCGAGGAGATCAACATCCTGGGCGTCGACGACGACCCGCTCCTCTGCGAAACCTCGTCCGTCCCGCTCTCCAGCGTCCGCCACCCGCTCGAACAGGTCGGCGCGCGCGGCGCGGAGCTGCTCGAGGCCATCATGGCCGGCCGCGCCGCCCCCGGCACCCAGATCACGCTTCCGCCCGACGGCGTCGTCACCCGCCGCAGCACCGATTTCTTCGCGGTCGCCCACCCCGTCCTCCGCTCCGTCCTCCTCCACCTCGACCGCCACCACCACCGGCCGCTTTCGCTCCCCGCCGTCGCCTCCGCCGTCGGCGTCTCCCCGCGCACGGTGCAACAACTCCTGCAAACCCACCTGAACTCGACTCTCACCGAGGAGATCCTCCACCGCCGCCTCGCCCACGCCTGCCGCCTGCTCGCCCGCGAGGAGCACTCCGTCACGGAGGTCGCCGCCGACATCGGCTTCTCCAGCGCGACCCACTTTCACCACGCCTTCAAACGCCGCCTCGGCCAGACTCCGCGCCAATACCGCGAGGGCCTGCTCCTCGCCCGCGAAACCTCACCCTCCCCTGCGCACTCCGTCTCCCGCCCGGCTCCTCTCTCCTAGCCCCATGCCCCCTGCTCCCATGTCGCCCCGCCGCTTCCTCCTCGTCGTCGCCCTCCTCGTCCCCCTCCCCGCCTGGGCCGCGCCGGTCGCCCTCCTCGGCTCCCCCGGCTCCGACCCCGCCGCCTCCTCCGAGGCGTCGTTCCCGCTCGTCGCCGAGGGTCGCGCCGCCCCGCTCGTCGTCCCCGCCGACGCGCCCGAGGTGGTCAGGATAGCCGCCCGCGACTTCGCCGCCGACGTCGAGCGCGTCACCGGCCTCCGTCCCGAGATCGTGGATACGCCGCCCGCCGACGCCGCCATGCCTCGCGTCGAGCTTTCCCTCGCCCCCGCCGCCCTCTCCGGCCGCTGGGAGGCCTTCCAACTCTCCGCCACCCCGCGCGCCCTTGTCGTCTCCGGCTCCGACCGCCGCGGTCTCGCCTTCGGCGTCTACGAGCTTTCCCGCCGCATCGGCGTTTCCCCTTGGTATTGGTGGGCCGACGTCCCCGCCGTCCGCCGCTCCGAGCTACGCTTCTCCGCCGGCGAGGAGCCCGTCGACCAGCCCGCCGTCAAATACCGCGGCATCTTCATCAACGACGAGGGCTGGGGCCTCGTTCCCTGGGCCTCGAAAACCCACGAGCCCGACGCCGGCAACCTCGGACCCAAGACCTACTCCCGCGTCTTCGAGCTCCTCCTCCGCCTGCGCGCCAACGCCCTCTGGCCCGCCATGCACCCGGGCACCACGCCCTTCCACCGGATGCCGGGCAACGCCGCCGCCGCCGACCGCTACGCCATCGTCCTCGGCTCCAGCCACGCCGAGCCCATGCTCCGCAACAACGTCGGCGAATGGACCGCCGACAAGGACCTCTACAACTACGTCGCCAATCCCGCCGGCGTGCTCGACTACTGGGAGACGCGCGTGAAGGAGCGCGCCTCGGGCGAAAGCCTCTTCACCCTCGGCATGCGCGGCATCCACGACAGCGCCATCGTCGGCCCCAAAAACCAGGCCGAGCGCATCGCCACCCTCGTCGAGATCTTCGGCAAACAACGCGACATGCTCGCCCGCCACCTCGGAGCCGGCGATCCGACCCGCGTCGCCCAGATCTTCGTCCCCTACAAGGAGGTCCTCGAGGACTACAACGCCGGCCTCCCCGTCCCCGACGACGTCGCCCTCGTCTGGCCCGACGACAACTTCGGCTACATCCGCCGCTTCGCCACCGCCAGGGAGCGCGCCCGCGCCGGCGGCCTCGGCGTCTATTACCACGCCTCCTACCTCGGCGCCCCGCTGCCCTGGCTCTGGGTCGACTCGCTCCCGCCCGCGCTCGTTTGGAGCGAGATGACCCGCGCCTACGAGCAGGGCGCCCGCACCTTCTGGGTCGTCAACGTCGGCGACATCAAAAACACCGAGCTCTCGATGGAGTTCTTCCTCGATCTCGCCTGGCGCGCCGACCGGAGCTCCCCCGCCTCGCCCGTCGCCCACCTCTCGACGGTCGCCGCCCGCGATTTCGGCGCCGAGCGCGCAAGCGCCGTCGCCGACATCTGGGCGCGCCACCAGGCCCTCGCCTTCGCCCGCCGTCCCGAACACCTCGCCTGGCACCTGCCGCGCAGCCCCTACAAGCCCACGCCGCTCACCGACGACGAGATCCACGCCCGCCTCGACGCCTACGCCGCCCTGCTTCGCGACACCGAGACCGTCGCCGCCCGGCTCCCCGCCGACGCGCAGGACGCGTTCTTCCAACTCGTCGCCTACCCCGTCGGCTCCGCCGCCGCCGCCAACCAGCGCTACTTCCGCGCCGAACTCGCCCGCCGTCTGAAAGTCCGCGGCGATGAGGCCGCCGCGCTCGCCGCCTTCGCCGAATCCGAGGCCGCCGGCCGCCGCATCGTCGAGCTCACCCGCCGCTACAACGAAGACCTCGCCGGCGGAAAATGGCGCCACGCCGTCATGGTCAACGGCCTCTCCACGCGCCAGTGGCCCAGCTTCCAGGTGCCGGCCATCCTCCCGCTCGACGACGCCGACGCCCTCGCCGCCGTGGAGGCCCGGGAAACCGCCCTCGCCGCGTCGCCCGCCTCCGCTCCGGCCCCAAGCTCCCCGCCCCTTGCTCCAGGCTCGTCTGCCCGCCCCGGCGACTTCGTCGAGCGCGACGGCGTCGTATCCATCCTCGCCGGACACTTCACCTCCAAAACGGACCTCCCCTCCGGCGCCGGCTGGCGCGCCATCCCCGGCCTCGGCCGCACCGGCGCCGCCGTCACCGTCCTGCCCTCCACCGCCGAGATCACCGCGTCCTCCGCCCCTCGCCTGAGCTACCGATTCCACGTCTCCACCGCCTCCGCTTCGCCCGCCACCGTCCGCGTCCGTCTCCTGCCCACGCATCCGATCGTATCCGGCAAAGGCCTGCGCCTCGCGCTCGCCGTCGACGACGGCGACCCGATCCCGCTCGCCGTCACCTCCGGCTTCGATCCCAAATCCGACGGCTGGAAACAACGCGTCCTCTCCAACTCCACCGAGGCCGAGCTCAAACTCTCCGCCCCGCTCTCCCCCGGCTGGCACACCCTGCACCTCGTCGCCGTCGATGCCGGCGTCGTCGTCGACAAGATCGTCCTCGACCTCGGCGGCCTCCTCCCGTCCTACGACGGCCCCGCCGAGACCCGCCTCCCCTGAGTCGAGGCATCTCGCCTACGCCCCCCGCCTATGAGAAAGCCCCTGATCGTCCTTCACGCCCTGATTTCGATGGCCCTTTTTTCCCCGCTCATGGCGGCGCCGCCCGCGACCTGGATCGGTCCGGCCCGCACCGAGGTCAACCAGTGGACGCGCTACATCAAGACCTTCGCCGTCGATGCGGTCCCGGTTTCGGCCGAGGCCGAGATCGCAGCGGACACCAAATACTGGCTTTGGCTCAACGGCGC
>CBINJQ010000389.1:0-4344 GCA_966251015.1 uncultured Akkermansia sp. | reverse complement strand
CTGAGCGAGCAACTGGGCCGCTCGATCTGCGAGCGGACGGCTTGGCCCTGCGCCGGGCGCGGGCGGCGTTGCTTGCGTATGGGTGCAGTGCGCTACACTGTAGCGCAAATGAGCACCACCCCCACCTCCATCCGGCTCAGCCCGGCCGAGAAAAAGCGCATCGCCGCCGCCGCCCGCAAGCGCGGCCTCTCGCCCACCGCCTACATCAAGCGCGCCGCGCTGGAGGGCGCGTCCGCGCCCGCCGAGGATCGGCTTGCCCGTCTGGAGGCGCTCGCCGCGACTCTCCGCGAAGCGGTGGAAGACGAGATCGACGCCCGCGAAGCGGAGGCCGCATGGGCGAAGCACGTCGAGACAGGTAGCCGCCTATACACCTCCGCCGAGGTTCGCCGTGAGCTGGGACTATAAAATCGAGGAAGACGCCAAGCGGCAGCTCCGCAAGCTCGGCCCCTCGGCGGCGGCGGAGATTCTGGATTACCTCGATAAACGCGTGAAAGGCGCGGCCGATCCGCGCGCGGCGGGCAAGCCTCTGCGCAGCGGGTTGGCTGGTTTGTGGCGCTACCGCGTGCGCGATTGGCGCATCCTCTGCCGATTGGAAGATGGCGTGTGCATCGTGATCGTCGTCAAAGTCGATCACCGATCAACGGTCTACGACTGAGCGTGACGCCGCCGGCGTGACACGGCGCGGGAGGTCTCGCTCAAGGGCCTCACGTGACCGCGTCAGGGAGGTGCGGGCCAGGCACCTCACGAGCATCCGTTTTCCGGGCTGACTTCGGCACTATTTACGACCGAGAGACGGCGGCGGCGCGGTTAGCGTGATTCCACCGACAGTCGATTCGCCGCCTTTGATCGCGGGCGGCGTCACCAAAAATCCCCGCGCGATCACGACCGCTTCACCGGACCCGGGCGGCGCAGGTCGCAGAGACGCGCCAAAGGTCACTTTTCTACCATCGCCCAGGAAAAACGCCCCGCTTACCGCTCCCGTTTTGGCGGTGATGGTAAGCGTAAGCTTCCGCGGATTCATGCTTGTCGACGGGAAAAGCGTCACTTTCCCGGCCGAGTTGATCGCCAAGGTCCCAGGCAGCCCGGTATCGCTTCCGGCAAAATCGACCCCGTGGGTGGCGAAGGAGAAAGCGCCTTCGACGGGATCCAGCCCGAGGATATCCGACCACGTTCGCGCCGCCGTCGTGGCGGAGGCGGCTTTGGGCGCCGTCCAAGCGTGGAGTTGCGCGATTCCTTCAAGATCGAAACCGGCGCGCAAGGTGGCGTCGGGCACGGAGCCCCCGGCGGCGGCTTTGCGCCAGATGAAGACCTCCGCGCCCGGATTCCCAAGATCCCACCGGGCCGCGAAGTAGCTGTTGAGACGCGTTCCGTAGGGACGCCCGAATACTCGATATGCTCCGCCGGAGTCGGGGCGCAAAAGCGCGGTCATCTTGGCGCCGTCGGGAAGGCGCGTCGCCACGGCAAAGGCGCCGCGGGCCGGAACGGTGAACGTCGCGTGGCCGTCGCCGGCCGGACGCGGCCGGGAATCTCCTTCGATACCGGGGGCCAGTTCGCCCAGCCAGGCCCCGCGCGGGCCCGACCAAGCGACGGAACCCGTCGCGGGCGGGACGAAGACTCGCGGGCCGGCGCCGCTCGCGATCCGGGTTTCGCCGCGATACACCTCGAGTTGCAGGGTCTCGCCGGTGACTCGTGTGAGTTTCACTTTATAGCCGTGGGCGGCGGCGATGCTCTCGCCCAAGGCCACGGCGGGCTCCGCGAAGGCGATGGTGTTGTCCAGGCGCAGCGTGCCGCGAACGGCGAGCGGCGCCCCCTCCCCCGCCCAATGCAAGGTCCCGGTAAACGCCGGACCGGCGGCGGCCACCACGAGATCAAATTTGCCGGCGGGTTTGCCGTCCGCGTCCGCGAGCAGAAGCGACTCATAGGCTCCGCCAAAGCCCACCACGCGAACGACGCCGGGCGACATCACGAAGGCGTAGTTGTTGTCCGATCCACCGCTGAGGCTGATCGGGTAGTCGCCAGGTTTGCTGGTCCTTGTCGCCGGGGTTTTCGCGAGCGGCGGCTTGTCCAGGTCGACGGCTTTGTCGGCGCCGAGCAGACCGTGGTAGAGAAGAGAAAACGGCGCGTTGTCGGCGCCGACGAGACGCCGTTGATTTTGGGGAACGACGCCGAGCGGGGCCTTTGAGATCCGGAGCAGCCCGGAAGTCCCGCCGGCAAGAAGCGGGTCCATGACCGCGGCGTGAACCGGATAGTCGCCGGCGTCGCTGGGCGGCCGGGTTGATCCCGCGTAGGCGACAACCACGGCGGCGCCGGCCGGATCGACGCTCGTCGTGACGGCGCGCGGCGCGGCGGCATACGTTTGCGAAAGGTTCCCCAAGGCGACAGTGACCGGACTGCGGACGAAAAAGCTCCGCTCAACGGGATCCGCCGGATCGAACTCCGTGTCGCCGGGCTGTGTTGCGCGAACGGTGATTCGTCCGGGCCCGGCGGGCGTGAGCGTGGAGCCGGAGAGTATGGCGGAACCGGATACGAGTTCGAAGCCGACGGCGCGTCCTGAGCTGGCGCCGGCGACCAACACGACGGGAGCGTCGCCGAGCACGCGGTCTTTCAGCGGCGCGAAGTCGATGGTCTGGCTTCGGGCGTCGAATGCGTTGATCGTGACGACGGTCTCCCGTGTCGCCCCGAGGACGGCGCCGCCGAGCACGGGCGCGCCGAGCCGGACGGTGAAAACCTCGCCGTCATCGTCGTCGGAGTCGCGATGGAGCGGAATGGAGATCAGGCGCTCCGACACGTCGCCGTCGGCCCAGGTGAGCGTGCCCGCGGCGAGGGAATAGTCGACGTTGGCGGTCGCGGTGTCGGCCGCATGGGACCGGGCCGCGGCGTAGGCGACCGCGGCGGAGCCCAGCGAACCGCCCGAGCGCGTGACGGTGAGCGTGACCGTGCCGCCTTCGCGCCCTGCGTAGGCGTCGGCGGAGAAACCGATCGAGCCCGGCGCGCCAGCCAGCCCCGGGATGAAACGCCAGAGCGGACGCTGGCGTGCGGAGCCTTGAAACGTCGCGGGATCGCCGGCGAGCAGTCCCTTTCCGTCAGGCAAAAGGGCAAGGTCCATGACCCGGCCGGCGGTCAAGCCGCCGGTCTCGGCGAAGGCGGCATCGGGCGTCCCGTTTTCCTGAAGCAAGGCGTAGCGGGAGCACTCGACCAGATTGACTCCGGAAAAATTGCCGCCGACGAGGATGCGATCGCCCGGAAGCGCCCGCAGCGCCGTGACGATCCGCTGTTCGGCGGGCAGCGACGCCGGAAACGAGAACCGTGGGGAAAAAGCCGCGTCGACCGCGCCCGACGCCGAAAGCCGCGCAAGGAACTGGCGAGGATTCCCCTTCAGGCCGCCAAAGCCGCCAAATGAACCCGCGACAAGAATTCGGCCGTCGGGTTGGACCGCCAGCCGGAAGACCGACGTGAGGGTGTTGGTCGAGCTGGCGGTGTGCGCCCCGTGTCCGACATCGAAGCCAGGATCGCGACCGCCATTGGGGGTTAGCCGCGCAACACCCGATTTGAAACCGACACCGGGCAATCCCGAGTAGAAAAGTCCGCCGCCGACGAGCACTTTGCCGTCGGGCTGGATCGCGACCGCGCGCAGGATCGTGGCCGAGAAACCCGGGTTGGCGAAACTCGGGTCGACCGAGCCGTCCGGATTGAGGCGAACGACGCGGTTCCGGGATGTGTTGCCGAATTTGGTGAAGGCGCCGACCACCAGAACGCGTCCGTCGGGCTGGACGACAAGATCATGGACATCCCCGTTGGCTCCGGAACCGGGTTTGAACGACGGATCGACGGAGCCGTCCGGATAGAGACGAACGACGCGTCCTGCGGGCTGGCCCGCGAAGCTCGTGAAATCGCCGCCCACGAGCACCCGGCCGTCTGCTTGCAACGCGAGGCAACGTATCTGCGCGTTCGCGCCGGCGCCGGCGGAGAACTCGGGGTCGAATCCGCCGGTGCTCTTGAAGCGCGCGAGGCGGCCTATTCCGCTGAAAACAGATCCGGCGGCGTCTTGAAGCTGGGTGAAGCTGCCGCCCACCAGGACCGCGCCGTTGGGGAGCGGCAGCATGCTGTTCACGGTGCTGCCGATGAAATCCGAGCGGAAGCCGTCGTCCGCCGCGCCGGCCTCGGCGATCGTCACCGCGGCCGCGGCGGAGCCCACTCGCACGCCGCCCGTGACCGCGCCCAGGCGCACGTTGAAGGACTCGGAACGCTCGACTTCGCCATCCGGGTTGAGCGCGATGGAGATGGTTTTGTCCGTCATGTCGTTCGCCTCCCATGAAACGATTCCGGAGGCGCCCACGTAGTCCG
>CBINJQ010000388.1:0-4381 GCA_966251015.1 uncultured Akkermansia sp. | reverse complement strand
GTGAATCCGCAGAATTTCGCCTGGGAGCGGCTCAAGGCGCCTTTGCTCGCGGAGGATTTTGAAGAGATCGCGGCGCGCCTCGATTTGTTGCCGCCGGCGTGTTTCCGGCCGCGCCGCACGGGCGGCGATTTCCATGTCTGCCCGGTGAAAGCGGTCGAGGGCGCCCGTTTCGATCCGGGGGCGAACGCCGTCACGGCCACGTTCGTCGACGCGCTCGGCGGACGCGCGCGCGTTTGGCATCCGTGGAGCACGCGCGGACAGATCGGCGCGGAGGCGCTGCTTGCGGCGCTGCAAGGCCCCGAACGCCCGCTTTTCGTCGCCGGGCACGTGCATCGGACGGGCGGCGGACTGGTGATCCAACCCGCCGCGGTGGTTTTTGCCGGCGACGGCGGCTCAAGGCGCGTGGTCCTGCCTTGGGTGCATGCCGTCGCCGCCGCGTCGGCGTTCACGCGGCCCGCCGACGCCGCCATCGGGAGCGCGTCGCGCGGGCTCTATGCGCCCGCCACCGAACTGGCGGGCGACCTTCTCTTGCAGGGCGCGCGGCGCATGGCCCAACGCGGTTGGCCCGGCTGGGAGCGCGGTATTCGTGAGCTGGAAGAACGCGGCTGCCATAAGGTGGTCGGCCGGTTGCGCGAGGTGCAGGCGGACCCGGCGCGGGTGTTGTTTTTTCTCAAGCTTTGGCGCCTGGCCTTGAATCAAGCCGACGGATGAAAACCGTCCGATTCGGCGCTTCCACTTGGACGGGAAGTCGATGCAGCCTAGGCAGATGAGTTTAGACGGATTGAGCGGAAACCAGGCGTTTTTGA
The DNA here is from genome assembly GCA_966251015.1 of uncultured Akkermansia sp. GTDB lineage: Bacteria > Verrucomicrobiota > Verrucomicrobiia > Opitutales > Opitutaceae > IMCC26134_A. The sequence continues at coordinate 3,575 of CBINJQ010000388.1, read as the reverse complement.
TTCTGAACGCGCTGCCGGACATCGGGCCGATCACCACGAACCGGCTGCTGGCCGCGTTTGGCGACGATCCGCGCCGGCTCTTCGAGGTCTCGGCGGAGGAACTCGAAACCGTGAAGGGCGTCGGGCCGAAGATCAGCGGCAACCTCCGGCGCTGGCGGGAGCTGGTCGATCTGGAGAAAGAGCAGGCGAAGCTGGAGCAGGCGGGGGCGGTGTTCGTGGACAATCGCTCGGCGGAGTATCCGCCGCTGCTGCGCGAGCTGGCCGACGCGCCGCTCGGGCTGTATCGGCGCGGCGACTACGGATTCGGCGCGCCCTGCGTGGCGATCGTCGGGTCGCGTCGGACGACGCTCTATGGGCAGGCGACGGCGAAGAAGCTCGGTTACGAACTCGCGCGGCTCGGCTTTTGCGTGGTGAGCGGGCTCGCGCGCGGGATCGACACCTTCGCGCACGAGGGCGCGCTCGAGGCCGGCGGCCGCACCGCGGCGGTGCTGGGCAACGGCATCGACATCGTCTATCCGCCGGAAAACCTCGGCCTCTACCGGCGCATCGAGGAGAACGGCGGCGCGATCCTGACCGAGTTTCCCTTTGGCCGGCGGGCCGACAGGCAGTCTTTCGCGATGCGCAACCGCATCGTGGCCGGCATGAGCCGCGCGGTGATCGTGGTGGAGAGCGACGTGAGCGGCGGCTCGATGATCACGGCCAAGTTTGCCGGCGAGCAGGGGCGGCTGGTCTTCGCGGTGCCGGGGCGCATCGACCAGCCGAGCAGCGCGGGTTGCCATCAGTTGATCCGCGACGGGGCGACGCTGCTCACGTCGGTCGACGACGTGTTGAGCGAGTTGAACTACCTCGAAGGCTTCGGTCCGGCGGGCGTGGCGGCGATCCCCGACAAGACGGAAAAGCCGTCGTCGGGCGGCGCGGTGCCGGCGAGCCTGAACCCCGACGAGGGGAAGGTCATGGCGTGTTTCGCGGGCGGCGCGATCCTGGCGCCCGACGCGTTGGTGTCGGCGAGCGGGTTGCCCAGCCACACGCTCTCGGCGACGCTGATGATGCTGGAGCTCAAGCGGCTGGTCGCAAAGCGGGCGGACGGCGCCTTCGAGGCGCGCTGACGAGTTGCGCGCCGATGCGGCCCGGGCTTTATCGGAAGCATGCCCAACTCCCCCTGGCTCGCGCCCCTCCGTCCGGTCGGCCGTTTTGGTGAGACGCTCCTCGACCGCGTGCTTTGCGTGGCGGGCGCGGTCGGGCTTTCGCAGGCGCCGGAGTTTTTCCAACAATACCTGCAACGCCTCGGCGGGCATCTCGACGAAGCCCGCCGCCAGCTCGCGAGCTACGAGGCGGTGGCGAAGCAGAGCGGCATCACGCTCCAGCAGTTGATCGACACGACCAAGGCGCAGGCGGCGGAGCCGGTGGCGAAGCTCGGCGGCGTGATCGCCGACACGCAGGCGCGAGTCGAGTCGCTGGCGGCGGCGGAGGCGGCGCTCCGCGCGGCGTCGGTCTGTGAGCGCCCCTTCGTGTTTCTCTCGCACGTCGACACGGACATCGCCGCGCGCACCTGGGAGGTGTTCAAGCCGGCGGTGCCGGTCACGGCCGAGGGAATCGTTTATGCGGCGGCGGGCATGGTGCTGGCGCTGGCGCTCTACCAGCTCGCGCTGGCGTGGCCCGCGAGGGCCCTGATGCGGCGTTGGAAGAAGGCGCCGCCCGCGAAGGGTTGACCGCGGCGGCGTCGGGCGGGCAGGCATAGGGGATGATTCAGTCCATAGCGATCGTGGGCGCGGGCGCGCTCGGCATCTATTACGGAGGGCGCATGGCGCGCGCCGGGCGGGACGTGCGGTTTCTGGCGCGGAGCGAAGTGGCGCGGCTGAACGAGCGCGGGCTGGCTCTTTCCTACGGCGGCGAACGACACCAGGTGAAGGCGGTGCGCGCGGCCGGATCGCCGGAAGAAATCGGGCCGGTCGACCTCGTCGTGATCGCGCTGAAATCCACCGCCAACGGCGAACTCGCCCGCTTGCTGCCGCCGTTGCTGGGGCCGGACACGGCGGTCGTGAATCTGCAAAACGGCCTCGGTGTCGACGAGGCGGTCGCGGCGGTGGCGGGAGCGGAGCGCGCCCTCGGAGCGCTTTGTTTCGTGGCGGTCAACCGCGTGGCGCCGGGCGAGGTGGTTTGCTCGGAGCAGGGCTACGTCGAGCTCGGCGAACACGGCCGCGCGGCGTCTCCGCGCACGCATGCGGTGGCGGAGGTGTTTGCCTCGGCGGGCGTGAAGATCCGCGTGCGCGACAGCCTGCTCGCGGCGCGCTGGCACAAGCTGGTGTGGAACGTCCCTTTCAACGGGCTCACCCTCGCGCTGGGCGGCGTGACGAGCGACGAGACGCTGCGCGATCCGGCCAACGAGGCGCGCGTGTGGGCGCTGGTGCGCGAGGTGCAGGCGATCGCGCGGGCCGAGGGCGTCGATATCGCCGACGCGTTTTTGCAGGACCAGATCGAGCGCACGAAGGGCATGCGTTACAAACCCTCGACGATGCTGGACTGGCAGGCGGGCCGACCGCTGGAGCTGGAGCCGATCTGGGGCGAACCCCTGCGCCGCGCGCGCCGTCTCGGGGTGCCGACGCCGGAGCTCGAGCGTCTGCACGAGGAGCTAAAGGCGCGGGCGGCGGAGCGCCCCATGGCCGCGCTCGGGTGATTTTTCATGTCGCGCGAAAAGCTGCTTTTTCTCTGCTCGCGAAACCAATGGCGCAGCCCGACAGCCGAGGGGCTGTTCAGGGGACACCCGGCCTACGACGTCCGCTCCGCCGGCACCGAGAACGGCGCGCGCATCAAGGTGACGGCGTGTCACCTCGGTTGGGCGGACCGGGTGTTTTGCATGGAGCGCAAGCACGCGGACCGCATCCGGGAAAAATTTCCCGAGGAGTGCGCCGGGTTGCCGATCATCGTGCTGCGGGTGCCGGACGATTATCCGGCGAAGGATCATCCCGAGCTGATCGCGCTGCTGCGCGAGCTGCTTCCGGCGTATCTGCCGGAGATGTGACGGCGCCGGATGGCGCGGCCGGGTTCCCGGCGCGTCTGGAGGTTAAAGGTCTTTTTGCAGGTCCTGGGCGCGCTTGATTCGCGAGGCCAGCCCGGGGAGTTGTTTTTGCGCGAAGGCGGCTACGGAGGGCACGGGGAACTTGCTCACGGCTTCGAGACGCTCGGAGATGCGTTCTCCGATCTCAATCACGGCGCGGAGATAGCCCTCGTCGTAGCCCACGTCGTCTCGGTTGGCCCAGGCGGGGCGGTCCTTGATCGGCTGGGCTTCGATGCACGTGATCGTTTCGTCGCCGCGCAGTTTGGCCAAGGCGGCGAGTTCTTCGGCGAAAGTCTGGTGCTCGCGGATGATCCATGCGGCGAAGTCCCGTGTCGCGGTGCCGGTCGCCCGCCCGGAGGCCTCGCTCGCCAGCGACATCTGGCGGGAGTTCAAAAGCGCGAGGTCGCGGAAGAAGACGCGTTGCTCGGCGGTGAGCGTCGGAGCTGGCTGCGTCGCATCAGGGGTTGCTGGCGGGGCGGGGGATATCGACGGGGCTTCTTCTCTTGAGTCGAGTTTGGAA
>CBINJQ010000387.1:0-4409 GCA_966251015.1 uncultured Akkermansia sp. | reverse complement strand
GCGAGGTCGGGGACGATGCGGGCGGGGAGGCGGAGGCGGCCTTCGACGACCTGGGCGGCGCCGCCGGAAAGGAAGATCTCGGCGGAGGGCAGACGGCGCGCGGCGTATTCGGCGAGGACGGCGTCGAGCAGGGCCTGGATCAGGCCGGCGTAACCGACGATGGCGCCGATGCGGATGGCCTCGGCGGTGGACTTGCCGATGACGCTCGTGATCGGCGTGCGCAGGTCGGTGACGAGCGGGAGCTGCGCGGTGCGTTCGTGCAGATAACGCGTCACCATCGCGGGGCCGGGGGTGATGATGCCGCCTTCGTAGCCGCCCTCGGGCGTGACGAGGTCGAAGGTGACGGCGGTGCCGAGGTCGATGACGACGGCGGGGCGGCCGGGGGCGATGGCGTGCGCGCCGGCGGCGTTGGCGAGGCGGTCCTGGCCGATCTCGGCGGGCTTCGGATACGAGATGGGCACGCCGAGGCGGACCTCGTGCGTGAGTTGCCAGGCGGGGAGGCCGGCCGCGGAGGCGACGGCGAGGAGTTTGGGCGTCGCGGCGGGGACGACCGAGCAGAAGGCGAGCCGGAGCGACGAGCGGGGAGCGGAGATCGGGGAGTCCGCACCGGAGCCGGAAGCGGAGGCGGCGAAATCGGCAAAGACGGCCGGCAGGCCTTGGGCGGGGTCGTCGAGAAGGGCGGTGGGGATGTCGCGATGTCCGGCGAGCGCGCCCGCGCGGTGGAGGGCGAGGTGCGTGTGCGTGTTGCCGATGTCGACGCAAAGCAGGGCGTCGGCGACGGGGGAGGCGACTGAAGCGGCGGAGGCGGAGGAGTCGGCGGACATGGCGGGCGTGGCAAGTAGCGGCGCAGGGCGGGGGGGACGGCAAGGCGGAGTTGGGGCGGGGCGAGCGGCGCCGGGGGCGGCGAGCCGAGGCTCGCCGTCGAAGGCGGCGTCGTGCCGCCGCACTTCATAAAGGGAGCGCGCCTGCGGGGCGTCGGTGTTTTTTCCTCTGCGGCGTTGCGGTCGGCGCGGGTCTGCATGCTCTGAGGGGCGATGCGTTTTTTATCGATGAACGGACGAGCCCCGCGCCGGAGCGCGGGGCGTTTGTTGTGCGTGTGGTTGCTGGCGGTTTGCGCCGGCGAAACGGCGCGCGCCGAGGGCGCCTTGTTGGAGAACCCTCCTCCGGCGGTGGCGGCCGCGGCGCCGGAGCGGGCGGTCGTGCAGATCCTCGTGTCGTCGCAGGTGCCGGTGTATGACGCGCCTTGGCGCTGGCAGCCGATCCGGCGCTCGTCGGGCACGGGTTTCGTGATCGAGGGCGGGCGGATCATGACCAACGCCCACGTCATCGCCTGGGCGAAGCAGATTCTCATCCGGCGTTACCAGGACCCGCGCCTGCTGCCGGCGCGGGTGGTGTTCGCGGCGCATGATTGCGACCTCGCCTTGATCGAGCCGGTGGATCCGAAAGATCTCGAAGGCGTGAAGGCGCTCGAGTTCGGCGAGTTGCCCGCCGTGCAATCGACCGTGGTCACCTGCGGTTATCCGGCGGGCGGAGACCAGATGTCGTTCACGCGCGGGGTGGTTTCCCGCATCGAGGTGCAGACCTACGCGCATCCGGGCAACCGCGCCTGGCTCGCGGTGCAGACGGACGCGGCGATCAATCCCGGCAACAGCGGCGGCCCGGTGTTTCAGGAGGACAAGGTCGTGGGCGTCGCCTTCCAGGGAATCCCGGGCCTGCAAAACGCGGGTTTCTTCATCCCGCCCGAGGTGGTGGGCCATTTTTTGGCCGACGTGAAGGACGGCCGCTACGACGGGTTTCCGATGGCGGGCGTGGGCTTCGAGGACCTGCAAAATCCCGCCTACCGTCGCCTGCTCGGGCTGGCGGATGACGGGCGCGGGGCGCGCGTCGACTGGCTGCGCCCCGACGGGCCGGCGTCGAAGGTGCTGCGCCCCGACGACGTGATGCTGGAGGCGAACGGCTTCCCCATCGGCAGCGACGCGATGATCCCTTATCGCGGGAATCGCGTGGCGGCGGGCGTGGCGTTTCAACAACCGCAGGCGGGCGAGACGCTCGCGCTCAAAATCTGGCGCGAGGGCAAACTCCTCGACGTCGCGCTGCCGATGGAGGCCTACCAGGGCGACCGCCTCGCGGGACGCCAATACGACGCGCCGCCGCGCTACGTGATCCACGCGGGGCTGGTGTTCACCCCGCTGAGCGCGAACTACCTCGACACGCTCGGCCAGCCCGGGCGCGACTACCTCTGGGACGGCCTCGCGCAGCTCAGCTACGAGCTGCATCACCGCCAGTCCGAGGATCCGGCGAGCGCGCGTCCCGAGCCGGTCGTGCTCGCGGCGGTGTTGCCCCACGCGGTCAACGCCGACCTCGCGATCCGCGGCCGTTCGCTGGTCAACCGCATCAACGGCGTGCGCATCGAGCGTCTCGAAGACGTGAAGCGCGCGCTGGCCGGGAACACGGGCGAGCGGCACGTGCTGGAATTCGAGGGGCCCGAGGAGGGGCCGATCGAGGCGCTCGACCGCGCCGCGGCGGAACGCGCGCACGCCGAGATCCTGCGCAACTACGGCATCGTGTCCGGCCAACGTCTCTGAGCCCTGGAAAACCCCCGCCATGCATCGTCGCTTTTTTCTTCGCATCGTCTCGTTCGCCGCGGTCCTGGGCTTTGTCGTCGGCGCCTCTCCGGCGGCTCGCGCGCAGCTCCTGCCCGCCCGGCCCGGCTGGGACCGTTCGCTCGTGAGCGTCGAGGTGACCTACAAGGTCTACGACGCGTTCCAGCCTTGGAACGAGCCCACGCGCGCCATTCGCAAACACGGCGTCGTCATCGCAACCGGGCCGGGCGAGATCCTCACCACCGCGCAGTATCTGCCGACGCACACGTTGGTGCGCGTGCAAAAAGGCGGCCGCGGCCGCTGGCATGACGCGCGGGTGAAGTGGTGGGACGCCCAGTCGAACATCGCCCTCATCGAGTCGGACTCGGCGGCCTTCTGGGAAGGGCTGTCCCCGGCGGCCTTCGCGCCGAAAGTCGGCACCGGCCCCGAGTTCGAGCTCGTGCGCTGGCGCGACGGCAACCTGGAGACGCGGCGCGTCGAGTTCAGCAAGTTCACGGTGGGCGAAGGGGCGATCGGCTTCGCGCCGCATGTGCAACTGGAGGTGAGCTCGGACCTGACCGGGCTCGGCTGGACCGAGGTCATCGCGCGCGACGGCGCCCTGGCCGGCCTCACGGCCTACTCGAACGGGCGCGTTTGCGGGGCGCTTCCCGCGCCTTTCATCCGCGACGTGCTCGACGCGCGCCGGGCGGGGGCCTTCGCCGGGCTCGGCTACTTCGACTTCACCTGGCAGCCGGGCAGCAATCCGGATCTGCTCAAGGAACTCGGGCTCGAAGGGGAGCCGCGCGGCGGCGTGGTGCACGCGGCGGGCCGCGAGGCCGATCCGGCGAAATCGCCGCGTCCGCGCGACATCCTGCTCGAGATCGACGGGCAGCCGATCGACAGCGAAGGCGACTACCTCGATCCCGACTACGGCCACCTGATGTTGGAGAGCCTCGCCAACCGCGGGCGCTTCGCCGGCGCCACGGTGAAGCTCAAGGTGTGGCGCGGCGGGAAGGAGCTGACGCTCGACTACACGGTGCCGAAGGCGGACTTCGTGGACGAGACGGTGCCGCGCGAGATCTTCAACGGGGCGCCCAAGTATCTCATGACGGGCGGGCTGGTGTTTCAGCCGCTCTCGCAGGCCTTCCTGCGCGGCTGGGGCGAGGAGTGGCGAAAATACGCGCCGTTCCGGCTCCAGTATTTCCAATACGTCGAGCCGAAGGACAAACGGAAGTCGCTCGTCGCGCTGACCGGCGTGCTGCCCGACGCGATCAACCTCGGCTACCAGGACGCGACCATGCTGGTGGTCGACCAGGTGAACGGCCGCGTGGTGGCGACCCTTGCGGATCTGGCCGAGGCGTTGAAGACGCCGGCCGAAGGCGGCGTGCATCGCTTCGAGTTCATGTCGGGCCGGAGTCTGCAAAGGCTCGTGCTGGACGCCGCGACGTTGGAGGCGGCGACGAAGCGCGTGCAGGAGTATTACGGGATGCCGGCGGCGCAGCGGCTTTAGAGCATCTCTAGTAGAGTTGTAGCCGCATTTTCGGCGTAGGCCGTCCGCTTGCGGACGCTCTTTCGCTTACGGCCTCTCGTGGAAAGCGCCCGCAAGCGGGCGGCCTACGCGGCTACGACTTCGTTTGAACTGCTTTAAGCCCGACTTCCGCCGTCAGCCTAATTTACGAGGCTCAATAAAAGCCCGAAGAGCGTCGCGTAGCCGGTATTACTTTCGCTGGATCAGCTCGATTTCGTAGCCTTCGGGCGCGTCGATGAAGGCTATGACGGAGCCGCTGCCCGTCTTGGTCGGGCCGTCGCTTAGCTGGTAGCCCTTGG
>CBINJQ010000386.1:0-4410 GCA_966251015.1 uncultured Akkermansia sp. | reverse complement strand
CGAGGAAGTCGCTCTTGGCGCGGGAGGCGGCGTCGGCCTCGATCTTGGCGCGGCGGAGTTCGCGCTCGGTTTCGACGCGCTGGGTGACGTCGACGGCGAGGAGGATCAGGTATTCGAGCCGGCCGTCCTCGGCGTAGGCGGGCTGGAGGTCGACGGAGAGGTCGTAGCGCCGGCCGGAGCGGGACCGGCAGGAGACGTCGCAGGCGACGGCTTCGCCGATGTCGACGGCCTGGCGGAGGCGAAGGGCGGCGGCCGGGTCGTGCGCGGCGATGAGGTCGATGGCCGGGCGGCCGACGATTTCGGCGAGGGCGGGGCCGAGGAGGCGGGTGAAGGCCTCGTTGACCCATTCGATGCCGCCGTCGGGACGGGCGATGACGACGATGTTGTCGGTGCGCGCGGCGACGAGGCCGAGCTTGCGTTCGGCGAGCTGCGATGCGCGGAGGGCGGCCTCGGCCTGGCGGCGTTCGTCGATCTCGGCGCGAAGGAGGGCGTTGGCGCGCTCGGTCTCGCGCTGGCCGCTCTTCGCGACCCGCGCGAGATGGACGGACAGGCCGAGCAGGAACGTGATGCCCAGGCCGGTGAGGAGCGCGACGCCGGGCAGGCGCAGGCGGGTGGGGGCGTCGTCTTCGGCGGGCGGCGAAAAGGAAAGGCGGACACGCCGGTCAAAGATCGTGAAATCCTCCTCCAAGGCGTTTGGAACGGGGCCGGCGGCCTTGTGGCCCCGGGAGTCGTAGACGGGCACGTTCCGCGCCTCGAGATCGCGCACGCGCGCGGCCACCATCACGGTGAACGCGTGTTTCTCCGAAAGGCGGAGGCGCTTGTTGAGGTCCTCGAAGAAGCGTTCGTAGGTGAAGTCCGCCGACGCGTATCCGCGGAGTTTGTCCTTTGAAAAGACCGGCGCGTAGATCGAAAAGCCCAGGCCGTGACCCCCGACGTTGAAGCTGCCCGAGACGGCGGGGAGGAAGCGTGCGTTGGCCATCGTGTCGGCGCGGGCGGGCTCCCGGTCGTGCTCGTAGTTGTGAAGGGCCTCGTTGCCTTCGCTCCACAGCGTCCGTGTCGTCGCGGGATCGACCCACGCGAGGGAGACCGAGCCGAGGGTTTCCTTGCTGAAGCGATCCGCGTCCATCTCGCGGACTTTCGAGCTGTCGCCGTCGAGGGTGCTCCACGCCTGCGCGACCCGACCGAGGGCGGCCGTCTGGCGCTCGATCTCGAAGTTTATGTTGCTCGCCAGGCTGTTCATGGCGTTGCGGGTCTTGAGCGCGGTGTAGGCGCTCTCGCGTTCGGCGAGGCCGAGCCAAAGCAGGAGCGTGATGGTGCCGGACGCCACGATCACCGGCAGCGGCAGCCATCCCGGGGGGGCGTCGGTCGTCGCGCGGTGGATACGCCAGGCGCAGGCGAGCAGGGCGAGGCCCAGGAGGAGGGACAGCGCGCCCGACCAGGGCGATGTGCTGCCGAGATCCCAGACGACGCCGCTGGGGAGGTTCAGCGCGTGGCCGACGATCCCGGCGCTGCCGACGGCGGCGAGAAGGGAGCCGGCCAGGCCGATCGCAAGCGCGCGACGCAAAGGCTGGGCGCCCAGCAGAGGGCTCAGGACGAGGCCCGCGAGGGCCAGACCGGCGGCGACGGGGGGGGACATTCGGCCGCGATGCGCGACGGACGGCTCCGCGAGTCGATCGGTCGCGAGGATCTCGTCGATGCCGAGATCGAGGCGGAAGAGCGCGAAGAAGAGGGGTTGGAGGAGGGTGATCACTCCGATCGCGGCGGGCGCCAGCGTCAGCCACGCTACGGGCCGGCCCAGGCGCGCTTGCCAGGCGAGGGCGAGACCGAGCAGCAGGTAACACAGACCGGCGTTCACTTTGACCGCTTCATGGTCCGGACGGCCCTGGACCAGCAGGTCGATTTGGAGCCACCAACCCAGCAAAACGAGAAGACCGCCGCAGGCCACGGCGAGTCCCGATCCGGCCGCAAGCCGTTGTGACCACGTGGCCGGGGCAAGCAGCGGGTGCGCGACAGACTTCATCGGGTAGGGGCGCGACCCTAGAGGCGCGGCCTCGGGGGGCGAGGGGATTTCTCCGGATTCGTGAGACTACCCCCCCGGGGGCAAAAACCAGTAAGCGGACATCGGTTTCCGCGATGTGATCTTCATGGAGAGGGATCTCGAGGCGCGGGCCATGGGACGGAGATGGCTGATGCGGGGGCTTGTATTTGGGCCCGTCGAATCGTGAGATCGGCTTTTCTTTTCGCCATGCCCGCCGTTCGCACCGCCTCCATCGCCCGAAAAACCGCCGAGACCGACATCAAGCTCCGCCTCGCCGTGGACGGCGCCGGCCGCTCCAACATCGCCACGGGCGTGCCGTTTTTCGACCACATGCTGACGCTGTTCGCGAAGCACGGGCACTTCGATCTCGATGTCACCTGCGTCGGCGACGTTGCGGTGGACTATCATCACACGGTCGAGGACGTCGGCATCGTGCTGGGCGAGGCGTTCAAGCAGGCGCTCGGCGACAAGCGGGGCATCGTCCGCTACGGCTTTTTCTACGTGCCGATGGACGAGGCGTTGGCGCGTGTCGTGGTCGATCTCTCGGGTCGCGCGGCCTTGGCCTACGACGTGATCGCGCCCACGATGTATGTGCGGGATTTCAACCTGATCCTCGTGAAGGAGTTTTGCCGCGCCTTCAGCAACGCCCTCGCGTGCAACCTGCACGTGAAGCTCGACTACGGGGAGGAGCCGCACCACGTCGCCGAGGCGATTTTCAAGGCTCTTGCCCGCGCCCTCGACGCGGCGGTGAAGATCGATCCGCGCTCCGCCGACCAGGTGCCGAGCACGAAGGGTTTGATCTGAGCCCGACTTCGGGCTCCTTGCTCCCGGCTCCACGTTCCCGCTCCCATGATCGCCGTCATCGACAACGGAATCTGCAACCTTCGTTCCGTGACCAAGGCCCTCGAGGCCGTGGGCGCGGACGTGCGCGTCGTGCGCACCCCCTTGGAAGTCGAGGCGGCGGACGCCGACGGCCTCGTGCTGCCGGGCGTGGGCGCGTTGCGCGATTGCGTGGCCTCGCTGCGGGCCACCGGTCTCGACCGCACCGTGCGCGAGTGGATAGCCGCGGACCAGCCGTTCCTTGGCGTGTGCCTCGGCATGCAGGCGCTTTTCGAGCACTCGGAGGAAGGCGGCGGCGCGGGCACCGAGGGGCTCGGCGTGTTTCCCGGTCGGGTGGTCCGTTTCGCGCGGCCCGCGGAGTTCAAGATCCCGCACATGGGCTGGAACGACGTGCGGTTCACCCAGGCCGATTCGCCGTTGCGCGCGGAGCTGCGCGCCGAAGGGGAGGCGTTTTATTTCGTGCATAGCTTTCACTGCGTGCCGTCGGATCCGGCGCTCGTGCTCGCGGAGTGCGACTACGGCGGCGTGTTCACCGCCGCGATCGCGCGCGGGCGCTGTTTCGCCACGCAGTTCCACCCGGAGAAGAGCCAGGCCAAGGGGCTGCAAATCTACCGGAATTTCGCGTCGGTGACCGCCCGGGCCGCGGTGGCTTGAACGACTCGGAGACGGCGCCGGGCGTTTCCAGCCCGTTCCGGTCGCCATTGACGACGGGCGCCGACGCGTCCCATTTCGCGGCTTCCTACTTCCATGGATATTCTCTCCGACCCCGGCACTTGGATCGTTCCGTTGCTCACGTTGACGCTGCTCGAGATCGTTCTCGGCATCGACAACATCATCTTCATCTCGATTCTCGCCGGCAAGCTGCCGAAGGATCAGCAGAAGAAGGCCCGCCAGACCGGCCTGCTGCTCGCGTTCATCACGCGCGTGGCGCTGCTCTTCAGCATCAAGTGGCTCATGGGCCTGACCAAGCCGCTCTTCACGATGCCGATTCTCAACCATGAGATCAACGGCCGAGACCTCATCCTTCTGATCGGCGGTCTCTTCCTGATCGGCAAAAGCGTGACGGAGATCCATCACAAGCTCGAGGGCGAGGACGGGGAGGCGAATCCCACCGGCAAGAAGATCTCCTTCAGCGCCGTGATCGTGCAGATCCTGCTCCTCGACATCGTGTTCTCCCTAGACTCCGTGATCACGGCCGTGGGCATGGTGGACAAGCTCTGGGTGATGATCACCGCCGTCTGTATCTCGCTCGGCGTCATGCTGGCCTTCGCCGGCGCGATCAGCGACTTCGTCAACCGCCATCCGACGATCAAGATGCTCGCGCTCAGCTTCCTCATCCTGATCGGCGTGACGCTCGTCGGCGAGAGCCTCGGCCAGCACATCCCGAAGGGCTACATCTACTTCTCGATGGCCTTCGCGATCGGCGTGGAAATGCTCAACCTGCGCGTGCGCAGGCGGGCGCGGGAGCCGGTGCACTTGCGGCACCGTGGCGTGGGGAAATAACGCGTAGGGTGCGCCGATGGCGCGCCGGC
>CBINJQ010000385.1:0-4415 GCA_966251015.1 uncultured Akkermansia sp. | reverse complement strand
GACGCGCATCCAGCAGCAATACGCCTTCCTGACCGAATGCCTGAAGCTTTCCGAAATCTTTCGCCAGGCGCTCCTGCCCGTCAGCCGTCGTCGCGAGAACGACGCCGAACACTCCTGGCACCTCTGTCTCATGGCCATCACGCTGGCCGAGCACAGCAACCGGCCGGTCGACCTCGCCCGCGTGCTCAAGATGCTCGTCATCCACGACATCGTGGAGATCGACGCCGGCGACACCTACGCCTACGACACCGCCCGCATGGTCGGGCAACACGAGCGCGAGGCGAAGGCCGCCGACCGCATCTTCGGCCTGCTGCCCGCCGATCAAGGCGCCGAACTGCGCGCGTGTTGGGAGGAGTTCGAGGCCAAGATCACGCCCGAAGCGAAGTTCGCCGCCGCCGTGGACCGCCTGCAACCGATTCTCCTCAACATCCTCTCGGGCGGCGAAAAATGGCGCGAACACGGCGTGACCCGCGCCATGGTGATCGCCCGCAACCAGCACGCCAACGACGGCGCCTGCGCGGTCTGGGCCTACGCGCTCACGCTGCTCGACGAGGCCGTGGCGCGCGGCTTTCTGCCGGCGGAGTAGCGGCGAGTCGTCCGATATGGACTGCGGCGACATGTCGCCGCCTTCGACAAGCCGACGTATCGGCTCGCCCCATGAACCCTTGCGACGAGCCTTGGCTCGTCGTCGAAAGCGGCGTCGTGCCGCCGCAGTCCATAGACTCTCGCCGAATCGTCCCCTGACGCGCTCGCCCTACGCCACCGCGAAGGGCTCGGGCACGAACTCGTAGGCGCCGCCGACTTTCTTCACGCGGCCCAGCCCGGGAAACGGCATGTGCGAGCCGAAGAGCCGCAGTCGCTCCGCGGCCGCGCGGTCGAGGAGTTTTCGCCGCGTCTCCACCGCGAGCGCCGGATCGGCGTCGAAAGCAAACCGCCACCCCGGATGCGCGAAGCTGATCGCGTGGTGCCCCGCGACGTCCGCGAAGTGCAACAACGCGTCCTTGCCCGAGCCGACGACAACCGCGAGATGCCCCGGCGTATGCCCGGGCGTGTCGAGCAGTTCAAAATTGTCCAATAGCCGATCGCCGGCCGCCACGAGCTGAACCCGGTCCTTGTAGGCGCCGAGCGCGGTCTGCGCGTTGGTCACAAACTCCTTTGTCGCTTCGGGAGGAACGGCCATGCCCGAAAGGTCCGGCGACGACGCCATCCAAAATTCGTGTTCCTTCTTTCCGACGAAAAGCTTCGCCTGCGGAAAAACCGGGCGCTTTTCCCCATCGAGCAGGCCGCCGAAATGATCGCGGTGCGCGTGGGTGAGAATGACCCCGGTCACGTGCTCCGGCTTCACGCCGATGGTCGACATGGCGGCGAACATCTTCCCGCCCGATTCTCCAAGGTGCGGCCCGCATCCCGCGTCGATCAGAACGAGGTCCGCCCCGGCCCGGACGAGCAGCACGTTGAAGGGTATCTGCACGCGATCCTTCGGCAGCCAAGCCGCGTCCAGCGCGCCGGCAACGGCCCCGGACGGCTCGTCCACGCCGAAAGGTGATTTGTCGCTCGGCGGCGCCATGCCCCCGTCGAAGAGCGCCACCGCGTCCATAGAGCCGATTTTGAAGCGGTAGTAACCCGCCTGCTCGCCCGCGAGGCCGGGAGGCGGGGACTTTTCCGTTTCCGCCTTCGCCGACTCGGCGGGCTTCTTTTCCGGAGCCGGCGCCGGCGGCTCCCCGCCGACCGCCTGAGACGAATCCGCCTTGCCGGTGAACAAGTTCGCGGCCGCGATCGAGCCGCCGGCCACGCTCAGCCACTTGAGCACCTCGCGGCGGGACCAGGGGGAAGAGGCGGAGGCTTTCATAGGCCCGACGATGCCGGCACGCCCCTCGCCCGCAATCTGAGCCCACGCCGCGCTTCCCGGATAAACGCCCAAGGGCGCCCCCCGCGTCGGTGACCGAAAAACCCAGCAGGCCGTAACCTATGATTTTTCGGAGTAACACCAACTACGAGGAGCTTTGGCTCTCATGGTGGATGGGCGGTCCCTTCCGACCATCGTTCGTCAAAGCTGTGCGCACCAGATAGCGCACGCAGCAGGATACGCCCGCCCACCCGCTTCGAGCTAAAGCCCAAAGAGCGTCACGTAGCTGGTATGAGATCGCTCGTCGGCCTGCGGCGCAGCCAAGGGGCTTGCTCAAAAACTCGGGGAGAGCACCACGCTCGATCCCGGCAAAACCGTGTAGTCCTCGCCGACGCACCAATCGATGTCGTTGCGGAGAAACTTGCACACGATGGGCTGCGCGGTCTCGGGCAAGGTGATCGACCAGCGGTCGTCGGCGATGCACTCAAGCGGGAGGCCGACCTCCCAGCTCAAGCCGGGACCCTCGCCGCGAAGCGTGAGATGATTGCCAAAACCGACATCCACGGCGGCCACGATCATCGTGGTCACCGCGTCGGGCTTCGCCTTGGCCTTGGGAGAAGACGAAATCTTCGCGGGCTTCACGACCGGCGCGGGCGCCGGGGCCGGCTTGGCCGACGCCTTGGCGGGTTTCGCCGGCTTGGCTACGGTGGCCACAACCTTGGCGGCCGGTTTCTTCTTCTCGGGAGCCGATGGCTTGGCGGCGGCGGACTTGGGAGCAGTTTTTTTCATAGCAGCGAATTGGAAAGTTATAACCTGTTGTCCGTCACTAAAATCAAAGGAGATCGGAACAAAGCCAAAACGGATTCACGCCACAATAGCAATTTGCGAACCAGCCGGCTTGTCTCCGGAATTTTACCCCGAAATCCGGCTCCGGGCGCCGCCCGGGGAGAGCCAAAAACAGATTCGCGCGTGACGCCTCGAACGAGGCGGTCAAAAGAGACGCATGCCGCCGCGCAAGTCGTGTGTGCAGGACGTGTGTGCAGGTCGTGGCGCGGCGAAATCTCAACAAAAACGCAAATCACCATGGGCTGGGGACGCATGCTTTTGCTCGGAAACGTCGGGCAACAAATGGATATCGACGAACTCACCGACTACCTGAAAAAGGCCGTCGCCGAGATGAACCAGAACCAAACGCTGGATCGCCAGCAGAGCGCGGAGATCGCCCGGCTCAAAGCCGAGAACAAAGAGCTCAAACTGTATGTGCTCGGGCTTATCCGGCTGCTCAGCGCCAAAAAAGTGCTTAGCGAAGCCGAGGTGAACCAGCTCGTGGCCGCGATCGACGATCCGTCCGGTTCCACCTGACAGAATCTACCGCGACCCGCCGAAAAACCGCCGCCCCGCCTCCACCTCCCCGCACATCCAGGAACTTTATGATGAGCGGCCCAGACAAGAAGGCGGCGTCCCAAATGCGCATCGAGCTCAGCCTGGAGCATCGACCGTTCACCTGCGCCCTCGGCTTCGTGGCCGGGATGTCGCTCGTGGCTTCGATGGTCTATCTTTCGGTGTTCACCGATGGCCGGGAAGAGATGCGCCGGCATCTGGCGCAGTGCGCGGTCGCCACAGGCACGGCCGGACTTCTTTTCCTTTTCTTCTTTTGGCACGAAAGCCACGGGCCGTTCCCGTTGCGCCTACGCCGCCTCTTTTGGCATGCCGCCGTCTGGTGTTACGGAGTGATAGGCGCGGCGATTTTCACCGCGATCGCGTCGTCCTTCATTCCGATCACCGCAGGCGCGCGACTCCTTTGTAGCTGGGCCGCGGTGTCGCCCATTCCTATCGCCGCGGGGGCGCTCCTCCGAAGGACTCGCCCGCCTCGCTTCCGCCTCCAGCGGAATCCATAAGCGAAACACACGCATAAAAAAACCGCCGCCCTATACGGGGCGGCGGCTTGAAGGAGTCGTCGCGATCGCTCGCGACGATCTTGAAGCAAAACGACCTTACTTGGTCGGAACTTCGGCGATCGTCTTGAGGATGCGGCTCGCGACGTCGTAGGGATTCGCGGCGGAGTTCGGACGACGATCCTCGAGGTAACCCTTGTAGCCGGCCTTGACGAAGGCGTGCGGCACGCGGATCGAAGAACCGCGGTCGGCGATGCCGTAGGTGAACTTGTCGATCGACTGGGTCTCGTGGAGGCCGGTGAGGCGGAAATGATTGTCGGGACCGTAGACGGCGACGTGCTCGGACATGTTCTTGGCGAACGCGGCCATGAGCTTCTCGAAGTATTCCTTGCCGCCCACTTCGCGCATGAACTTGGTGGAGAAGTTGGAGTGCATGCCGGAGCCGTTCCAGTCGAGGGGCGAGTTGTAGACGCCGCGGATCGGCTTGCAGTGGAACTCGACGTCGATGCCGTATTTCTCGCAAAGACGGACGAGGAGATAGCGCGCGATCCAGACGTCGTCGGCGGCCTTCTTGGAGCCCTTGCCGAAGATCTGGAATTCCCACTGGCCGGAAGCCACTTCGGCGTTGATGCCTTCGTGGTTGATGCCGGCGTCCAAGCAGAGATCGAGGTGCT
>CBINJQ010000384.1:0-4420 GCA_966251015.1 uncultured Akkermansia sp. | reverse complement strand
CCGCCAAGACGTCGAAGAAATTCGGGAAGGTTTTCGCGCAGCAACCGGGGTTGTCGATGGTAAGCCACGGCTTGCCGTCACCATGCAGGTCGAACGATCCGAGAATGCCGAAACTCATGGCGAAACGATGATCGTGGTAGGTTTGAATAACCTGTCCGGGTTTGAGCGGACGCGGGGTGATCGTCAGCGAATCCTCGGTCTCGACGACGTCTTGGCCGAGGCGCCGCAGTTCGTTCGCCATGCCGGCGACACGATCGGTTTCCTGCTTGCGGGTGTGAGCGATGCCGGTGATCCGCGTCGGTCCCGAAAGCAGGGGGCTGATCGCGGCGAGGGTGAGGAAAGTGTCGGAAAACTCGGAGAAGTCTTGGGTTCCAATACCCGCGAGCGATTGGCCCTTAGGGAAGGTTAGGTCGGTTCCTTCGCTCAGGCGCATCCCGCTGGGCAGGCCGGCCATGTAACGCGTGGTCACATTCATGCCGACCAACTTCATGATATTCAGAAAACGAGTGTCTCCTTGCAGGCCGAGTCCAACTCCCTTCAAGCCGGGAATATATAAGCTGCCGGAGGTTATGGCCACGAGAGCTTCAAAGTAAGTTGCGGCGGTGGCATCTGGTTCGACAGGATAGGTGTTCTGTTCGAACGGGTATCGTCCTACGGGAAGGACGGTCAGCGTGTTCCCGTCGGGTAAGCTGCCGACGCCGACTCCAAATTCCGTCATCAGAAATTTGGTCATCAAAACGAAAGGTTGTCGCACACCGCCCACCGCGGTGACTTCCATGGCCTCGGAGCAGAGCGGCGCCACCATCAACAGCGCGGACAGCATCTGACTGCTTTCCGTCGCATCGATGGAGACCGGTCCGCCGCGCAGGCCTCGGGCGTGGATCTCGATCGGGAAAAAGCCTTCGACGCCGGTGCAGCGGATCTCGGCGCCGAGGGCGCGGAGCGCGTCGATCAGCCCCTTCATCGGGCGCTGGTTCATGCGCTCGGTGCCTTGGATGCGATAGACGCCGCGCGGCGCCGCCGCGCAGAGCGCGGTCAGAAACCGGGCGGCGGTCCCGGCGAGGCCGACGAAAAGGTCCACCGGTGCGTCGGATTTGAACGCGTTGCCTTGGCCGGTGACTGCGATGGTGCAGGCGGTTTCGTCCTCCGTAACAGTGCAGCCGAGGCGGCGGAGGGCCTCCGCCATGAGCCGGGTGTCATCGCTGAAGAGCGCTCCGGTGAGAGTGACCGGTCGGTCGCAGAGGGCGGCCAGCAACAACGCGCGGTTGGTGAGGCTCTTCGAGCCGGGAATGACGACGGGCCCCGAAACGGGTCTGGTAAACGGGACGATGGGAAGCTGCGCGGGCAGCGTGGAGGCGGCGGACATGGAAAAACGTGGAGCGATGAAAATGGGAACCGGATGCGGAGCGAGGCGGGCGGCGTCAGGCGCGGAAGCCGTCACGCCACTCTTTGCCGCGTTCCAGGCGCGCGCGGACCTCGGCCCAGTCCGCCTGTTCCAAGGCGCGTCGGAACGCGACGAGTTCGCCTTCGTAGGCGGAGAGCGCGTGGAGCACCGCGTCGCGGTTGTGCTGGAAGATCTCGATCCACATCGTGGCGTCGCTCGCGGCGATACGCGTGGTGTCGCGCAAGCCGTTGCCGGCAAGGTGCCGCCATTGACCGTCTTTCCCCGCGAGGGCGCAGGCGAGGCTGGTGGCGGCCGCTTGGGGGAGGTGGCTTACATGGGCCACGATCTCGTCGTGGCGCAAGGGGGCCACGCAGACGACAGTGCCGCCGCATCCGCGCCAAAAATTCTCGAGCGTGGTCAACGCCGAGGCGGGCGTGTCGGGCGTGGGAGTGAGAAAGGTGACGCGGTTCTCGAACAAGTTGGCGCTGCCGTGCTCCCACCCGGTTTTTTCGCTTCCGGCCATGGGATGGGAGCCGATGAAAACAGCGCCCTGCGTCCGGGCGTGCGCGGCCGCCGCCGCGCATACGGGACCTTTGACGCTGCCCACGTCGGTAACGATGGCGCCGGAGCGAAGGTGGGGGGCGACCACGCGGTCGAGTTCGATGATTTTATCCACCGGGGCGGCCAGGACAACGAGTTGCGCCCGGGAGGCGGCCTCCTCGGGGCTCTCCGCCACATGATCGACCCAATCTTGGGCGCGGATCGCCGCGCGAACTTCGGGGCGACGGGCCCACACGGTGATTTTCCCCGCCAAGCCGCGGGCACGCGCCGCCTTGGCGACGGAGGCGCCGAGCAAGCCGGGGGCGAGAATCGCAAGGTGGTCTATGACCATGGTGGTGTGCAGGGTGAAAGCGGACCGGGTCTTGTCGAGCCTTGGGCGGCGGGGCTTGCGGCCGCCGGGGGCGGGAATGCCGCGGATCGACGGGCTGCGGAGCGTGTATTGCTTTTTACCCGCCGCCTCCTTTGCCTTTCGCGCTTCTTATGCTTTCCCACCGCGCGCGTCATCGTCTGGCCAACGCCTGGCAAGATTTTCGTCCTTGGATGTTCACCGGGCTGGGCGTTCTGGCCTTGGCCGGATTGTGGTGGTTTCTTGCGAGCGTCGGCCCGGGAAGCGCCGTGACACCGGTGCCGGACGAGCCGGCCAAACCGGATGATCCCGCGCTGGTGAAGCTCGCCGCGGAGGTGGCGGAGCTGGAGAAGCAGTATCAGGTTTACGCCGCCGCCAACATCATCACCGACGAGGCCTTCGCGGTGTTGAACGCGGCGCTCGAGCGCCAGCGGGCCTTGGTGCGCGCGGCGCCGCGCGGCGACTACACCGCGCAGGCGAACCTCGAGCGGCTCCAGGCCGAGTTCGACACCTTCGAGGCCAACCGGCTCAATCCCCAAATCGAGGCGCTGCAAAAAGACGGCGACGCCGCGCAGGCGGAGATGAAGCTGGACGAGGCGGAGAAGGCGTTCCGCGAGGCGATCACCCTGCAAAACAGGATCAACGGGAGCTCCGCCGCGGCGCGTCTGAAGAATTTCGTCCGCGTCACCCGCCTCGAGCAGTCGCTGACGGGTTTGGAGGTGCTGCCGCTTGTGCGCGAGAAGGAGGCCTCGCTGGCCAAGGCCCGCTCCGCCGTGACCGACGAGCGGTGGGCCGACGCGCTTTCCGGCTACATGTCGGCGCGGGACGCGCAGGATCGCATCAACCGCGAGTATTCGAGAACTAAATACGCGAACCTGGGCGAGCTGGACCGGCTGGAGACGGAGATCGCGTCGCTCAACGCCGCGGGCGTCGCGGCGAAGATAGACGAAAAGGAGAAGACCGGCGATTCGATGGCCCGCGCGGGCGACCACGAGGCCGCCGCCTCGGCCTATGCGGAGGCGCTTGCGCTTCAGCAGCAGATCAACGACCGCTTTTCGCGCAGCCGTTTCGTGTCGTCGCCCCGGATCGAGGCGCTGGAGGTGAAGGTCCAGACCGAGCGATCCCAGCCGCTGGCGGTGGAGCTCGTCCGCATGGACAAGGCGATCTCGGACGAGCTTCGGCGCCGTCGGGTCGTCGCCGCGGAGAAGATGCTGCCCAAGGCGATGGAGCTGACGGACAAGATTTCGGCGGAGTTCCCCCGCAGCCGTTCGGTCGACGGCGGCCTGCGCATCAAGCTCAACTACCTGGCGGTGAAACGCGAGGAGCTGCGTCGCCTCCAGGATTCCGTTTACGACCGCCTGCTGCCGCTCATCGGGGTGACCGACCGGCTGCTTTTGTCCACCGAGACGCCGCAGGATCTCTATCAGGCCGTGATGAACACCAACCCCAGCCGCAGCCCGGGCCGTTCGCTGCCCGTGGATTCGGTCAGCTGGCTGGACGCCCAGGAGTTTTGCACGCGTCTCAGCTGGATCATGGGCACCCCGGTGCGCTTGCCGAACGAGGAGGAGATGCGCACCGCCCACGGCAACGGCGGCGGCGACGTCCGCAGCTCGGCCGACGGCGGCCGGGTGCTCACGGTCGATTCGGGCCGCCCGAATCGGAACGGCTACCGCGACGTCCTTGGGAATCTGGCGGAATGGTCGGTGGCGTCGGCCGACTCGGATCAGGCCCGGATCGTCGGCGGAAGCTATCTCGACACGCCCGAAGTGCTTTTGAAGTTTCCGACCGAGTCGCGTCCGAAGACCGACCGGGCCCGGCATATCGGCTTTCGCTTCGTCGTGACCTTGCCTCCCGACCGTGATTGACGGCGGCGCGGCGCGAGATTGCACGCGCGGCGTTCGCGGTTGATGGTCGTGGTCATGAGCGCTCGGAGAACCCTTGTCCGGACCTTGGCGGCGACGGCGTTCTGCTGCGCGGGCTTGAGGCTGGTCGGAGCGGAAATTTCCGTTCCCGCGGAGTGGCTGCGCTCGGCCCCGGGCGGGCGGGAGGCGGCGCTGATCGAGCAAGGGGCCGGACGCCATGGCTGGCGGGCCATGGGACGGGCGCTGCCGCGGCCGCGCGCGATTCTC
>CBINJQ010000383.1:0-4461 GCA_966251015.1 uncultured Akkermansia sp. | reverse complement strand
GTTCGCGGGAGGTCGCTTTGTTGAAGCTTTCGGTCGAAGGCGCCGAGGAGGCGCTTTTGGCGGCGTCCCCGGCGGTGTTGAGGAAAGTGAACCGTGTTTACGTGGACCACGTGATGTCGACGCGGAGAGAGCAGCGCCTGGACGAGATGTTGGTTTTGCTGCGGGGGGCGGGCTTTCGCGTCCATGTGCAGACCGAAACGTTGTCGCCCCGGCCGTTCGTGTTGCGAGGCGAGGAGGAGGGGACCTTGCAAAGGGTCCAGCTCTACGCCTATCGGAACGGATGAAATCAAACGCCTCGCAGTCCTCCCCGTCGGCGGGCGCTCGTCCGGTCGCGCTCCTGGAGTGGAACCGCGGCGGCCATCACGAGGGGTATTTGGTGCTCTTTGCGCGGGCCTTGCTCGAGCTGGGGCATCCCGTGCGGGTGCTGTGTCGAGACAAGGAGGCGTTTCTGGCCCGGCTCGGTGGCGCCGAGGTTTATCGCGACGCGGACCGGCTGTTGGTCGCCGAGATCCCCGGAGAGGAGTGGATACGCGCGCGTCGCCGCTGGCCGGCGTCCTGGGTGCATTGGGCCTGGGCGCGAAAGGTGGACGGGGCGAGGCGTTCGCTTGGCGGCGGAGAGCCTTATGTGGCGTGTCTCTACGAGCATCAGACCCGGATGGTTTGCGCGTTGGCGGATCGTTGGCGGGGGCGGGCCGAGTGGTCCGGTCTCTATTTGCATGCGCATGCGTTTCATCACCCCTCGCGGCTGGCGCCGGGGGTGAAGCGTCGCTGGCCGGTGACGCGCGCGCTGCGCGACCGGGGGCTTCGCGGGCTCCTGATGTTGGACGAGGGGATGGCGCCGCGGGTCGGGCGCGAACTGGGGATTCCGGTCCTGGTGGCGCCCGATCCGGCGGACGCGACGCGGGGCGGCGGCGGGGCTCTGGCGGCGGAGGCGCGCGCGAGCGCGGGCCGGCGGCCGGTGGTGGGCGTGTTCGGCCATTTGCTGCCGAGCAAGGGCGTGGCCACGCTGGCGCGCTGCGCGATGGACCCCGGCGCGGGGGAGACGGCCTTTTGGTTCGTCGGGGCGATTCATTGGCCGATGTTTGACGCGGAGGAGGCCGGGTTGCTGAAGCGGCTGGCGGCGGGGGAGCGAGGAAATGTCTGGTTGCACGACGCCCGCATACCGGACGAGGCGACCTACAACGAACTGGTGGACGCCTGCGACGTGTTGTTCGCCGCCTACCGGGATTTTCCGCACAGCAGCAACACCCTGGCCAAGGCGGCGATTTTTGAGAAGCCCGTGATCGTGAGCGAGGGGCATCTCATGGCGAACCGGGTTCGTGAATTCCGGTTGGGCGTGGTGGTGCCGCAGGACGACGCCACGGCGTCCCTGGCCGCGATCCGGCGGCTTTGCGCCGATCCGGCGGGATGGGCGGCGGAGACGAAACCGCGTTGGCGCGAGTATCGGGAGCTGCATTCACCGGAGCGGCTTCGCTCGGTGCTGGGAGATTTTTTCGGAGCGCGAAAGTCCGCGCCCGATCAGAGGTAGCTGGCCACGAAGATGCGCGCCCGATCAATCAGGGGCGCGTCGAGGCGGCGGATGGCCCGGCGGTAGCGACGGCGGGCTTCTGGGCTGGAGCGGTTCCCGGGCACCTCGACAATTTCTTTTCTAAGACGTTCGAGATCCCCTTCCGGGTGCAGGCCGAAGCGTTCCCGATAGGTGGCGAACAAACGGCGCTTGTGCACGAGGTAGGCCTGTTCGCGCTCGGCGGTATGCTGGTTGGCGAAGGCGTTCGAGCCATGTATGCGGTAGTTCACCGTCATCGCGGGCTCGTGCAGGAAGACGGCTCCGGAGAAAGTGGCCCCGTAAAGCAGCACGTCGTCGGCCCGCACCCGCCAGTCGAGGTCGAACTCGGGCGGGAGGTCCACGGCGAGCAGGGCGGTCTCGCGGCGCAGCAGGATGGTCGAGGTGATCGTGCCGACGCGCACGCCCGTGACCGAGACGAGTCCCGCGACGGGCCCGGCGGCTCCGGCCGGCCATTTGCTGCGGTAGAGCGGAGGACCCTCGGTCTCGCGGTGCCCGGAATAATACATCGAGGCCTCGGGATGCTTTTGCAGCGCCTCGGCGGCCTTCGCCAGATGCCCGGGCAGCCAAGTGTCGTCCGCGTCGAGAAACGCGCACCAGTCGCCGGAGGCGAGCCGGATCGCGGTTCGCATCGCGGAGAGCTGGCCCCCGTTGGCCTGCCGATGGACGCGGAGATTGGGCATCCGCTTCTGACAATCGGCCAGAATCGTCATCGAATCGTCGGTCGAGCCGTCGTCCACCACGATGATCTCGAGGGCGGGACAAGTCTGGGCGGAGACGCTTTCCAGGGTCTCGGGAAGGAAACGCGCGTAGTTGTAGTTGTTTACTAGGACGCTGAACTTCATCACCGGCGACGGGGGGATTGGGCTTTTCGCTGCGCTTTTTCGAAGAAATCCATGAGGGCGTCGAATGGTCGACGAAATCGAAGATCGCGGCGCCCGCGAAGAATATTGTTGGCAACGCGGGGTGAAAAATCGGGGTCGTGCCGTTCCTCGATCAGGCGGGCGAGTTGAGGAAAGGTCGCGTAGTCGTGCAGAACGCGGCGGCGCGCCTCAAGGATCGCGGGGAGACGACGCTCGTATTCGTCGGAGCGAAGGAGGCGTTCGATCTCGGAGCGGGCGCGGGCGTGGTCGCGGATGTCGATCCAGACATAGCTTTCGCGGGGAAAGTAGGCGTCGAGATTGGTGCAGCCGAAGTAGATCGGCAGGCAAAAGCCGAGGTAGGCGTCGGCGAGCTTCTCCGTCCAGTGGTGGTCGCAGGAATGGTTCTCGATCGCGAGGTGGTATTTGTAGGGATCGAGGGCGTCGGCCTTGTCGTCGAGCTTGCCCATGCCGTAGCCGAACACCTCAAGCTCCGGGAGCTCGCCCTTGAGGCGCCGGGTGAACTCGAGCCGGAGCGAGTGCAGGGTGTGACTCATCGCCTTGGTCGAGCACACGGTGGAGAGGAGCCTGTTTTTTTCCGGCGGACGCGCGGCGGCGAGCGTGTCGTGCGCGCCGCGTTTGCCGGTGCCGCCGTAATACCACAGCAAGCCGGCCTGGCGGCGGATGGCGCCGGGGTGCCGGAGCGCCCATTCCTCCTGGCTGGTCAGCACGTGCGCGAATTGACGCAAAAAGGCGCGTCCGTAGACGGTGATCGAGGAGGGCTCGCCGGTGAGGAGCAGCGTATGGCGAGGAGAGCAGGCGAGCGGTTCGGGCGGCAGGCCTTTGCCGAGCCCGTCGTAGACGACGAGCCAGTCGTAGTCGCGCGCGGCGCGGTCGAAGATGAAATCGCAGCGGCCGAGCGAGGGAACCCGGCCGGGGAAGCGGCGAAGAAAGTCTTGGCCGAGATTCCGGTCGGGCAGCTTTATCCGGCTGATAAACTTTACGCGGATGCGGTCGGCGGACGACATGAGTGGGAAGGCGCGGTCAGCTCAGCCAATCGGAAATCAGGCGGGCGGCGCGGTGGGCGAAGGTGTGCTCGCGCAGCACGCGCGCGCGTCCGGCGGCGGCGATGGCGGCGGCGCGCGCCGGGGCGGAGAGCAGGGAATCGAGCTGCGCCTTCAAGTCGGGCAAATCGCGATAGGCCACGATTTCCTCCCCGGGCACGAAGGCCGAGGCGAGATCGGGCACGAGCGGATAGGTGCCGAGGCCCCCGGCGGCCGCGGCCTCGAAGGCGCGGAGATTGAGACCGTGGACGGTGTTGGGGGATTGGAGGAGGTTTAGCACCGCGAAATATTCCGCATAAAGGCGGGCGAGCCTGGCGGAGTCGAGGTGGCGGCGGCGCCAAAAGCGCGGGCCGGCGTCCGCGAGCGGGCCGTAGGCGTCGACGCGTCCGCCGGCGGCGCGGTAGGCGGCGAGCTGGCGTTTGCGTTCGGGGGAGTTTTTGCCGGCGAAGACGAGGGCGGGGCGACGACGGTCGAAGGGAATGTCCCGCGCGGGATAGCGGTCGGGATCGACGGCGAGCGGAAGGTGGACGAGGCGGGTTTTCGTGCCCGCGTGCGCGGCCTCGAGCATCGGCCGCGTGGCGGAGTCGAAGTGGCAGACGCCGTCCATCCCGGGCGCGAGCGCGGCGGGCCAGGCCGGAAGATGATCGCAGATCCACGACACGAAAGGCGCGCGAGGCGCGGCGGCGCGCCAGGCGTCGAGCGCGGGGGAGGGGAGGCCGGGCTGCTTGAGGACGACCACCAGGTCGGGTCGCGCCGCGCGAAGCTCCGAGGCCACGCGGGCGACGACCGCGGGGTTTTCGAGCGCGGGGAGCCGGGAGCTCCATTTGACCCGGTGTTCGGGCCAGCGGCACGGACGTAGTTGGATAGAGGATACGTCGGCGCCTCGGGCGCGGAACCCGGCCTCGAGGTCGTGGTGCCAGGACAGCACGCCGCCCTGTTTCTCGAGGACGGCGACGCGAGGGGCGGCGGGCAT
>CBINJQ010000382.1:0-4490 GCA_966251015.1 uncultured Akkermansia sp. | reverse complement strand
TCGGCGCTGCGCGGCGGCGAGGTGCTGCCGTTGCCCGCCTTCACGCTGCCGGGCTGACGCGGGGCGTCGTTCAAGCCGCCCGCTTGATCCCCCGGCGGGGATCATCGGCGGGCGTGAGCGTTTCGGGCACGTTGCCCGGGGCGCGAGCAGCCGGACGAGGCGCGTCGCGCACGCGACCGGCCATCGAGTTTCGTCGGCCGGTCGCCTGATCGTGTCCCTCCGGCGTCAGTTGGCTTTCGCCGGAGCGGAGCCGCCGGGGGCGATGCCGTTGGCGGGGAGTCCCCAGGAGCCGGGGCTGGCGAGGAGGGCGGCGTCTTCGAGCCGTCGGCCGGCGCTCTCGAGCTTGGAGTCGACGAGGGTGTCGCTGGAGATCACCGGGGCGGCGGAGATCTCGTTGACGAGGGTGATGGCGCGCGCGGGGGCGGGCTTGATGGGGCTGGCCATCTCGGCGTGCTCGGGCATGCCGAAACCGAACAGGATCGGGATGGCGGGAATGGCGCGTTCGCCGAGCTGGGCGGAAAGCCGCACGCGGTGGTTTTCGCCCGCGATGGTGGCGACGGCGTGGACGAGCGACCGGGGGCCGTCGCCGACGAGCTCGAGGTCGACTTCGGAACCGTGGCCGCCGCGCAGGTAGAGGAGCGGGCCGTGGGCGATGTCGCCGCGGGAGCGGCGGACGATGGTCTGGGAGCCGATGAGATAGCCGCGTTCGCAGCCTCGGGCGACGCAGTTCTCGAGCACGGATTTTTGCGGGGACGCGTCGCGGACGCCGATCTCGAAGCCGGCGCGGGTGTTGATGGCGGTGCAGTTGAGGAGGGTGACGCGGCCGGCGTTGCCGTAGGTGCGAAAGCCGTCCTCGACGAGGCTCTTCACGTAGCCGGGCGTGATGATATGACGGCCGTCGCGGTTGGGATAGACGGATTTGAAACCGAGGTCGAAGGCGGGGCCGGAGGTGTCGCGCAACATCTCGTCGGTGGAGCGCATGACGCCTTCGGCGTAGCAGTCCTCCAGGCGGATGTCGCCGCCCTCCTGGATGTAGAAGCAGTGGCCGAGGGCGCGGCTGAAGACGCGGCAGCGGCGGAGAACCGAGCCGGAACCGAGCACCTGGACGCCGCTCTGTTTCTTGATCGGGACGAGGTTCGGGCCGCCCTTGCCGAGGAGATCGCCGTAGCCGTAGGGGAAGGATCCATACACGTGGAGGGTGGCGTCCTCGAGGACGGTGCGTTCGCCGGCGAGGGAGAGGGTGTTGCCGCCGCTGCCGAGGTTGGCGCCGGTGTGGCGGAGGGAGAGGCCGGAGAGGGTGTTGCCCTTGCCGGCGACGACAAGGCAGCGGACGTAGCCGCCGGGGAGTTTTTTGTAGAGGGCGGTGTCGATCTCGATGACGGCGCCGTCGAAGGCGATGCGGTTGTCGTCGCCGCGGAAAACGAACATGGGCACGGGCGGGCGGCCGGGGAGGCCTTTGCGCGCGGCGTGGATCTC
Organism: uncultured Akkermansia sp.; assembly: GCA_966251015.1. Lineage (GTDB taxonomy): Bacteria > Verrucomicrobiota > Verrucomicrobiia > Opitutales > Opitutaceae > IMCC26134_A. Next base: position 3,014 of record CBINJQ010000382.1, on the reverse strand, counting down.
GGCGAGCACGGCCTCGGTGAGGTAGTCGGCCATGCGATAGACGCCGGGCTTGAGGCGGATCTCGCGGCCGTTTTGGGCGGTTTCGCGCGCGAGCGCGGCGAGGCTGTCGACCTCGATCTCGGCGGCGGAGGCGCGGATGGCGGACACGGCGAAGAGCAGGCCGAGGAGAAGGGCGCGGAACAGGGTGGGGCGGATCATGGGATGGGGCAGGGGGAGGCGGGGTCCGGGGCTCGGCGCCGGGACGACGGGAGCACCGAGAGAACGCGGGCGGGCTGAAAAGGAAAGCCGGGCCGCGCTAGGCCAGGCGCTGGGCCATCTCGCGGGTGATGCGCCAGCGCAGGGGCCCGCCGCTCATGAAGCGATCAAGCTCCTCCGCCATGTAGCTGCCCAGGCGCTCGCATTCGCGTCCATGCGAGCCGGCGATGTGCGGGGTGACGACGACATTGGGCAGCGAAAGGACGGGATCGTCGGCGGACGGCGGTTCGGGGGAGGTGACATCGAGGATGGCGGTGAGGTCGGGGCGAGCGCGGAGGGCGGCGACCACCGACGGCTGGTCGAGAATGACGCCGCGGGCCGTGTTGATCAGGGCGGCGTTTTTCGGCATCGTGCGGACCAGGTCGCCGGTGACGAGGCCGGTGGTCTCGGGCAGCACGGGGGTGTGGACGGAGACGACGTCGCATTCGCGGAACAGTTGCGCGAGGGAGACGCGTTCCACGCCGAGCAAGGCGGCTTCGGCGGCCCCGAGGTAGGGACAAAAAACGAGGACGCGCACGTCGTGGGCGGCGAGCATCTCGGCCACCTTGCGGGCGATCATCCCGAAGGAGACGAGTCCGATGGTGGCGCGAAAGGCGCCGGGAATGGGGCGGGTGTGGTCGCCCCAGCCTTCGCCGCGGCGGGCCAGGTCGGCGCGCCGCCAAAACTGCTTCAACGCCAGGATCGAGGCGGCGACGGTATACTCCGCGACCGGGACGGCGTTGGCGGCGTAGGCGCTGGTGATCGGGATGCCCGAGTCCCAGAACGCGTCGGTGGTGCAGTAGCGGATGGAGCCGGCGGCGTAGAAAATCGCCTTGAGGCGCGGCGCGGCGGCGAGGAATTCCGCGTCGAATACCGGCGCTTTCCATCCCGAGAACAGGAAGTCGGTCTCCGAAAGCTCGGCCCGGTGCGCGCGCCAGTTTTGCGGAGTCAGGACCACGTCTTCGCGCAGGTCCACGGACGCCGCGATCCGGCGCCGGTCCTCCTTCGCGTAGACGAGGTCGATCGCCTCCGGATCCATGGCGAAGGCGCCGCGCGGGCGTTGCGCTCGGGCCGCGGGGGCGGACGACGGAAAGGGGGCGGAGGTGGCGAGCGCGGAGGGGCTGTGCATGGCGGGCGGACTGCGGTGGCCGACGAGCTTGCCCTGCGGGGCGGCGGAAATAAAAAGCCCGGGTGGTTTCAATGGTAACAAAAACGGGCCGCCTTTGCTGTTTCCACTGTTAACCCCCGGGCGCATCCTTCCGGACCATGGCCAACGATCCCGCTCCACGCCCCTCGCTGCGCGACATCGCCCGCGCCCTGGGTTTGTCGCATGTGGCGGTGTCGCTCGCCCTGCGTGATTCGCCCCGGGTGTCGGCGGTCCGGCGCGCGGAGGTGAAGGCGATGGCGGAGAAGCTCGGCTATCGTCCCGACCCGATGCTGGCCTCGCTCGTCGCCTACCGGCAGGGCAAGCGCCATGCGGGCATTCGCGCCTGCCTCGGCTGGATCAACCAGTGGGAGGACCCCGCGGAGCTGAGAAGCCTGAAGGAATTCGACAACTACTGGCTTGGCGCGCGCGAGACCGCCGAGCGGCTGGGCTACAACCTCGAGGAGTTTCGCTGGCCGCCCGGCCGTCCGGGGAGGCGCCTGCAGTCCATCCTGGAGACGCGCGGGGTGCGCGGGCTGTTGATCCCACCTCACCGCGGCGGACTGGTCCTGCCCGATTTCGAGTGGGACAAGTTCTCGCTCGTGCGGTTCGGCGCCTCGGTGAAGAACGTGGCCGCGCACTCGGTGACCAGCGACCAGGCCCATTGCGCCCGGATCGCCTACGAGAACGTCCTGGCGCGCGGGTATCGCCGTATCGGATACGTGAGCGAGCGGGTCCTGGAGCGGAACACGCGGGGCCATTTTCGAGAGGGGTATCTGAACGCGCGGGAGGAGCTCGCCGTCCGGAGCCGGAGGCTGGAGACGCTGATCCTGTCGTCGGACGCGAAAGCGCAGCGGGAGGAGCTGCGTTCCTGGCTGGAGAAGGAGAAACCGGACGCGATCGTCACGACGTTTTCGTCGCTGCGTTCCGCGTTGTCCGGGCTGGGGCTGGGCGTGCCCGGGGACGTCGCGGTGGCGACGACAAGCGTCCTCGACGGCAACTTCGACGCGGGCGCGGACCAGAACTCGCACGAGATCGGACGGGTGGCCGCGAGCACGCTGGCCAGCCTCATCCTCGAGAACGAGCGAGGCATCCCGCGTTATCAGCGCCGCATCCTGGTGGAAGGGCGCTGGGTGGACGGCGCGAGCGTTCCGGACCGGCGTTGACCGATCCCGGGCGTCCGGCGGGAAGGCGCGGCCCGGAGGCCGTCGTCAGCTCCGCGCGGCCGGGCCGCCGAGCGTCTTGGCGGACTCCAGGCGTTGGGTGGCGGTCGGCGTCTCGCCGCCGAGCCAGCGCCGGACGCGTCCGGCGAGAAAATCGATGTAGGGCGCCTGGTCGTTGAGGCAGGGCACGTGGTGGAAAAACTCGCCGCCGGCGTGCAGGAACTGCTCTTTGCCCTCGCCAGCGATCTCCTCGAGCGTCTCCAGGCAGTCGGCGACGAAGGCCGGGGTGAAGACGAGGAGGCGTTTTTTGCCCGCCTTCGGGAGGCGTTCGAACTCGTGGTCGGTGTAGGGCGAAAGCCACGGCTCGCCGGCGAGGCGGGATTGAAAGGAGATCGACCACTTGCCGTCGGGAAGGCCGGCGCGTTTCACGAAGGCCTGGGTGGTCTTGGTGATCTGAGCCTTGTAACACATCG
>CBINJQ010000381.1:0-4493 GCA_966251015.1 uncultured Akkermansia sp. | reverse complement strand
AGGGCGACGGCTTTCACCGCACCCGCTCCAGTCCCGACGGGGCGCCGGTGATCGAAGGTCAAAACCGGGTCGGGCACGGCGACGACCATATGCCCCCCTGGACGGACGACGCGGCGCCATTCACGGAGAGCGCGGAGCGGGTCGGCGAGATGCTCGAGGCAGTGGGAGGAGATGAGCGCGTCGTAGGCGCCGTCGGGCACGCCGGCGAGCGCGGAGGCCTCGCGAAGAAGCTGGCGGCCGGGCGGCTTGGCGGGGTGAAAGGGGAAGTCGCCGCCGTCGCGCAGGCCGGTTTCCCACGCGGTGGCCGAGGCGAAGTTGATGTTGTCCACGCGGGAAAGCCAGGCGTAGGCGGGCACGCCGCCACGGACGCGAAACAGGCGGCTCGGGCCACCGATCTCAAGGGCCGAGCCGTTGCGAAGGACGGTCGCGGCCGAGGAATGGAACGACGTTCGAGCGGGGACGACGCGTTCTCGAAGGGCGGCGGCGAGCCAGGAGAGGCTGCCATGACGGAGACGGCCGAGCAGGCGGGACAGACCGGCCGCGCTCATCGGCGCAGGAGCGGACGCGCAATCGCGGCGGCGCGGCGGCGCGCTGCGAAAGCCGCGAGGTGAAGACGCGAGCGCAGGCTGCGGCGCCAAGGGGGAAGCCCGAAGGTGAACACCTGCAGATTTTCGCAAGGAACGGAGATGCCGTAGAAGCCGCCTTGGATGGAATCCTCCACCGTCCAGGCGCGGAAGCCGTGGCGGAGGTAGAGACCTCGCTCCAGATCCAGCCAGGCGGCGAATGCGGGGGGAGCGAGGTCGAGCGCGGTGTAGGGGCAGGAGACGATCCAGATCCAACCGTCCGCGCGGACAAGCGAGCGAAGTTTCAGGATGTAGGTCTCGAGCGATATTTCGTCCGGGTAAAACCAGAACGGATTGTTGGAGCCCTTGCCGAACAGGCCGTCGTAGGGGGCTCCGGCGTCGAAAGACTCCAGCCGACGAAGGTCGTGTTGATGGACGACGTGGCCGCGACGACGGCCGATTTCGGCCACCGGCGGATCAAGTTCGATCGCTTCGGCCGTGGCGCCACGGGAGCGGATGGCGTCGCAAAACTCATAATGTCCCGGTCCGAGTTCGAGAACGCGGTTTCCGCGGAACGAGACGCCCGGGAAGAAATCGCGGAGGATCTCCGCGGGCCCTCGCGGGGAACGATCAGGCCGGCGGATCCCCGGCTCTTGTGCGGAGGCTGCGAGTCGGATGTCTTCGGGGTCGGTGAGCATGGGTCAGGATGATTGCCAAAGGCCGCGCCACCAAGGGGAGCGGGTGACGCCGACATCCTCGAGGTTGGGCCGGAGGGTGTCGCCATAGTATTGGGGGTGGAAGAGAAAGCGGGCTCGGAGACGGCCTCGGACGCGGCGGGCGATTTCGCGAGGATCGGGCAGATCGACGGAGGCCGGGCATTCGAGAAGGCCGTCGGACCAGCCTAGATCCGCACCGAGACCCCGGCCGTTGTAGAACCAGATGAGTCCGGCGAGTTCGTCGCGGTGGGGGATGTCGTGGTTGTTTTCGCCGTCCGGGCCCGGCACGCCTCCGTGGGGGACGAAGGAGCGGAGGCGGAAACGGGCGCGGAAAAAGGCGAGGTCTTCTCGGATGAGGCGCCAGCCCGCGTCGGGGTCGTAGCCGGCTCGTTCGGGGCCGTTGAGGTGGTAGCCGATTTCGAAGCCTGCGGCTTCCAGTTCTTGCAGGGCGGGGATATCGAGGTCGTAGGGCTCGTGGTCGCCTGGCCAACGGGGATGGCGCTCGCGAAAGAAATAGGCGGCGCTGACCGCCCCCAGGGATTGTTCGAGCCGGAGCACACGAACGGTGTTCTCGGGGTTGCGGTCGGCGTCGTGCTGAAGGAAAACCTCGGGCTGTCCGGGTCGGGCGAGGCGTTCCGCGGTGTGCTTGAGCAAGCGTCGGCGAACGACGCGCCCGACGCACCAGGCGAGGTGGCTGAGCGGATCGGAGCGGCCGGTGTGCCACGCCGCGTGTTCGCGCAGGTAATCCCAGCGGGATCGCAGGGCGGCGGCGGCGGGGAGAAAATCGGAGGGCGTGACGAAGCGGGCGCCGTTGGCCTGCAGGATGGAAATGGTCTCAGCGATGAGGCTCGGTGGGAAGACGACGTGGTTGACCGGCTTCATGGCGGCGGGACGGCGAGGGTCGCGAGGGCGGCGGGGGAAGGGTAGGAAATGAGGACGGCCTCCAGCTTGCCGTGAAAGACAAATAGACTGCCGGCGGCGGCGGCGCTGGCGCCGGACTGGTGTATGGCGGCGCGGAGATCGTCGAGTTTGCCTGCGCCGCCGCAGGCGATGAGCGGGACGTCCACGGCGGCGGCGACCTCGCGGACGAGGTCCAGGTCGTAGCCTTGGCGGGTGCCGTCCCGGTCGACGTTTTGAAGAAGGATCTCGCCGGCTCCGGCTGCGACGCAGGCACGGGCGAACTCGGCAGGGCGCCGGCCGCCGGATTCGCGGCCGCGGGAGGTGACGACGTCGTGGCCGCCGAGGAGGCGACGTTTCACGTCGATGCAGGCGACGATGCTTTGACGTCCGAAGCGGGCGGCGGCGGCGGCGAGCAGGGCGGGATCGCGGAGGGCGGCGAGGCCCAGGCTGATTTTCTCCACGCCCAGGCCGAAGAGACGCTCCATGTCTTCGAGAGTGCGAACGCCGCCGCCGTAGGCGACGGGCATGAAGGCTTCGGAGGCGATTTCGCGGATGAGCTCGAAATCGGGTTTTCCGGAGACGGCGGCGGCCAGGTCGAGGAGTATGAGTTCGTCGACTTCCTTCGTGTTGAAAATGCGAACGGCGTTGACGGGGTCGCCGACGTAGCGGGGATCGGCGAAGCGGCGGGTTTTCACGAGCCGGCGTCCGTCGAGGAGAAGGACGGGAATGACACGGGGGCGAAGCATGGTCGTCAGGCCGAGGTCGCGGCGGGCAGGGTGGCGAAGCGGGCGAGCAGGAGCTTGCCCCAGCGGTGGCTTTTTTCCGGGTGAAATTGGACGCCGTGGATATGGCCGCGGCGAAGGGCGGAAGTAAAACGGAGGCCGTGGTCCGTGGTGGCGGCGACGTCCGCAGGATCGTCGCACACGACGTGGAAGGAGTGGACGAAGTAAAAGCGGGGGCCCTGTCCGAGTTCGTCGTGGCCCAGGTCGAGGAGCCCGCCGGGGGAGGAGGGGCGGACCTCGTTCCATCCCATGTGAGGTATGCGGAAGCGGGCGGGGTTCGAGCCGAAGTCGAAACGTATGGTGCGGGCGGGGACCCAGCCGAGGCCGGGCGCGGCGCCTTCCTCGCTGGAGCGGCCCAGGAGCTGCATGCCGAGGCAGATTCCGAGGACGGGGACGTTTTCGCGGAGGATGCGTTGTTCGAGCGAGGGGAGGAGGCCGGAGCCGAGGAGGCGCGCCATGCCGTGGTCGAAGGCGCCGACGCCGGGAAGAATGAAACGGTCGGCGTCTTCGAGATCGGCGGGAGTCCGCGCGGCGCGCGCGGAAACACCGAGGTGGTCGAGCATGTTGAGCAGAGAGCCGATATTGCCGAGCCCGGCGTCGATTACCGCGATCATAGGGCGAGGGACGGAGGGGGCTCGCCGCAGGCGAGGGCGTGGACCATGTGATCGGTGAGGTCGGAGTTGAGAAGAGCGGCGGCGGCGTGGGCGTTTTGCTTGTAGCGCAGGATGGCCTCGGGTGAAACGGCCGCGATCTTCGCGGCGAGGGTGGCGGGGGCGAAGTCGTCGGCGACGACGCCGAGGTCGTGGGCGCGGACGAAGCGGGCCATGTCGGGCGACGGGCCGATGGCGACCATGAGGCGGGCTTGGACGAACTCGAAAAACTTGTTGGGGAGGGCGTGCCGGAGATTGAAGCTGACGGGGGGGACGAGGAAGAGGCCGATGTCGTAGGCGTGGGTGAAGGGGACGAGTTCGGCGAAGGGGACAGGCGGGAGGATACGGACGCGAGGGCGGGCGGCGCAGAGTTTTTGGAGGCGGGCGAGGTAGGCCTGGTCGCTGGGCATGAGAAGCATGTCCAGGGTGTAGCGTTCCGGGAGATGGTCCATGAGCTCGATCATGACCTCGAGCTGGCGAGAGGGGCTGGCAAGGCCGTGGTGAACGAGGCGGATACGGGCGGGGTCGACGGCGCGGGGGGCGAGGTCGCGCGCCACGGGCAGGCTAGGCATCAAATGGCAGGCGACGGAGAATTCGTTTTTGAATTCCTCGGCGAGCCCGGGGGAGACGGTGACGACGGCGGAGGCGCGCCGGAGATAGCGGCGACAGAGCGCGTAGTTGAGGGGTTGGAACATGAGGCGCCACCAGAGGCGGTCCTCGTATTGACGCGGGTAATACTCGCGGGCGTCGAAGATCACGCGGGCGCGGCGGCCTGCGATGGCGAGAGCGATCGGGAGGAGGAGGAGGTCGTGGACGACCACGAGGTCAAAGCGGCGTCGCCGGAGGCGCGAGGCGAGGGCGGGCAGGCCGGGGGGCCAGAGG
>CBINJQ010000380.1:0-4511 GCA_966251015.1 uncultured Akkermansia sp. | reverse complement strand
CTAAGCGCGAAGTGGTATCGCGAGGTCATCGCGCAAAACCGCCTCCTCTGAACCGTGAAGAGGCGCCGTCCCGGCGTCCGTGCCGCGCCCTGCGCCAGCCTCCCGCCACGCGGCCAGCTTGCCCGCGTCGGCGCACCCTGCGGTCCGCGTTCCTTGCCCGCTCAAAAAACGCGCGCCCCCGGACAACAAACGGCGAGCGGCGGACGCCCCTCTCGGCTACCTTTTCGCATGCTCGCTGCATCTTCATTGTCCGACGCCGCTCCGACGTCGGCGCCCGCGCCCGTCGCCCTGCGCGAAGCCCACCCCGACCTGGACCTGGATTTGCTGCGCAAATACGACCGCCCCGCCCCGCGCTACACGTCCTATCCGACGGCTCCGCTTTTCTCGCCCCAGGTCGCGGCCAAGGACTTGCTAGACTCCCTCGCCGCCGAGGGCTCCGACGCGTCGCGCCCCGCCTCGCTCTATTTCCACCTGCCTTTCTGCGAGACGCGTTGCTGGTTCTGCGGCTGCACCACCGTCATCACCAAAAAACACGACTCCGCCAACGGCTACCTCGACGACCTCGAACGCGAGCTCGACCTTCTGCGCCCCTGGCTCAACCCCGCCCAGCCCGTCACGCAGCTCCACTTCGGCGGCGGCAGCCCCACTTTTCTCACCCCCGACCAGATTCGCCGTCTCGGAAAAATCATCCACGCGCGCCATCGGCTCGCCGCCGACGCCGAATGCTCGGTCGAGATCGATCCGCGCCGGCTCACGCCCGGGCAGGCCGCCGCCTACCACGAGCTCGGCTGCCGCCGCGCCTCGCTCGGCGTGCAGGACACCAACCCGCGCGTGCAGCTCGCGATCAACCGCTTTCAACCGCTCGAGCAAACGCGCGCCGCCTTTCAGCTCCTGCGCGACACCGGCTACCAGTCCGTCAGCGTCGATCTCATCTACGGCCTCCCCTACCAGACCGCCGATTCCTTCGCCCGCACGCTCGACGACGTGCTCGCGTTGAACCCCGACCGCTTCGCCATCTTCAGCTACGCCCACGTTCCGTGGATCAAGCCCGCGCAACGCATCCTCGAGCGCGACAACGCCCTCCCCGGCCCCGAGGAGAAACTGCAGCTCTTCGCGCTCGCCCTGCGCAGGCTCACCGCCGCCGGCTACGTCCACATCGGCATGGACCACTTCGCGCGCGCCGACGACGAGCTCGCCCGCGCCCTGCGCGCCGGCACCTTGCAGCGCAATTTCCAAGGCTACTCCACCCGCGCCGGCGCCTCGATCCACGCCTTCGGCATGTCCTCGATTTCCCAGACCGGCCGCACCTACCGCCAGAACCTGAAGGAGCTTCCCGCCTATCACGATTCCCTCGCCGCCGGCCGCCTGCCCATCGAGCGCGGCCTCGTCCTCTCCGACGAGGACCTTCGTCGCCGCCGCATCATCATGGGCCTCATGTGCGAGCGCCGCCTCGATTTCGCCGGTCTCTCCGCCGAGTTCGGTTTCGATTTCGCGAACACCTACGCCGCCGAGCTCGCCTCGCTCGACGACCTCGTCGCCGACGGGCTCGTCCGCCGCTCGCCCCGCGGTGTCGAGCTCACCGCCGCGGGCGTCCTCCTCGTTCGCGTCGTCGCCGCGCGTTTCGACGCCTACCTCGCCCGCGAGTCCTCCCCGCAAACGCGCTTCTCCCGCGCGTTATGATCCAGGAGGGGCGGCGTCCCCGCCGCCCGCGCCCGCGTCCGGCCCCCGAAGACGATGACCGCCCCCGAGGAAAACAGTCTCCCGCCGCGCCGCCCCTTCCAGCTGATGGTCAACCCCGTCGGCGCGCGCTGCAACCTGGAGTGCCGCTACTGCCACTACCGGGAAAAAGAGCTCGTCCTCTACCCCGGCTCCGGCGCCGCCCGCATGAGCGACGCGCGGCTCGAGGCGCTCGTCCGCGACCACATCGCCGCGCAGCCCGAAGGCGAGGAGGTCGTCTTCATCTGGCAGGGCGGCGAGCCCACGCTCCTCGGCCTCGAGACCTTTCGCCGCATCACCGGCTGGCAGCGGCGCCATGGCGCGCACCGTCGTGTCCAAAATTCGCTGCACACCAACGGCACCCTCGTCGACGACGCCTGGGCCGGGTTTTTCCACGACGAAAACTTTCTCGTCGGCATCAGCGTCGACGGCCCCCGCCACATGCACGACGCCTACCGCATGGACGCGGGCGACCGCCCCACCTGGGACCGCGTCATGGCCGGGTTGAACGCGCTCCGGCGCCACCGCGTCGACTTCGGCACGACCACCGTCGTCCACCGCCGCAACTGCCGCCATCCGCGCGAGGTCTACGATTTTCTGGTCACCTCCGGCGCTCGCCACCTCCAGTTCATCCCGCTGGTGGAACGGCGCGCGAACGACACCGAGCTCGCGCGCGGATTCCGCCACGCCGACCCCGGCGACACGGAGCGCGCGCCCGTCCCCGCCGTCGAGTCCGAGTTCGCCGCCAGCGCGCAGTCGCTTCCGCCCGGCCGCTACGGGCAGTTTCTCCGCGTCATGTTCGACCACTGGTCCCGCCGCGACGTGGGCCGCGTGTTCGTCGAGCAGTTCGAGTCCGCCCTCGCCGCCTGGTGCGGCGAGGAGCCGAGCGCCTGCCCCAACACCCGCCGATGCCGCCGCGTGTTCACGGTCGAGCACGACGGCGAGGTGTATGGGTGCGACCACTACGCCTACCGCGGTTTCTCGATGGGCAACGTCTCCCGCTCGCTCCTCGGCGACATCGCCAACGGCGCCGCCGTCGACCGCTTCTGCGCCGGCAAGGAGGAGCTGCCCGCCCGTTGCCTCGGCTGCCCCGTCCGCTTCGCGTGCAACGGCGACTGCCCGAAGCACCGCTTCGTCCGGGCCGGCGCGGGCGAACGCCCCGTCAGCTACCTCTGCGGCGACTACTCCCGTTTCTTCCGCCATGTCGACCCCGTGATGCGCGAGATGGCCGCGCTGCTTCGCTCCGGCCGCCCCGCCTCCGACATCATGAAGCGCCCCAAAAACGAACCGCCCGCGGCGTTTTCGTGAACGAGGACCGCGCGGCGGTGCGGAGGTCCGCACCGGCGCCTGCAATGCCCGCGCTAGAAGACGCGAAAGCCCGTAATGGCAGATGACATCGGGTTGTAAGGAACACCCGTGGCGCTGCCCGAAAGCTTTTCCTCCATCGCATCGGACATACCGTCGGTGTCATTATCTTGAGCCGTGGTGATCATCACGGGAACCATAGCGGTCCCGCGACCAGCAACCGCATAAAGCGCCGTGGGCAACCGCTCTCGTGTGCCCGCCGAAATCCACACCGTCACCTCACCATTCGCATTCGTCACCAGCTCAAGAACGGCCGCCCCCGCGCCGCCGCCCGCCGAGCTGGCAAAGAGCGTCGAGCCACCCGCCGCACCGAGCGAAACGCGCACGGGCTTCCCCGCGCCGACTCCGGAAACTTGAAAGGTCACCGACGACAAGCCGGATTGCCCGGCCCGTAGCCTAACGCTGCTTGACCCAGACGCGGCGATCACCGGCGCGGTGGATCCGGTATAGACGTTGCCGCTCGGATCATAATACGCCCCGGGCAGCACCTCGACCCACCCGGCATCCGTCACTCCCCACGCATCGCCCGCGCTCGTCGGCGTGGCTGGTTTATAGGCCCAGTCCTGCACATCCAAGGTGATCCTCCAGCGACCGGGAGTAGTCAGCAACCTCGTATCGTTCACCGCTGCGGAAGGAGAATCATAGTTCCACCCATCGACCTTCGCGTAAGTGGTCTGCCCGGTATTCGGATTGCGAAACCCGACCGCAAATCGCCAGAGATCGTAATCGGCATCGCTGCCCGAGGCGGCCGTGGTCAGCCGCTGACCCGCCCATAACCGCGTGGCGGAGAGAGCCAAGGAAGTGGCCGTTGGCGCCACGGTGGCCGGTCCGCGGTAGAGCACTTTGCTCCACGAAGCCGTCCCCGTGGTGCTGTTGTAGGTCTCAGAGTAGCGCTCGATGTAGAAATAGCCGTCCTCGAAGGTGGTGACTTTATACCACTTGCCCGTCTCAAAATAATATTCGCTGTCGGGCCAAAACGTGGACTCTTCAGGCATGGTGCCGGACTGGCTGGTCATGCCTTGGTCCCAGTTGCCCGAGCAACTATACACCCGTTTATAAGTTCCCGTGGAGCGGGTGGGCACGGTCTGGTAGAGGTAGGGCTTGTTCGCGATGAAGGACGTATTGACCGTCGCCGTCGAGTAAAGCGCTGTCATGCCATCCACGGCGGAGGCTTGGGCGCGGAGCGAAACCGGCAGTGCGACCGAGAGGAGCCCGAACGCGGCGCGGAGGAGAAATCTGGTTTTCATAAATTCGCGGACGGACGGAATCAGCGGAGCAGGACATGGATGGCGAGCACGCCGGAGGCGGACTCAGCGGGAGATTGGCCGGGCTGGCGCAGGGCCACGATTACCGGCTTCTCGAAGCCCGCGTAGATGACTTCGCCCGCGCCAAGCGCGGCGGCAAAATCGCCGTCCGGAGGACAGAGCAGA
>CBINJQ010000379.1:0-4528 GCA_966251015.1 uncultured Akkermansia sp. | reverse complement strand
CCGCCGAGGCCGGCGGCGCCGATCACATCCTCGTCACCTGCTCCTCCATCGGCCCCGCTGTCGAGGCCTCCGCGCCCTTCTGCGCCGTGCCCGTGCTACGCGTCGATCAACCCATGGCCGACGCCGCCGTCGCCGCCGGGAAACGCATCGGCGTCATCGCGACGTTGCCGACCACGCTCAATCCCACCAGCGATCTCGTGCGCCGTCGCGCGGCCGACGCCGGAAAGCAGATCGAGCTCACCGCCCGCCTCGTCTCCGGAGCCTTTGATGCGCTCATGTCGGGCGACGCCGCCACGCATGACACCCTCGTCGCCGCCGCGTTGCGCGAGTTGTCCTCGCAGGTGGACGTCATCCTGCTTGCGCAGGCCTCGATGGCCCGCGTCGTCGACTCGTTGCCCGAAGCCGACAAACGCGTGCCGATTTTCGCCAGCCCGCCGCTCGCGATCAAACACCTCGCCTCCATCCTCGCCGCTTAACCGAAGATGCGCGCTCGTTCGCCTCGCCGTGTGTGGCTCGCGTTCGCCTTGGCGGCCGTGTTCAGCCTGTCGCGCCTCGTCGCAGCCGGCGAAAGTTGGGCGAGCCCGGCCACCGGACAAAGCCTCGCGTTGGAACTGCTCGAGCCGGAGACGCCTCCGGCCGGCGGCGCCGGCGTGCCGGTGGTGTTCTACTTGAAAAACCTCGCCGCGCCCCGCGTCGGCACGGAGCCGGACGAGCCCATCCTCCGCGATCTCCGCGCGGCCGGGCACCTTGTGGCGGTGATCGATTACGCGAACCACCCGGGATCGGTCCTCCCGGGCATTTACGCCGACCTCGTCCGGCTGCGCGAGGATCTGCGCGGGAAGCATCTGCTTGCCGGGCACAAGGTCGACGAGGCGCGAGCGTTCATCGTGCCCGCCGGCTGCCGCCTGAGTCGCGATGTCGTGTTTTTCCGCGAAGAGAAACGCACGCTCGCGCTCGACATCATTTACCCGTCGCAACCGGCCAAGCCCGCCGGCGCCGTGCTCGAGTTCACCTGCGACAACGCCGACCGCATGGGCAACTTCTCGCTGACCTTCTGCACCGACGCGCTGCTGCCCGCCGTCGCCATCGACGGCCACGCCGCGGTAATGGCCGATCATCCGGTCGCCGCGCCTTACAAGGGCCTCGACACCATGCCCGACTCCGCGTGGAAGGCGAAAGCCGCGGTGCGCACCGTGCGCGCGCTCGGTCCCGAACTCGGCCTCAACGGTCGCATCGTCACCGCCGGCTTTTCGCGTGGCAGCGGCATGGCGCTGCTGACCGCGACCACGGGCGGAAGCTCCGACTACGAACTTCGCGGCGAACATCCCGGCGTCTCCGACGCGGTCCAAGGCGCCGTGGTGATGTCGGGACGCTTCACCTACCTCGATCTGTTGCCGGACGACAAAATGATTCCGCGCTACGTCAAAGCCTGGGGCGAACGCGCGACCAACGAGGACACCTGGCGCCGCCATGGCGCGCTCGACCACCTACGCGGTCCGACTGTCCCGCTATTTCTCACGATCAACGCCACCGAGTCGCCGGAGGCGCTGCATCAGATGGAGGTGTTGCGCCGCCGCCTGACCGAGCTGGGAAACCCTTTCGTTTATCACCCCGAGACCGAGCCGCGCGGGCACAAGATGCCGCTCGCCCCCGCCGTGCTCGAACCGTTGCACGCCTACCTGCGCGAGCGCCTGGCTCAACCTTCCGCCCCATGATCCCCTTTCGGAAATTTTGCCTGCCCTTGTCCGGCTTCGCTCTTGCCGGGTTGGGCGCGGGCCTGCTTCTCGGGATGCCCGCCGTTTGGGCGCCCTGCGCCGTCGTCGCCGCGTTGGCGCTGGCGCTCGGCCTCGGGGCCGTGCCGGCGCTAAAGAGCTACCAATACACCGCCTGGATCATCGTCGCCGTCGTCGCGGCGATGATCTACCCGACGGCCTTTCTCAAGTGGGGCGATTTCGATCTGCGCCACAAGTGGGTCGTCCTCGTGGTCGTGCAAACCGTGATGTTCGGCATGGGCACGCAGATGAGCCTGAAGGACTTCGTCGGCGTGATGAAAATGCCGTGGGGTGTCGTCGTCGCCGTCGCCTGTCAGTTCCTCGTGATGCCGCTCTCGGGCTGGGCGTTGACGAAGATTTTCCCGCTGCCGGACGAGATCGCCGCCGGCGTGATTCTCATCGGCTGCTGCTCGAGCGGACTGGCGTCTAACGTGATGTGCTACATCGCCAAGGCGAACCTCGCGCTGTCCATCACCGCCACGTCCGTCACCACCCTGATCGCCCCGATCATGACGCCGCTCTGGATGAAGCTCCTCGCGGGCGAACTCGTCCAGGTGCGGTTCCTCCCGATGATGACCGAGATCGTCAAAATCGTGATCGTTCCCATCGGCGCCGCGCTTTTGCACGACTACCTCAAGAACGCCGCGCCGGCGACCGCGCGCCGGCTGACGACGGCCGGCCTGGGCGCCGGCGTGCTGGCGCTGGGCATGCTCTTCACGCGCGACATCTGGAGCCTCGCGTTTGGCGACGCCGCCCTTGGTTTCGAGCTGGCCGGATTCATCTTCGGCGCGGCGGGCTTTGGCGTCCTTTACCACCACGTTGTCGGACGTTTTCCGCGTATCGAAAAATTCATGCCCTTTCTCTCGATGGCCGGCATCGTGTATTTCACGACCATCACGACCGCCGCGGGACGTAACAACCTGCTGCTGGTCGGCGGACTGTTGATCCTCGTCGCGATGTTGCACAACACCGCCGGCTACTTCTTCGGCTACTGGCTGGCGCGTCTCGCTCGGCTCGACAAGGCCTCCTGCCGCACCGTCGCCATCGAGGTCGGTCTGCAAAACGGCGGCATGGCCTCGGGTCTCGCCGGAGCGATGGGCAAGCTCGCCACCGTCGGCCTCGCCGCCGCCGTATTCAGTCCGTGGATGAACATCTCCGGCTCCATCCTCGCCAACCTCTGGCGCCGTCGCCCGGTGGCCGGCGTCGCCGCCGACGAAAAACCCTGACCGAACCACCGCATGGCCGAAGCCCGTTTCCCTCGCTTCCTCGTCCTCCTCGCCACCGCGTTGGCCGGTCTGTCGGCACGCGCCGACGATCCGCTCGCGTCCGGCTTCCATAATCCGCCGCCCGAGACCCGGCCGCTGACTTTCTGGAACTGGATGAACGGCAACGTCACGCGCCAGGGCATCACCCTCGACCTCGAGGCCATGCAACGCGTCGGCGTGGGCGGCGTGCTGATGTTTGACGGCAGCGATTATCTCCCCGCGGGCCCGGCCGCCTATCTCGGCCAGCACTGGCGCGAGCTCATGACTCACGCGATCAAGGAGGGCAACCGTCTCGGCATCGACATGGGCATGCACAACGCCCCCGGTTGGTCCAGCAGCGGCGGCCCGTGGGTGACGCCCGAGTTGTCGATGCAGCAACTCGTGTGGACGGAGGCCGCCGTCGAGAAAGGCGGGCGCGTCGAGCTCGACCTCGCCCGGCCCGCCGCCAACGAGGGCTACTACCGCGACGCCTTCGTCATTGCCTTCCCCTCGCTCGCCGCCGAACGCGTGCCCTACGCCCACGCGCTCTCCCGCGTCAGCGCCGGAGGCAGGCCGTTCCCCGCCTCCGTCCTCAGCGACAACTCCTTCGCCACCACGACGCAGGTGTCGCCCGACGCGCCGCTGCTTTTTGAATTCTCCGAGCCGGTCGAGCTCTGCGCGCTCACCGCCCAACCCGCGTTCAAGGCCCGCTTCCCGCGCCTCCAGGTCGAGACCTCCGTCGACGGTGACACTTTCGCGCCGCTCTGCACCGTTTCCTCGCCCGGACGCCACGGCATCGTCGCGCCCGGCGCTCGCTCCTTCGCTCCGACGCTTGTGCGTCAGGTGCGCGTCACCGCGTCGGGCGAGGGGGAGATCGGCGACCTCGTTTTTCACCGCACGCCGCGCATCGCCGATTGGGTGACGAAGGCCAACTTCGACTACCGCGTCACCGGTCAGCTCGCGTTGCCCTCCGCCGGTCCCGCCACCGCGTCGGTCGATCCCGCCTCGGTCATCGACCTCACGGACAAGCTCCAGGGCGACCGCCTGGTCTGGGACGCCCCGGAGGGGGCGTGGACCATCCTGCGTATCGGCCAAACCAGCACGGGGCAGAAAAACATCGCCGCCTCCGCCGCCGGGCGCGGGCTTGAGATCGACAAGTTCAACCCCGCCGCCGCCGAGTTTCATTTCAAGCATGTCATCGACCGCGTCGCCGCCGACGCCGTGGCGGCCGGAGCCAAGGGCCCGGCCACCGTGCTGATCGACAGCTACGAAGCCGGCATGCAGAACTGGACCGCCGCCTTTCCCGAGGAGTTTCGCCGCCGGGCCGGCTACGACATCACCGGTTGGCTGCCCGCGCTCTTCGGCCGCGTGGTCGGCGACGCCGCTCGTTCGGAGCGGTTTCTCTATGACGTTCGCCGCACGCAGGCCGACCTGATGGCGGAGAACTACTACGAGCGCATGCACCAACTGGCCCGCGAGCGCGGGCTGCGGTTCTTCGTGGAGGGCTACGGT
>CBINJQ010000378.1:0-4532 GCA_966251015.1 uncultured Akkermansia sp. | reverse complement strand
CGCCTGCACCCATGAGTCGATCATAAGTGTTTTTTGTAATACCTTAAGCAACCCCAACTCTCTCTACCTCACCTCCCTGACAAGTGGAATTGGGCTGCCCATAAGTAATCATCACCCCAGGTTAAGATATGCTAATATAAGGGTGATCCCTCATGATCACCACTATGCACAACATGCCTTCTTCGCGTCGCGCGTGGCTCGTCACCGCGGTTTTTGGCGCTGTGTCAGCCCTTCTCGGTGGCTGCAGCCACTCGGTTCTCTCCCGCTCTCGCGAGGTTCGAGGCGAGTTCGCAAATATCGCTCGCAGCTCCGGCTATGAGCCGCTCCCCTATCCGCAAAAGGGCTTCGCGCTCGGCTCGATCCGCTTCGCTGAAGACCACTCGGTTTCAGTGCCCGCGCCCGACAAGCTTCCGATGGCGGAAAAGATCAGTCACCGGGTGCCTTTGATCACGGATGTCGATACCCGGTCATGGAACGTCGCGTTGGATGCTGGAAAGGATGTGTTTGCCCAACTCGCTCGATCAGGTGTTCGCATCGCCAGTTTAAACCCTGGAAAGCTGGAAAGCATCTCGCTCGATGTCGAAGGTCTCCTTGATCCCGAAACTCGCGCCGCCACAAACCTCACGTATCAACGTGCGTTAAGGGATCTTCAATCGACGCCCGACGCCGACGGCTTCCTCGTGACCGGCATCCTTCAGATGAGCGGAGGCAGCGTCACGATCTCGCGCGGCTCGCTCACGGACGCCGATTTCAAGGCGCTGTTGTCGGGGCTGGCGATCACCGCCTCGGTGCAATCGCAAGATGCAGGAACCGCCCGTCTCGATATCCCGGCCGAAGACGCCTACGTCATAGGCTTCAAGCGCGCCAAGGCCATGCAGGTGCGCAAGCTCCAGAAAATCGAGCCGGTCGCCATCATCCAAGCCCCTGTTCGGAACGTGGATTTCCCGAACATGCGTCGCATCGGCGACAACAACTGGGGCGGAGGCGATCCATTCGCTCGCGACGTTTTTTTCGAGTTGCGCGAACATCACGCCGACAAGCGCCTCGATGTCATCGGCCATCTTCGAGTCTGGATCCACGAAACGGATCGTCACGCCCCGTCGAATTTCCTCGATTCCCAGCTCGATGATTCGCGCGATTTCCCGATTTTGACGGTTTCCAACGTGAAAAGCTACGCCCGTCTGGAACCGACGCAGACACGCAGCTCCATCAACGGCGAACTCTCGATCAACGACTTCCGCGTGGACGCAGGTGGCCAAACCAATAAAACCACCGCCACCAATCGCGGTCCTGTCGCCAACTGGAACTGGTTCATCAAAGACCAAAATCGCGTGCGGATCGAACTCTCTCCCATTCGCTATCTCGTGACCTACAACCAATAAGGTCCTCCGTCCGCGCCGCCGTCGACTCCCTTGGGGTCGACGGCTTTTGTTTTTTTCAATCCCACAGAGCGCCGCCGCTACCGGTCTTTAACCCGGCCCGAAACGACCCTCCGGTTCCGGCAATCGGCATGCGTCCATTGCCCGGATCGCCTAAAAGATTATCCGTCAGGCCGCATCCACCGTGGCGCTGCTCCGCTCAAGGCATCCCGTTTTCCCCGGTCTCCACCCCGCGCTGGACGCCTGGTTCTCCCGCCGCTTCCCCGAGCCGACCGAGGCCCAGGCCGCCACCATCCCGCACATCCTCGCCGGTCGCTCCGTCCTCCTTTCCTCCCCCACCGGCACCGGCAAAACCCTCGCCGCCTTCCTTGGCGTCTTCGACCACCTCGTCCGCCTCCACGAATCGGACGCGCTTCCACCGCGCGGCATCGTCGCCGTCTACGTCTCCCCGCTCCGAGCCCTCGCCTACGACCTCCAGAAAAACCTCCACGCTCCGCTCGCCGAACTCGGCTGGAATTTCATCCGCGTCGCCTCCCGCACCGGCGACACCTCCGCCAAGGACCGCGCCTTCCAAAAGCGAAAACCGCCGCACATTCTCGTCACCACGCCCGAGAGTCTCACCCTTCTTCTCTCGCAACCGGGCTGGGCCCCCGCGCTCGCCACCGTCCGCTTCCTCCTCGTCGACGAACTCCACGCCCTCGCCGAAAACAAACGCGGCAGCCTCCTCGCCCTCGCCGCCGAACGCCTGGAGACGCTTGCAGGTAAGGCGAGACCGCTGGGCCCGCCTCTCGGGTTCGCCGCCCCGTCCGCGCTCGATCCTGCGCGTCCCGCGGCCTCCCCCAACCCTCTGACCAGAATCGGCCTCTCCGCCACCGTCGCCCCGCTCCCCGAGCTCGCCCGCTTCCTCGCCGGCCCCGGCCGTCCCTGCGAAATCGTCGAGGTCAACTCCACCAACCCTTCCGACGTCTCCGTCTTTTCCCCGCTCGCCCAAACTCCCTACCCCGCCGCCGGCTACACCGGCGCGCGCGTCCTCCGCGAACTCGCCGCCGAACTCCTCCGCCACCGCACCACCCTCGTCTTCACCAACACCCGCGCCGGCGCCGAAACCATCGGCCTCCGTCTCAAGCAACTCCTCCCGGACCTCGCCGCGCAAATCGAGGTCCACCACGCCTCGCTCGACCGCGCCGTCCGCCTCGAAGTGGAAGACCGCCTCAAGCGCGGCGAACTCCGCGCCGTCGTCTGCTCCACCTCCCTCGAACTAGGCGTCGACATCGGCTCCATCGACCTCGTCGTCATGGTCTCCGCGCCCAAGGGCGTCGCGCGCGCCCTCCAACGACTCGGTCGCTCCGGCCACGCACCCGGCCGGACCGCGCGCGGCCTCCTGGTCGCCACCAACATCAACGACCTCGCCGAGTGCGCCGCGACCGTCCGCCTCATGCGTGAGCGCCAGCTCGAGCCCCTCCGCCTCCCTCGGAACCCCGCCGACGTCCTCGCCCAGCACCTCGTCGGCATCGCCGTCTTCGCCGACACCACGCCCGACGAGGCCTACGCCCTCGTCCGCCGCGCCCATCCCTTCTTCGGGCTCCCGCGCGAACTTTTCGACCGCGTGCTCCATTACCTCCGGGGCGGCGGCCGCTCCCTCGAAAAAGCCTACACCCCTCTCTTCGGAAAAATCTTCGTCAACTCCGACGGCCGCCTCGCCCTCCCCGCGCCCAAGGTCGCGCGCGAGTTCTACCAAAACGTCGGCACCATTTCCTCCGACGCCCACGTCACCGTTCGCCTCGGCCGCCGCAATCTCGGCACCGTCGAGGAGACCTTTATCAAGCGACTCCGTCCCGGCGACATCTTCGTCCTCAACGCCCGTTGCGTCCGCCTCGTCTCGACCACGCTCCTCACCGCCAAAGTCGCCGCCGCCGATTCCTCGCTCCCCACCGTCCCGCGCTGGAACGCCGCCAAGATGCCCCTCGCCAGCGGCCTCGCGGCCGAGGTCGTCCGCCTCCGCACCGCCGTGTCGCAGTTGATTGAATCGGAAGGTAGGGCCGGACCGCAGGGCCGGCCGTTCGCAATCGACGCCCCGTCGTCCAAACCGGCGCGCCCGGCGGTCACGCCCTGCCCCGACACCTCCGCTTCATCCCCAGCCGAGTCGTATCTTACTTCCCACTACGCCTTCACCCCCGCCAACGCCGCCGCCCTCGTCCGCCACTTCCGCCTCCAATCCCAAATCTCCCGCATTCCCACCGCCGGCTTCCTCCTCGTCGAACGCCACGACGACACTTCCTCCGGCCTGCGCCATCACTTCTTCCACTGCCTCATCGGCCGTTCCGCCAACGACGCGCTCTCCCGTATCGTCGCCCGGCGCATCCAGCGCACCCTCGGCGGCAACGCCATGGTCACGATCGACGACTACGGTTTTCTCCTCACGCTTCGCCCCTTTCAGCGCCTCGACTCCGCCCATGCAATCCGCGCCCTCCTCGCCCGGCCCGGCGCCGAGGAGGACCTCCGCGCCGCGCTCGCCGACAGCGAGCTGGTGAAGTGGCAGTTCCGCGGCGTCGCCCAGGCCGGCCTCATGGTCCCGCGTCGCGTCCATGGCGCCGAACGCGGGTCCAAATCACTCCAATGGAGCTCCGAAATCCTCTTCGACGTGCTCCGTCGCCACGAGCCAGACCACGTGCTCCTCGCCGAAGCCTACGCCGAGGCAACCACCCGCTTCCTCGATCTGCCCGCCGCGCTCGCGTTCCTCGATTCCGTCGCCGAGCTGCCCATCGACTTCCGCATCGTCGAACGCGTCAGCCCCTTCGCCTTCGGCATGTATGTCTCGCGTATCCGCGAAACCATGATGCTCGAGGACCCCGAAACCACCATCGAGCGCCTCTACCACGAAATGTATGGCACACTCGCCAACTCCGCCGGATTGGGAAACCGCTAAAAAACGCTAATCCTCGCTAAATCAACCTACCGGCCTCCACCTCCGATTTAGCGTTCTTTAGCGAGCTTTAGCGGTTTTCCATCCATGCCCCTCAGCACTCTCCGTGGTTAACCAACTCATCGCCCCCGGCCTCCTCTTCGACGCCCGCCTCGCGCTTTACCTCGAGGCGACTCGCACGCTCGTCGTGGCCGACCTCCACTGGGGCTACGCGGAGAGCCACCGCGCCG
>CBINJQ010000377.1:0-4566 GCA_966251015.1 uncultured Akkermansia sp. | reverse complement strand
ACAGCAGATTCTGACTCTGCTTGTTAAGGTTCGAGTCCTTATCGGGCAGCCACTTAAGCCTCTTGAACTCCAGCGACTTCAAGAGGCTTTTTCATGTCGGCGAGCGGGCCGCCTGTTATTGCGGGGACGGAACCGCTTTCAAAAATCCTGCAAGCGTTGCTCGCCGCGCCCGCGCTCCGGCTCCAAACGCGCCAGCACTTCGCCGAGCAAATAAATCGATCCCGTGACAACGATCACGTCGTCCGGCGCGCCGGCCGCGCATTCGCCGGGCCGCGGGAAAAGCGTCTCCACCGAGCCGCGGACGAGCCGGCCTCCGCGCTCGAAGAAGGTCGCCGGCACCAGCGACTCCAGCTCCTCGAAACTCGACGCCCGCGCCTGCTGCGGCCGCGCCAGGTGGATCTCCTTCGCGTGACGTCCCACCGTCTCGAGCAGCGGCTTCGCGCGCGCGGCGCCCAGCACGCCGGTCACGACCACCGGAGCGCGTCCGGTCTCCGCCACGAGCTTGGCCAGCAGAACGTCCAACACCTCCGCGCCCTCGGGATTGTGGGAGGCGTCGAGGACGATCAGTCGCCCGTCGGCCAGCCGCGCACGTTGCCAGCGCCCGGGCCAGCTCACCGTCGCCAAGCCCCGCGCGATGTGCCCCTCGACGAGCCCGAACCTCCCGCTTTCCGCCAGAGCCCGCGCGACGAGCGTCGCCGTCGCGGCGTTGAAACGCTGATAATCCCCCTCCAGCGCCGCGCGCGGATAGTTGGCCGCGTCGTCGCCGAAAATCTCGCGCACCGAATGCAGCCGCGCCCCGCGCTCCGCGGCGATCGCCCGCACCACCGCCTCCGCCTCGGCGGGCAGGCGGCCCATGACCACCGGCACGCCCGGCTTGATGATGCCGGCCTTCTCCGCCGCGATTTTCTCCAGCGTGTCGCCCAGCATCTCGCAGTGATCCAGCCCGATGCTCGTGATCACGCTCACCTCCGGCGTGATGATGTTGGTCGCGTCGAGCCGTCCGCCGAGCCCGACCTCGATCACCGAGACGTCGCACCGTCGGCGCGCGAACTGCAAAAACGCCATCGCGGTCATGAACTCGAAAAAGCTCGGCGCCTCGTCCGGCGTCGCGGTTTCCAGCTTCGCCACGAGGGGATCGAGCTCGGCGACGTAGGCCATGATCTCCGCCTCGCCAAGCGGCACGTCGTCGACCTGCACGCGTTCGCCGAGGCGGACGAGATGCGGCGAGGTATACATGCCGGCGCGTTTGCCCGCCGCCCGGAAAATCGACGCGAGCATCGCGGTCACCGAGCCTTTGCCGTTGGTGCCCGCGACGTGGATCAAGGGCACCGCCCGCTCCGGGTTGCCCAGCGCCGCGGCAAACGCCCGCATGCGGTCGATGCCAAAGGACACGCCCCGCGCCTTCATGGCGTAAAGACGCTCGCAGACGGCGGCGTAGTCGGCCGATAAAGGGTTCACCTTTGGATTGAAGGTAGGTCGGGACCGATGGGCCCGCCGTGGATGCAACGCTTCGGCGAGCCCGGCGGTCCCGCCCCGCCCGAAAACCGTGATCCTCAGGCGGCCGTCGGCGCCTTCTTCGTGTGCAGCGCGCCGAGCACGTTGCGCAGGGTGTCGCGCATCTCGAGACGCGGCACGATCATGTCGATCAGGCCTTTTTTCTCGAGGAACTCCGCGGTCTGGAACCCGGCCGGCAGCGTCTGCTTCACGGTGTCCTTGATGACGCGCGCGCCGGCGAAGCCGATCAACGCGCCGGGCTCGGCGATGTTGATATCGCCCAAGACCGCGAAGCTGGCCGTCACGCCGCCCATGGTCGGGTGCGTGAGCACGGAAATGTAGGGCAGGCCGGCCTCGGACAGGCGGCCCAGCGCCGCGCTGGTCTTGGCCATCTGCATGAGGGAGAAAATGCCCTCCTGCATGCGCGCGCCGCCGGACGCCGAGAAAATGATGCACGGGCACTTCTCGTCCCGGGCGCGTTCGATGGCGCGGGTGATCTTCTCGCCGACGGCCGAGCCCATGGCGCCGCCGCAGAAACGAAAATCCATCACGGCCACGGAGACCTTGATGTTGTGGATCTTGCCCGTGCCGCAAATCACCGCCTCGGGCAGGCCGCTGTCCTTCTCGTATTTTTTGATGCGATCCGGATAGGCGGCCGAGTCCACGAACTTCAACGGATCGGCCGACTTCACCGAAGCGTCGTGCTCGACAAAGGTGTCGGCGTCGAAAAGCCCCTTGATGCGGCCGCGGGCGCCGATCGGGAAATGATAGCCGCTCTTCGGGGCGACCATCTGGTTCGCCTCCAGCTCCTGGTTGAAGATGACATCCCCCGAGACCGGGCACTTCGTGTAGAGGCCCTTCGGGATGTCCTTCTTTTTGACGACGACCGTCGAATACTTCGGCTTGCTGAACAGCGACATAGACGCGAAAGCGGGTTTAGTTGCGAGGCCGGTTAACCGTGACCAAAGGTGCAGACGTCCACATTCAGGCAACCCGCCCGGCGCAGCACGGCCGCGCAAGCGTTGAGGGTCGAACCCGTGGTGAAGACATCGTCGATGAGCACATACCGAAGGACCGGGTTAATGGACGCCCCCCGGACCAGGGCAAACGCGTTTTTGAGGTTCGCCCGGCGCCGCTCCCGGTCGAGATTAGTTTGCGTTTGGGTGTCCGCGACACGCATCAACAGCTCCGCCACGCTCGTTCCGCCACCCAGCCGGGCCGCCACGGTCCGCGCCAGCTCCTCGCCCTGATTGTAGCCGCGCTCGCGTTTTTTCCGCGAATGCAACGGCACCGGCACCAGGATCGCGCCGCGCAAAAATTCCGCCGTATGCGTGTTTTCCGCGATGATCGTCGCCAAATCATCCAGCGCGAAGAGTCCGTGCCGGTATTTCAACTCGTGCACCAGCGCCCGCGCCGGCCCCTTGAACAACACCGCCGTCCGCCCTTCCCGAAACTCCGGTCGCAGTCCCTCGCAATGCACGCACAACCGCTCTCCCGAGGCCTCGCCGAAAAACGGATGCCCGCAACACGGACAGCACGGCGCCTCCACCCGCGCGATCAAGGGCTCGCACCCCGCGCACACATGCCGCAACGGACTGCGCTCGACCACGTCGCCGCAATGCAAACACGAGGGCGGAAACAGCACGTCGCGCAGCCCGCGCGCCAGACCCCGCCAGCCGGCCTCCGATGTAGGCCCGACCGCCGGTCGGGCGTCCGGCGCCGCGCCCGCCGTTTCCCCATCCGCTTCGCCCACCCCGCCGCTCATCCCCCGCCCCCGCTCCGAGGCTCCGGATAAAACACCTTCATCAAAAACAGCCCTTGCGGCGGCGCCGTCTCGACCTCCGCCGTGCGCTCCCGCGTCTCCAGCAGCTTCGCGATCCGCTCCGGCGACAGCTTGCCCATGCCGGCATACACCAGCGCGCCCGCGAGGCTGCGCACCATCTTATACAAAAACCCCTCCGCCTCCGCCTCGATCCGCAGACGCGGCCCGTCCTCGACCAGATCCAGCCGCGCCAGCGTCCGCACCGTGTTCTCCCGCTCCTCGCCGCCAAACGCCGAGAACGCGCGAAAATCGTGCTTCCCGCGCAAAACGGCCGCCGCCGCCCGCATCGCCGCGACATCCAGCGCCTTCGGCACCGACCAGGTGAACGGGTGCTCAAAGGGATCGGCCCACGCGCCGTGGATCAGGTGGTAATGGTAGATCTTCCCGACCGCCGAGTAGCGCGCGTGAAACTCCTTCGCCACGACCTCCGCCGTGCGCACCTGGATCGTCGGCGGCAGCCCGCCGCGCAGCGCCGCGAGCAGTTTATCCGGCCCGTGTCTCCAGCTCGAATCGAAGTGGAAAACCTGCCCGCGCGCATGCACTCCGGCGTCAGTGCGCCCGCTTCCATGAATGCGAATCTCCTTCTGAAAAAGCTCCGCGAGCCGCCGCTCGACATGGTCCTGCACCGCGTTCTTGTCCGGCTGCGCCTGCCAGCCCGAGAACGCCGTGCCATCATAGGCGACGAGACACTTCCAGCGCTGGGTTTCTCCGTTCATGACAGCAATTTAACCGCGGATAGCGCAGATGAACGCGGATAAAGGCAAAATCGGAAATGCATCCGCGCCCATCCGCGTAAGCCGCGGTCAAACCTCCGGCCCACGCATCGCTTCCGGAAGCCCCGGCGGGAAGCGTTGATCGAGATAATCCTGCAAGATCACCGCCGCCGCGCGCGAGTCGATGATGCCCTTCCCGCGAATCTCGCGCAGCTGTTTCTGGTTCATCCCGCTCTCGACGAGGTGCGAGCTCAACCGCTCGTCCACCAGATGCACCGGCAAACCGAACTCCGCGCGCAGTTCCTCCGCGAAGGCTTCGGTCTCCTTCGCCTTGAACCCGCTCGATCCGTCCATGTTGAGCGGCAGCCCGAGCACGATCTCCTGGATACGCCGCGTCTTCACCACCGCGGCCAGCGCCTTGCGCCGCGCCGCCGCGTCCGCCTCGACCAGCGCCGGGATCGGCGTGGCGATGCCGAGCTCGTCGCCCGTCGCCAGCCCGATCCGCCGCGTGCCGTAATCGATGCCGAGAAATCTCAT